>CAZKUN010000060.1:0-8291 GCA_964555935.1 uncultured Armatimonadia bacterium | reverse complement strand
AAGCTTCGGCTCCCATGTTTTCCACTGGCGCGCGCGCGTGTACTTGTCGCCCTCGACGATCCGGCGGGCGACGCTCATCAGCAGCGACCAGGCCATCTCCGCGGTTGTCTCGGTGAGGACGCCTGGCGTGTTGCCGACGGGGATCTTCCTCGCGGTGGCATCCGGCACGGTGATGTTGTCGAAGCCCACGGCGTAGTTGCTGATGACCTTCAGATTCGGCGCTGCATCCATGACCTCGCCGTCGACTTTGTCGGTCAGTAGCGAAAGCAGGCCGTCCTTGTCGGCGACCTTCTCCAGGATAACCTCGCGCGACGGCGGAAGCTGTTCCTGCCAGACTTCGGCGTCCGTCTCGGCGAGGACCATATCGAGCCCGGCTTCGGGTATGAGGCGCGCAACGAAGACTTTCGGTTTTGACATTGAGAATTCACCCTCCCAGGTGTGCGCGTGGGGCGGGCATTCTTGCCCGCCGCCGTTTTCTTTCAGGGTCTGGGTTGCTGTCAATCAAGTGCGGTAGGCAGGGCCTATTCGTCCCCAAGCGCGGATGCTCCTTCGTGATCCGCACTATGACTCAGTCAATCCGATGCAAGCCGTCGGCCATGACGTAGTGCTTCCTGATGTCCAATCGAGACATCCACTCGCGCACCACGAGCGTCTGCCACGGGCCGGAGTCAGGCCCGCCGCCGTCGTCATTCTCCCACAGCCAATCCGGTGTTGGCCAGAGGCAGTACTTCGCGCCGACGTGTTGGTAGAACGCCTCATTCACCCCATGTTGCCCGTGATGCGCCATCTGAACGTAGTCGGCCTGCAGGCGATCCGCGTATGGCCCTTGCAGAGCTTTCTCTCCGGCCTCCACGCCAAGGTCCCCCGTGAACAGCACCGACTTCGTATCATCCGACACGCGCAGGATGATGCTCTGATTGTTGATCGGGTTTGCCGTGATGTCCGGATTGCGGATGCCCAGCACCTCGATCCGCACCCCATCGATCATCATCTCCTGCCCCAACTCGAGATCGATCAGACCCGGCACGGCCTCGCGCACGCTCCGCGCGGTTTCGATCTCCTGTTCTGAGCAGTGGGCGACCATCCACTCGTCCGGTGGGTTGGAGCCGTAGATCGCGTCGATCGCAACGCCGCGCGGGTCCGCGATGATCTCAACCGGCGCGTCGACGTGGTCCAGATGCGGGTGGCTGAAGAACCACGCAGTGACATGGTTGCCCAGCGCCGCCAAGAAGCCGCGCAAGTACGCCGTGTCGCCCACCATCCCGCCGTCGATGACGATGGTCTCGCCGGTCGTCGTCCGGATCACATACGACATCATCTGCGTCGGCGTCTGATTGGGAAGCTGCCACAACACGAAGCCGTCTGCCCGCGCATCGGGCGCCATCGTCGCCATTAGTATCAGCACCTGTAGCATCCTCCGTCACCGTCCTTGAAGCGAGTTAATCGCCGCCTCGACATCCCCCTCATGCTCGTCGAGCGCCGCCTCCGCCGCTGCTTGGTCGACTCCTGCCGCATCCATGATGATCCGCGCCGCGCGCTCGCGTAGCTTCACGTTGGTGGCGCGCACGTTGATCATCCGTCCGTCGCGGACGTGCCCCAGTCGGACCATCGTGCCCGTCGAGATCATGTTCAGCACCATCTTCTGCGCCGTGCCGCTCTTCATCCGCGTTGATCCCGAGACCACCTCCGGCCCGCAGACGACGTTCACGTGCGTGTCGGCGAAGGCGTCGTGCTCGGCCGGTCGATTGCAGGCGATGGCCGCTGTCGCGATGCCGCGCTCCCGCGCCCACTGCAGCGCGCCGATCACATACGGCGTCCGGCCGCTCGCACTGATGCCGATCACCAGGTCCTTCTCGCAGCAACCCCTTGCCTCCAGATCGCGTCCCGCCGTTTCCGGATCATCCTCCATGCCCTCGCTCGACTTCACCAGGGCCTTCTCGCCACCGGCGATGACGCCTTGCACCAACTCGGGATCCACACCAAATGTCGGCGGGCACTCCGAGGCATCCAGCACCCCCAGTCGCCCGCTCGTCCCGCAGCCAACATAGAACATCCGCCCACCATTTCCCAGCCGCTCCGCCGCCATCTCCACGATCCGCGCGATGCTCACCAACTCCTCACCAGCCGCCTCCGCCACCTTCCGGTCCTCGCGGTTGATAAGCTCCACAATCTCCAGCGCCGACTTCTCGTGAATGCCGATGCTGTCGGGGTGCACGCTCTCCGTGCCAAGCTTGTCCAGGTCCATTAGCGCGCGCCCTTCTCGATTTCTCTCGCAATCGCGGCCCTCTGCTTCAACACCACGTCCGGCTCCCGCGTGAAGCTCGTCAGACTCGTCGTGACCGGTTCACACGCCTCGCGCGCGGTCTCGAGGTCTGTCAGCTCCGCCAGTCGATAGAGGTACTCGTAGTCCTCCAGCCCATCCCTCAGATTCGCCAGCCGGATGCTGCCGATCGGGCCGTCTTTCCCCGCATACAGCAGCTCGCCATCGCCGTGCAATGCCGACCACCGTCCGCCGGTGGTGATGCTCCATTTCAGCCTCGGGCCATCGACCTCCGGATCGATCTGGTAGTCGTTGTTCTCTCGGCTCCAGATATTCAGCCCCCAGTACAGGAACCCATCGATCTTCTGCTGATAGCTCTGCCACCAGATCACCCGGCCCTCGACCAGCGGGTCATCCGCCAGGAAGTTCGCGAACGGATACCTTGGCCCAAGGCACACGTAGGTCCACACCTGTTGCCCAGCCGCGCGACATTTCTCGGCCTCGTCGAAGTGATACACGCTCGATACCGGGCAGTTCCAGTCAACGTTCAGCTCGCGCATCACATCCGGGTCCTGCGGCACCTTCGCTGTCGTCAGCGTGGGGATGCCGTAGCGCTCCTTGATGAGCCCGAAGTACTCCGTCAGAATCGGGTTGAACTCCGGTCCGCGCTCGTCGAAGGTGTAGACATACGCCTTGTCCTTCAGGCCCCGCTTCTCAAGCTCCGCCACGTACGGATCGAGTTGGTCGATGAGGCTCTGCTTGAACTCCGGCGTGTAGGCCGGCAGGTCTGAGTAGCACCGCCACGTCGCGTCGCCGCGTGGCTCGACCATGTTGAGCACGTTGTACGCGTTCAAGCCCTTGTCGTAGTAGTGCTCCAGGTCCTCGAGCGCCGGCGGATCGGTCCGCGAGATGTCGTCCGGATTCAGCCGATGTTTCAGCACGTAGTCACCGTACGCTTGCCGAAGTTCCGGCGTCAGCGGCTTGCCGTAGACCTTCTCCAGGAACCCATCCATCAGCGCGAACGCCGTCTTCAGATTCGACTCGGTCGGGATATCAAACCCATACACCGTCGCCCGCACCGGAGTCACAATCGACTCTGCATTCTCGGGCGCGACGGTCACCTCGCCCCTGTACTCGCCCGCGGGCGTCCCCGGTGGCGCATACACGGTGAACCAGACTGCCTGCGTCGTCGCGCCGGGGATGTCGAACCCGCTCACGGTCAGTAGCGGATCCGGCCACCAGCCTGGCGTCGCGTGGGTCATCTTCGGATGCGCCGTCAGCTCGTCCATCTTGACGAACCCAACTTGGTGCCACTCGATGTTCTCGGACCTAATGACCGCGCCGCGCTTGCCTTCCAGGTCGGTGATCTCCACCACGCACCCATCCAAGCTCTTCCCAGGCGCCGTCCGAATCGCCACCTGGAAGCTCTCATACTCATTCCCCGCCAGCGCAATCTCCGCTCGCCGTAAGGTGGACCCGTGCCTGCGGGTCTCCAGACCCGCGCCCTTCCTTGCCGCGTGGCGACGGGGCGCCTGCCCCGTCGCATTCGTCGGCAACGAATCAATCAGCACCCTCCTCATGCTGCTCTCCGCCCACGCCACATACCCCAATCCCTTACCCGATTTCGTCCGTGTCGTCGCCTCGTGGGCCATCCGCTCATCCCGCAGCGCATCCCTCGCCTCAATCCGCACCACGTACTCGCCACCGGGCAGCGCCTCGCCCCCGCCATCCTTCCCATCCCAGCTCAACGTGATGCCCGCTCCCTCGCCGCTGGTCGAGTAGACCTCGTCCCGCCCGCTCAGCACCGACGCCGTCCACTTCGCCGGCAGCGATAGCGTCGCCGAGTAATCGATGCTGTTGCCGCCATACAGGCTCGGCGTGACCCGCTCGCGCGCCAGCTCAAACGGCGCCAGGCTCAGGGCCATGTCATCGAACCACGCCTTGCCCGTCGCCCGCCGGAACAGGACGAAAAACTCGATCTTCGTGACGGGCTTCACCACCGCGAACGTGTACGCAATCCGTTGCCAGCCGTGAGTGCCGTCCTCCCAGCTCATCCGCTGGCCCCACAGATTCGTCCCATCCTCGTACCACACGTCCATGTAGAGACAGTAATCAGCGCCGGCGGCGTTCTCGGCCTTGCTCCACCCGCTCACCTGGAACGGATGCTTAATCGGCGGGTCGAATGTCACGGTCTGCATCGCGCCGGCGGTCTGGTCATTCAGATCCGATTCGCACCGAATACACTGGCCGCCATCGCGCCCCTCGTCCACCACCTGGAATCCGTGTCCCGTCTTGGTCCACTGGCCTCCCGCCTGAAACCCCGAGTCCACCAGCAGGTTCTCGCCCCGTTCTTGCGCCAGCCCCGCCGTTGATCCTGCCACGCACGCCCCCGTCAATAGCACTCGAAGTAGTGGTCTCATTGGTCGGCTCGAAGCTCCCACGTTCCGGTTCTCTCCCAATGCTGCCCAACTGGACCGCCGGCTTTCAGCCGGCATCCCCAACCTCCTCACCCCTCCGCCTTCCACTGCCCAACGCTCTCGACCACCCTCACCAACTCGCCCTTCCCGAGCCGTTCGTACACGCTCTTCGTCCACTCATACGCCTCCGGCATCTCGCCCACGAACGTGATCGGTCTCGGGTATACGAGCGCCAGATTCTGCGGAAGATCGCCGATGCGCAGAATGCCCAGGAACTCCGCCGTCTCCGGGTTCTTGTGCGTCGTCGGCGGATTCGCGATGATGACCTCGCTGATGCCTTCGTCCAGCACCGCCGCGTAGATCGCTAGCGCCGCCGTCTGCCCGTTCCCGTAGACTGCCACGTCTTCGCAGATCCCTTGATCCCTCGCCAGCGCGATCCCCGCCAGCAGGTCGCTCACCTGCCGTTCCGGCAGCGTCTGGCCAATCATCGGGTACGCTCGCCGCGCTGTCCAGAGATACCCCGGCCCCGTCGATGTCGCTCCCGTGTTCCGCACCTCGACGCACAGCGTCTCCGCGTTCACGCGCGGCCGGGACCCGCTCCCGCCCGCGAAGCCTGTCCTCGCATCCTCCGGCAGCGCGTGCGCCACCATCGGCAGGCGCTCTTCCCGGTCCACGCGTAGCGATGTCGTGGCCTTCAGCGTCAGGCCGTCATTCGTGTTGAATCTGAACGACGCGAACGTCGTGTTGCCCGAGACCCCATCTCTCCGATGCTCCACCAGCTCCGGCGTGCGGTCAGCGGGGATGTGCGCGAAGGTCGTCTCTCCCATCCGGGCGAGGGCCGCTTCCGCGTGCTTCTTCCACCCGGCCTTGCTCTCCGGCTGTGCCGGGTCCGCGTAGGTGATGAGTTGCTCCTCAACCGTCTCCATCACATCATCCTCGGGCAGCGTCCCGCCGAACACGAGCAGGTTCTCCTCCGGCTCAACGTATTCGGTGATGTCATCCTCAACCGGCGTCGGATCGCCCTTCAGATGCGCGTTGAACCACTCGAAGATCGCCTTCCGCAGCATCGGCGTGTACCCATGCGGCGAGACATCCTCCACCAGCCGCGTGCTGTCTCCGACTCCCAGGGCCGCATACTGATGTTTGATCCGCAGCATCGCGCTGCGGAACGCGTAGGGCCGCCAGAGCGTGTCCTCCGTTCCCGCCGCCACCAGCAACGCTCTCGGCGCGATTAGCGCGCCAAGGTCAGGCGTACACCATCGCTGGTAGTTAATCCAAAACGCGCAGTCACAGTGCCCATCCGTCGCGCGGTCACAGACGATATGCTCGATGCTCCCCGTCTGACAGACCGGCACCACGCACTTCACCCGCTCATCCGCCGCGCCGAGGAACCAGCTCATCGCGCCGCCGCCAGACAGCCCCGTCACTCCTATCCGCTCGGCGTCGACATCGTCGCGCGTCAACAGGTAGTCGATCGCCCGCATCGCGTTCCAGACCTCGGTCCCCGCGGGCGTGTAGCCCCGGCTATACCAGTCCCATCGGCCCCTGGTGTAGACCCCGTGGTGGTAGCCTTGCGCCTCACCGAGCTGTATTGGATCCAGCACGATCGCGACGTACCCATGCTCGCCAAACCAACGCGGATTGGCCTGATACTGCGCGTTCACTTTGCCCTTCGTGTGCCCGCACAGATACACCACCGCCGGCAGCGGCCCGTCCACATCCTTCGGCCGGTAGATGTTCCCTGGCACGTAGCACCCGGGCAGGCTCTGGAAATGCACTTTCTCGACCACGTAGTTGCCTCTGTCGAGCGTTCCCGTTACCGTTGCCTCAAGCGGCGTCCGCTCCGGCAGCGGCCACAAGCCCAGCATCTCGAGCCAATCTTCGCGCCTCTCTGGCAGCGTCTGTTGCCACTCCGTCGGCGCCATGGGCACCGCCACTGATCCTGTCGATATCGCCTGCGCCTGAGCACACAACGCCGCATAGAGCATGGAGAATCTCCTTGACCGTGAATACCACGCCGTCCACTGTAGGAGGGGTCTCAGCCCCGACAGTCCTGGCCTCGTTTCCGCAAACTAGAGATGGGCCCCTTCTGCGGGGCTTCCGGGAGGAAGCTCCCGTCTGCGAGCGTTGTGACATTGGGGAGATCGCGATACCCTTGGGAGAATGGCAAGCATGCGTCGACTGGCATTGAGCTGCGCGTTGGCTTTGGTGACCACCATCCTGTTGTTCACGGGCTGCGCGAAGGACGAGCCGTCCACCGCCGTGTCGTCTGATCCGGCCGGTGGGGCGAGCGCCGCCTCTCGTTCCGGTCTCATCGCCTTCAGCCGCGGCGGCGCTGGCGAGCAGTACGTGCTCGACCTGGCGACCGATGAGTCCAAGCCCGCTGGGGATCTGAAAGGCGGAGCGACGTGGCTCCCCGTTGGCCGCGGGCTGATTGGCCAGGCGCAGATACGCGCGACCGATGCATTCCGCATCTGGAGCGCCGCGGATGGCACGGTTGAGACGCTCCACTTCGAGGGCGTCCCTGATGATCTTTGGGGAGCGCCTCTTCTAGCGCCCGACGGTCCACAGGCCGTCGTCGGCGATTACCACAGCCTGTGGTTGCTCGACCTGCAAACCCGCACTGGCAAGCGCCTCACCAACATCGATGTGCCCGAGAGCGACCTGAAGAACCTGCCCAGGGACGACTGGCCGGGCGCGTGGAGTCCTGATGGTACGCGGATCGCCTTCTTGCGCAGCGGCTCGCGCGCGCTTGACCGCGAGGACGACACGCTCTACATCCTGGACATCGCAACCGGCGAGGAGCGCGAGCACAGCCGGTGGCTGCGGGGCGGCGTGTCGATTGAGGGCTGGTCGCCCGATGGCAAGCACGTCATCGTCCAACTTGCGGGTTCTGACGAAATGCCTGAGCCTCGCGCCCACCTGTTCGACGTGGCGACCGAGGAGTTCGTCGAGTACTCGCCCGGTCCGGCGGGCGGGGATAGGATCCGCTTCTCGCCCTCAGGCGATAGGCTCGTTTACCGGTCGAACCAGTCCGGCAAGTATCGCTTCTACATCGCCAAGGACCTCTCTGAAGTCGGCGAGATGGTGGACGGGTGTGGGGGAGATGACCACTCCGCCGCCTGGTCACCCGACGGCAATTCGCTCGTGATCATCGGCATGGTCGACCGCCAGATCGACCTGTGGCTCCAACCCGCCAAGCCCGGCAAGCCCTCCGAGCGGCTCACCAACGACACCGAGGCCGAACGCTCGCCCGAGTGGGCCCCCTAGTCTCGCCGCCGTAGAACCCTCCGTGTAGGAGCTGCTTTAGCTGCGACAGATTCACCCTCGCTAGTCCCGCCCAATGCCGCTCTTGCTACCCACTCCCGCGTCGCGCAGTGGACGCCATCTCCCTTGCGCATCCGTCCTCCGTCGCCGTATAACCCTCCGTGTAGGAGCCGCTTTAGCTGCGACAGATTCACCCTCGCTAGTCCCACCCAGTGCCGCTCTTGCCACCCACTCCCGCGTTGTACACTGTAGGAGGGGTTTCAACCCCGACAGCCGTCGTCCCGTTTGCGCAAGGGGGGAGGGGCGCTTCCGCGACGCGCCCTGTCTGGCGAATCGAAGCCGCCCGG
>CAZKUN010000059.1:11699-41396 GCA_964555935.1 uncultured Armatimonadia bacterium | reverse complement strand
TGTTGAATTCCTGAACACCGTTCCCCTGCTGCGCGGGCTGGACGACGTGCCGGGGCTGGCGGTCACGTGTGACGTGCCATCCGCGCTGGCGGAAGGCCTCAGCGCCGGCCGATACGACGTCGCGCTGATTCCCGTAGCGTCGTACTTGCAGGGGGTCGGCGACGCCATCGCGCCGGGAGTTTCGATATCCTGCCAGGGCGCGGTCGGGACGATTAAGCTCTTTGCGAAGCGGCCTCTGGGCGAGATCCGGACGCTGGCGCTCGACAGGGGATCGAGGAGTTCGGCCGGGCTCGCGCGGGCTGCGCTGTCGGCGCGATACGGGGCGCGGCCCGAGTGCCGGGAGATGGAGCCTGATCTTGGGCGAATGCTGGAGGCGACTGACGCGGCGCTGCTGATTGGCCAAGCGGGCATGCTGACTGAGCCACCGCCAGAGGGCGCGCGCGAGCACGATCTGGGCGAGATGTGGTGGGACTGGCAGGGGGTGCCGTTGGTTCTGGCAGCGTGGGTGTTCGCCGAGGGCGCGGCGTCGGCTGACGTGGCGGCTGAGCTGTCCGCCGCGCGGGATCGAGGATTGGCCGCGCTTGAGGAGATTTCCCTTGCTGAAGGCGAGCGGCGGGGCATCGACCCCGCAATCATCGCGCGATACCTCGGCGAGATGCTCGATTTCTCGCTCGGGCGGGAGCACGTCGAGGGGATGAGGCGATACCAGGACTTACTGATCGGGGAGGGCCTTCTTGCCGAGCGACGGGAGCTGACATTCGCGACGTGACGGGGACAATGGACAGACTCGACGAGAGACAGCTGCTCGACCTATTCGAATCGCCTGACCTGATCGCTCTAGGGCGGGCGGCCGATCTCGCGCGCCAGGAACTGCACCCAGGCAGCATTGTCAGCTACGTGGTCGATCGGAACATCAACTACACCAATGCTTGCGTTTCCGGCTGCAAGTTCTGCGCGTATTTCCGCGCGCCCGGGCGTGAGGACGCGTTCGTGATGTCGATGGCCGAACTCCGGGGCAAGCTCGCGGAGGCGAAAGACCTCGGCGCCACGCAGGTGCTGCTCCAAGGCGGCCTGCACCCGGAACTCCGGCTGGACTACTACCGGCAGGTACTCTCCATCATCAAGCAGGAGTTCGGCCTGCACGCCCACTGCTTCAGCCCGCCCGAGATCGCCCACATCGCGCGAGTGGAGGGGCTGGGCGTCGCCGAATGCCTGAGGCAGCTACAGGAGGCGGGGCTTGATACGGTCCCCGGCGGCGGCGCGGAGGTGCTCAGCGACGAAATTCGCGCGCGCGTCAGCCCACAGAAGTGCAGCAGACAGGAGTGGCTGGGCGTGATGCGCGAGGCGCATGGACTCGGGATGCGCTCGACGGCGACGATGATGTTTGGGATGGGCGAGGAGCCTCGGCACCTCGTCGAGCACCTGCTGTCCGTGCGAGATCTTCAGGATGAAACGAGTGGATTCACGGCGTTCATCCCATGGACGTTTCAGTCGATGAATACGGCGCTTGACGGGGAAGTGCCGAAGCTCGGCGGGCACGCATACCTGCGCGTGCTGGCGATCTGCCGGCTGGCGCTGGATAACATCGCGAACGTCCAGGCGTCGTGGGTGACTCAAGGGGCGAAGGTCGCGCAACTTGCGCTGCGGTTCGGCGCGAATGACATGGGAAGCACGATGATCGAGGAAAATGTCGTGCGGGCCGCTGGAGTGACGTTTCGCATGCAGCGCGAGGAGATCGTCCGCGTCATCGAGGCCGCGGGGTTCGAGCCACGCCAGCGGAATTGCTACTACGAGTATATCGAATAGCGAAGGCAGCCAATACTACGCGTCATCGTCGTCTGATCTGCGGGCGGAGCTTCCATCGCTAGGGCCAATGGCATCGAGTTCAGCCTGGACCAGCCGACGCCAATCTTCGAAGATCACGGGGCGCAAACGCAGACGCTCGGACGCCGCTTCGGGCTGGACCCGCTCAGGCAGCTCCACCGTCACGCGCAGGCCGCCGGTCTCCACCGTCTCCAACGATATCGTGCCACCGTGCTCGCGAACGATCTGGCTGACAACCGCCAGTCCGTACCCCGGCCCACGCTCCTTCGTCGTGTAGCCCGGGTCGAATGCCCGGCGAAGCTCCTCTTCACTCATGCCCGGACCGGAGTCTTGGAAGCAGATCCGAATCCCCCGACGGACCGTCTCGCCAGGACGCGTCGAACCACGCCCGATCGCCTCCGCCGCCACGTTTAGCGAGCCACCATCAGGCATGACTTCGAACGCGTTGACCACCAGATTGCGGAAGAGTTGCATCAGGCGCTTGCGATCGCCTCTGAGCGGAGGCAGGTTAGTACCAATCGCGTTCGAGACGGCGACTCCCTCGGGCTTCGTCACCACGAGCTGCCGGAGACACTTCCGCAGCACGTCGCCGCAATCGAGCGTCTCCTTCTCGCCCGGGTCAACATGAATGGCGTTGAGGTAGCCGCGGATTGCCTCGAAGGCCCTCCCGTGAAGGTCCATCAACTCGTGCAGGTCCGTTGCGTCAGAACAGGCCTCGGCGGATAGAGACTTGCGCATGCGCGCGCCGAGAATGGCAATGAGATTCTTGATCTCATGGGCTTTGTCATAGGTGGATGCGTATGCGTCGGCCTTGGCGACATCGACGAGGTGGCCGATGATGTGGCCAATCACATCCGGAGCCTCGTCGGGGACAACATCCATGAGGGCGCGGATCTGGCGGACGGCGACCTCATTTGGCTGGTCATACCAGACGCGACAGAGGTTGTGCAGGGCGCTATCGTAACCCGGGTCGCTGATGATCGCGAGTTTGAAATGGGTGGCGGCGTCCTCGAGGTCGCGCCGCGCCCGGGCGAGGACGCCGAGATTATTGTGCGCGGGAGCGAAGGCCGGCTGGATCCGCAGGCACGCGTGGTACGCTTCGGCGGCGTCGGCGTGGGTCTCGGGGACGTCGTCGAGAATCGCGCCCAGCAGGTAGTGGACGAGATGAGCATCCGGGAAGAGCGAAACGAGGTCCTCCCGCGCCACAATCTGGCGGAGATTCTCGATGGCCGCCTCGCGAGCCTCAGCGTCCGTACTCCGACGCTTGGCCCACAGGACGGCAAGCCGGAAGCGCGCGGGCAGGTGCTCTGGGTTGAGGGCGATGGCCTGGACGTACGGGTGCTCGGCCTCCTCGTCGGGTGTCGTCGAGTCCTGCTCGTGGACTTGTCCTAGCTCGTAGTAGATTTCGGCGTTCTCGGGCTCAATCTCTATGCATCGCGCGAAGCACTGCTCGGCTTGGCCCAAATTCTCACACGCGACGTGAGCGATCGCCAAGTCGTGGGCGACGTCGGCCGAATCCGGCCAAAGCTCCGAGGCCCGTTCGAAACTCGGCACGGCACCTTCGGGCCGGCCCGATTCGTAGAGCACCCGACCGCGGTAATGATGGGCCTCGACGCGATCCGGCTCCAGGCTGATGACTCGGTCGAAGGCGGCAACCGCCGCGTCCGAGTCGCGGGCGTCCCAGAGGATCAGCCCCAGCGTGAACCACGCTTCGATGCTTGACGGGCTCAACTCCGCCGCGTGGCGAGCTGCGGCCGACGCTGCGTCGAAGTCGCCGCGCTTGTACAGCACTACCGCGAGGTGATGATGGCCCTCGGCGAGGTCAGGGTCGATCTCGAGCGCAACGCGATACTCCCCCTCGGCGGACGTCTCCTCGCCGCTAGCCAGCAATTCGTCGCCGGCTTGGATATGCCCCCAAGCCGTCGCGCGTTGATCTGAGTTCGGAGTCATCTCGTCTCTCCCCATCCATCGTCAGAGCAGCGTCCCCTGCGGGTTGCTCTCCCCCACGTCGCCGAGAGGCAATTCGAGCAGCCCCGCGAACATCTCCGCGTTCATCGCCGCCTGCCCCTGGTAGTGGTTGTTGAAGAAGACGAAGGTGTCGTCCGAGTCCTCGGAGACCGCCTTCACCTTGTCGACCCATTCCTTCAACTCATCTTCGGTGTACTTGTAGTCGTAGCGCTCCCAGGCTTCCTGGTGGTCGTACCATTTCTTGGCGTTGCGGCCATGGAACCGCACGTAACCAATGTCAGATGTCCGCATGGCGACCGCGGGCAAGAGACCTTTCAGTTCCGGCTCATCGACGCAGCAGAAGCCCATGTTGAGGGCCTCGAGAAGATCGAAGGCATCGGCCGTCAACCACCCGCGGTTGCGAAACTCCACCACCGTCGGCACGTTCGGGATCTGCTCTTTGAACCAGTTGATGTACTCGATGTTCTCTTCATTCGCGTGGAAGGAATACGGGAACTGGGCGAGCAGGCATCCGAGCTTGCCTTCCTCCACCAATGGCTCGAGCGCTTCCTCGAAGACACGGAATACATCGGGCTCACCCGTGCGCTCGTGGGTCATTTCACCGTTAGCTTTCACGACGAACTTGAAGTCGTCCTCCGTCTTGGCCGCCATCTGCCGAAACGTCTTGGCGGTCGGCATGCGGTAGTAGGTGAAGTTGACCTCCACGGCGGGAAAGCGCCGCGCGTAGTAGCGCAGCATGTCGGCTTTCTTCAACTCCGCCGGATACCATTTCCCGAGCCAGTCCTGGTATGAGAATCCGGATGTGCCGATGTATAGCATGCAGAGACCTCCGCCGCGAAGCTACGTGCAAGGATACTGCCATTATAGCGGGGGTAGTGTCAATGGTCAAACGTACGTTCGATCATTCGTATTGGCATGGAATTCGATACGCCATCGGGAGTTTCCATATTCCGGTACTTCGTTACATCTTGTTATATTTTACAAAATGCTTAATCAGGTGCTGGAGGGATGCTATATACTGTCGGGAAGCTCACGCAAGAGCATGCTGGACTGGTCGCGCTTCTTCTGTGGGACGGCAACCAACTTCGACGGCGCAACGTCGCGTTTCCATACGCTCCCCCGAATGCCGTCATCCAGTTGTCCACACGCTCATCCGCTCAGCGGACGAGGAGAATTGCCATGAATAGTCGATACGCGCGGACAGTTGTCTACATCACTCTCGCCTCTCTAATCTTCGCCATGGCGGCAATGCCCGCTAGCGCGGCCTGGGAGAAGTCGTACCGATTCAAGCTCCCGACAGACTGGGCCGAGGCGGACGTATCCGCCCTGCGGGCTACAACCAACGCGATGGAGATCGTTACCGACCAATACGACGGGTGGCGCAACCCCTGGTCGGACGGGGACGTCGTGTATCCCGTCATTGGCGGCGTCATCTGCACGCGGATCTCGTATAAGGACGTGGTGTCGCCACCGAAGACTAACGGCGGCGACCCATGGACATGGGACAAGTCGATCCAGGTCAGTTGGCGGACAGCGGACGCTGAGTGCCGCCTGCGCGACCTGAAGTGGGTCAATGTCGATGCCTCGAAGGAAGAGGTCAGCGTAACCGCCGAATTGGGCTCCGTGCCAGGCGGCGGCGAACTGCTCTTCATCAGCGGCCAGTGGGTACTACGGATTCACAACGATCCTCCGGCGGACCCCACCGACCCGCACCCACCGATTCAGATCCATGGTGTGGAGACTCTCATTCCAGACGAGGAGCTAACGTCCGAGGAACTAGCCCAGGTGACGCAATCAGCCGGAGCCGACGAGGCCCTCCTCATTCTCCAGGCGGCGATGCAAGAGTTGAGGGACTCCGTGGCCGAAGCCAGAGCCGAACGCGCGATCCCCAAAGTGTCAGCGGTAGTGCTGACCTGGACGCTCGACAGGGCAGCGGGCGATGCGGAAGCCGGCGTGACGGCGTTCACGCCTCCTGTTCTCAACGAGACACGCGCAGAGCGGCTGTGGACCCGCGCAGCCTGGCGCATGAAGGCGTTCAAGCGCCACGTCCGGTTACTGGACGGGGACAGGTGGTGGGCCCAGGGGGATGACGCCGACGACGTCGATAGTGAGGGGCGGGACGAGTGGCAAGATGAGTTGCCCGGTGAACTGCCCGCTGAGCTGGCCAAAGAGTTGCCCGATGAGTTACGGGAAGAGCTACAGGAAGAACTGCGGGATGGAGTGAGTCACTGGGGTAGGCGCCGGATCGAGGTCCCGGAGTGGTGGGTACCCGCAGCCAGCGCTCTCATTGTGGCGCTCCGTGCTCTACCTGAGAGCCCGCCCGCGGAGGTCGAGACGCTCGCCGGTGTGGACTGGGCAATGGCCACGGAGGAGGGCGACGAGATCCCCCCCAACGGCTACAAGGACTACCCACTGGAAGGGGCGCAGCCGGGCGATGCGGCCATCATCCACGGTGACGTCGTGGATGCCGACGGCAACGTGGTCCTGGAGTGGGCCGAGCAAGCCATCATCCCGACGAACAGCGACATCACGGCGCCTATCATAGACATCTCGCCGACGCCCGATCTCGTTGAGTACGATGAGAACGGCGTGATGACTGTCGCGCACTACGCCGTGAATCCTGGCAACATCACGCTCTCAAGCCAGGACGCGGATACAACGGACATCTTCCACGGCTTCTCTACGGGGATAGAAGGCTCGTCCGTTACGTTCGAGCAGTCGACCGGGTCGTCCGTTGACGTCGACGTGCCGCGTTGCACGATGGTCGCGGCCGTCGCCAGGGACGCCACGCACAACCTGGGACCCCTGACCATCCAGATCCATCCGCTCTACGTCGATGAGACGTGGACTGGGCAGGACGACGTGGGATACCTGGCGTGGGGCGTGAATGCGTTCGACAGCATTCAGCCGGCAATCGACGTGGCTGATGGCACGGACGCCCTCCCCGGCGACACCATCTACGTCGGCGCCGGGACCTACGCCGAGAATGTCGTCGTGGCGGGCAAGGACGTCAAGCTACTCGGCGCGGGGCAGGGACTGGCGGAGATCGCAGGCGCCGGAGAGGCCCCGCAGGCCGATGGGCCCCCGGATGCGTCTCTGACGGTCGGCCCGGCGGCCGACGGTACGATCGTCAAGGGGTTCACCATCACCCACGACACCTTGGCCGCCCTCGTCCAGGAATGCTCCGCAACGGTTTCCCTCTGTGAGTTCCCCGGAGACGAGACCGAGATCCCCAGCTTGGAGCCGCAGCTGTCGACCATAGGCCTCGGGGCCATCGACTGCCCGGACCTGAGCCTGATCGGGAACACCTACACAGGCTTGACACGGGGCGCCGTGCTCTCGAACTGCAGCGGCACGGTGTCGCTGTGTGACTTCACGGCATGCACGAACGCAGGCCTCGACGCCAAGGACTGCGTCACGCTATCGGTTGTTGATAGCTCATTCACGGACGGCGCGGTCGGTCTCCACCTCAAGACGAGTCCGGCGACCGTGTCGGGTTGCGCGTTCACGGCATGCACGCAGGACGGCGTCGAGATCGCCAATAGCTCCGCAACGATCGAGCAGAGCGAGTTCGTCGACTGTCCGGACAAGGGCCTCATGGCCGCTAACTGCGACGACCTGACTCTGACCGGCAACACGTTCCGTGACGGCGGACTGGGCGCGCATGTCGTCGACTCAGCCGGGGCCATCCAGGCCAACACCTTTGACGGGCTGAGTGACAGCGCCATGCTCGTCGCGAACGACGGCACCCGCGGCGGCGACTTCGAGATTGAGGGGAACTGGATTACCGACAACCAAGGCCTCGCGGCCGCCGTGAGGCTTAGCACGGGCACCGGACAGACGTTCCGGGTGATCGGCAACGAATTCCGCGGCAACTCACCCGCCGGCGACAGCGAAGTGGACGTGATCAGTGCCGGCAGGACATTCGGCGGCGTCGTCGCGCTTTCGGTCGGCAGTAACTACACATCAACCTTCATTGTGGCCAACAACGAGATCACCGGATGCTCGGCAACCGGCTACGCCGACGCGGCGGCCGTTAGCGTCTTCGGCCTCGCTGACGTCTATCTCCAGAACAACACCATCGCCGACAATGAGACGGCCGGCGTTCAGTTCGCGGCGCCCCCCGCTCCCCTCGTGCAGGGCCTGTGGGGTGTGGATAGCTGCATTCTCCACAGCAACACCGGTGATGACCTCGCGGATTCACCCGTGGCGGGCTGGATCGCCAGCGACGTGACGATCAATTACTCGACCGTCGGCACGGTCGGCCCAAACATCAGCCTGCTTGGCGAGACGGGCAACATCAGCTATCCCCCGCACTTCGACGCGGGCGAAACAGGCGGAACAACCACATACCGACTCACGGATGTCTCGCCGTGCATCGACGCCGGCAACCCGGCGCCGGATCCGGACCACCTGCCGCCGCTCGACCCGGACGGCACGGTCCGTGCGGACCACGCGCCGCTTGACATGGGCGCGTACGAATTCGCGGGCGACACAGCCCTGCCGCCGACGGATCTCTGGGTGGATGACGATTGGTACGAGGACTACGGCGGGCATCTGGGCGGATACGATGCGTTTGACAGCATCCCGGAAGCCATAGCCGAAGCCGCCGATGATGCGACGGTCACCGTGCTTGACGGAGTCTACGCCGGCGGAATCGTGCTCGACAAGGCGATTGCGCTGGTATCAGAGTCGGGCGATCCCGCCCTCTGCATCATCGATGCGAACAATGAAGAACGATGCATTCTGGCGGGGAAGAATGGCGTGAACCCCGCCGTGACCGTGAGCGGGTTCACGATCCGCAGGGGCGCCACCGACAAGGTGTGGGACAATCCGCGGGAGTGGGGCGCAGGCATGCGCGTGCGGCGGGGCCACGCAACGATAGCCAACTGCATCTTCGACGACAACTTGGGTAGGGGAGGCACGCATGGCGGCGCGTTGGGGCTTCAGTTGGGCGGCAACGCGAGTGTCACCGACTGCATCTTCGTCTCCAACTGGGCAAATGGCGAGGGCGCCGCGGTGGCGGCCTCTGGCACGTGTGACGTCCAGATTGCGAACTGCCTGTTCGTCAGCAACAAATCGATGGAGGGAGGCGGCGGGATCGTGGCCTCGGGCGAGGTAGGCGGCTCGCCGAACGTGCAGGTTACCAACTGCACCTTCTCCCGCAACAATGGCCGCGACCAGGCCGGCGCGATCTACTCGACTGACGGGGGCATCGTCTCGGTGGTGAACAGCATCTGCTGGGGGGACACCTCCGGGGTCAATGGGAATCCCGATAAACCACCCCTTGGTCCAAATGAGTTCTGCGTCCGCGAAGCGACGCTGACCGTGGCCTACAGCGATGTCGAGGGAGGATCCGAGGCAATCGTCGAGATCGGGACGGGTGTCACGGTGAACTACGATGAGACGACCAACATCGACCTCGACCCGAGCTTCGCAAACGCGCAGGGCGGCGACTACCAGTTGGCCGTGGGCTCGAACTGCATCGACACAGGCAGCATTGCCGCCATACCGTCAGGAGTGACCACCGACCTCGCCGGGGACCCGCGGGTCGTCGATGGCGACGCCGATCAAGTCGAAGAGGTTGACATGGGCGCGTACGAGTTCCAGGTCGACGGGGGTTCAGTCACTACGCTTACGGTGTCGAGCGCCATTGCATCGGGCACGGCTCAGGGCGCTGAGATCAGCTTCACGTTGAGCAAGGCGGCTGATGTTGGGGTCACGATCCGCAACATCGCCGGACGCCCCGTCCGTCGGATCGCGAGCGACCTTGACGCGACCAGCGGCCGCAACACCGTGCTCTGGGATGCCTGCAGCGATAACGGGCTGAAGGCGCCATCCGGCCGGTACATCGTCGAGATTGAGGCGAACGCGCCGGACGGGCAGAGAATGCGGGCGGTCACCTCACTGTACTTGAGCCGCTGATGCCCCCGATGGCATGACGTCACGAGGGCCCGGCCGATCTGGCTGGGCCCTCTCTTCGTGTCGCCTCAGCGGCGACAGCGTATGCATTGTCAATGTAGGGCAATTGTGGTACCTTGCCCGCGCTCACGGAAGCTGAAAGGTTGGTGCGTGAATGACATCACCAGACGATCTCGCCAGGGAGTGCATCAGATCGATTCGGCCCTACTCGCCCGGGAAGTCCGCGCCGCTGAAGCTAGCGTCCAACGAAAACCCCGTTGGCCCTTCACCCAAGGCGCTTGCCGCCATGGAAGAGGCCATCAAGAAGACGCAGCTCTACCCGGACCTCCCGTCCACCGAACTGACCGAGGCCATCGCCAAGTTCCACGGCATCGAGCCCGAGATGGTGGTGGTCGGTGGTGGCTCGGATGAGGTCATCTACATGCTGGGGCACGCGTATCTGAACGCGGGCGAGGAAGTCATCTCCGCCGACCCGCCCTTCGCGACCTACGGACTGATCCCGCCGCTCATGGATTGCGCGCTGGTGAAAGTGCCGGCGAAGAGCTTCACCCATGACCTCGAAGCCATGGCTGCGGCGGTGACTGAGAAGACCAAACTCATCTTCATCTCCAACCCGTACAACCCGACGGGCACCATCGTCAGGAAGGCCGAACTCGACGCCTTCATGGACGCCATCCCGGACCGCGTGATCGTGGTTCTGGATGAGGCTTACTACGAGTACGTCGACTGCCCGGAGTACCCGAACGGGCTGGACTACGTGCTGCAGGGGCGGAATGTCTGCGTCATGCGGACGTTCTCGAAGATCCACGCGCTGGCGGGCTTGCGCGTGGGGTATGGGCTTGCCCCGGCTGAGTTGATGAAGTGGCTGGTTCGGGTGCGCGAACCCTTCAACGTCTGCACGATCGCCCAAGTTGCCGCGCTGGCAAGTCTCGAAGACACCGAGCAAGTCGTCAAGAGCGCGTCGGCCAACCGCGAGGGCCGGAAGTATCTCTGCGAGCAGTTCGATGCGATGGGGATGGGCTACCCGGAGACCCACGCGAACTTCATCTTCGCCGATATCGGGATCGATTCGAAGCTGGCGTTTGACATGCTGCGCGGACGCGGGATCGCCGTGCGGACGGGCGACATCTTCGGCTCGCCAACCCACATCCGCGTGACCGTCGGGACGCAGGCCCAGAACGAGCAGTTCATCGGGGCGCTCAAGGAAGTCTGCGCGGAGGCGGCATCATAGCCATGGTCACGGGACCGTCCTCCGACGAGAACCTGGGAGCGGTCGTGGAGGGAATCGATAAGCGCGGACCCGGGCATTGCCTGTAGCGCGTGGCGCCCAGCGCACGGTCATCGGCGCAATCGGCCCGCAGCAACTCGCGCCGAGGCGCTTTACGCGGCTGATGGAGGAAGTCCGGCGCGTGGTGGAGGCGGTTGGGCGGGAGATGTAGTTCAGCCTGAATTCAACGCGCGGGCGTCGGCACAGTCAGCGTCTGAGATGCCCGCAGACCGATCGCCACACTGAACCGCTGCCACTCGGACCACGGGAGGTCCGGACGATTTGCGACGCGAGTTCGCGCGCCGTATACGCCGGGCTCAAGCGCGGCAACCGTAAACGTCGCGCGCCCACCCTCAGCCGTAGCAACCGTGGTGCCCCCGCGCGCGAGGGTCCATCCTGAATCACCCGAGCGGAGCGCGACCTCAACTCTGGCGACAGTGGGCTGGTGGTCGCGATCAACGGTGTCGATCTCCAGGGAGACCAGACGCTCTAGCTGGCGAGAGAAGCGTATGGGCTCATCCAAAGGCACGGAGAATCTGACGACGGCCCCCTCTCGATACGCAGGTGACTCCCATTTCCGCGATTTGGCCGTGTAGGTCCATCCCCTGGGCAGATCCACGATACACAGGCCAGATAACGGTCCCGTCGACGGGAATTCGAACTCCCAGCCGAAGCTGGCCGGGTAAGGCGTCCGCGCCTCTGTGTAGCAATTCTGAGCTTCCACCTGCAAGAGGCCTCCGATGGGTCCGGGCCTCCCGTCGGGGGGGGCGCGACATCAGCCCAGTGCTCGAAGACGACCGGCTCGGTGATGCACTCCAGTGGCTCCAATCTGGCGTGGCTCCGGGAGGCGCGTATTGCCCAGATCTCACCGACCGAGCCCAGCCCCAGGTGGTCCCACCTGTCCTCTCCCGCGCCCCAGTCAGCCGTGGCCGCCGCCATGGCCCCGTCGATGGGGCGGCTATGCATGGGGCCGCCGGTCCACGCGCGCGTCACCTCCAGCCCAAAGCTGCGCAAGCCGGCTGTCAGTTTCGGTCGGCGCGCGCGATACCGGAGGCAGCGGACCTCGTGCCGCTCCGCAACCACTGATCCAGTCCAATGCACGGTGCCGCGACTGTAAGGGGGAACCACGGCGGGTTCGGTGATGACCGCCCCGGGCTCATACATCCCACGGATCTTCGCGATCTCAGCTCGGAGTTCCGCCTTGGCCTGAGGCGCAAGTATCTCGAAGCGAAAGTCGGCGGTCGTGTCCTTGAGGATCTGTTTGTCAGACATTCGGACAGGCGGCGCGATCTCAGCCGGCGCGCCCGTGTCGTTGACAAAGTCCGCGGACGCCCAACACATGTGCTCCAGCCTGGAAGGGATCGGAAGGGGGGCCTTGCCGTCTACCGAGCGAGGGTCTCCCCAGGGCCCTCCCTGGTCTGCGGAGCAATTGGCGTGTCGCTCGCCTGTATTGAGTTCCCAGGTACCATGCTTGGTAATGGTCACGACCTTATCAACGCGTGGGGGCCAGGGCGACTCCTCCGCTGCGTCTAGCGCCCGCAATGTGGAGACAGCGGCCAGCACACACAGAGCCAAGACATCGAAACGCCGCATACCTCGTACGCAAATCCCCCCTCGTCCGCCGCGTCCCGCCGCAACATGAGACACGGAACTCAACTAATATGCTCTTCTTCGCACGGCAGATGGCGACCTGCCTTGGAATATGTGCTTCTCGGCACGGTCAGGTCGGGGGTGGCTCCGGGGTTGCAGGCGGGGAATCAGCTTCTTCAATCCACCCTTTGACCGTCTCATTGAGGGCGTTCTCAGCGCCCTGGTTGATGAAGAGGGTTGCGACAGGACAGCCGGTGCAGAACTCGTTGGGGTACTGCCTGAGTGACGATAGGGAGCTGGCGATGCTGCCCTGAGCGGAGCCGGTCGATCTGTGACCCATGGGCTCAGGGCGACTGACGCCGTGGCCGCCGCACCAGTGCTGGCATCCATCAGGCAGGAAGAACGCCTGGGTCGGCGCGACCAGGCAGCGTTTGCCGAGTGCCAGCGTCGACTGGGTGCTCTCCGCGACGGCCTCGCAGTAATCGCGAAGCTCGCCACGGTACTCCACGCGCTTGTATGGGTTGGCGAAGAAGGCGTAGTTGTCGTAGTCGACCCTCGCCTCATCCTCAGTCCCCCGCGCATCCTGGTAGGTCTCCCACACATCGGAAGCCGCTTCCCACGTCCGCGTGAAGAAGCGCTCGTAATCATCAGCCGTCGGCCGGATGTCAGCGTTCTGCGGACCGCCGACGGGGATCAGGTGGATGCCCAGATCGCGGAAGTGTGGATCGGCGCGAGGCGGACCCTCGACGCCGGGCGTCGCGACACGCTTGCGGTCGAGCAGGAACCCCACCAGCTTGGGATACTCGAAGATGCTGCGCGTGGTAAGCACGCAGTTGATGTGGACGACGGGATGGTTGACGCCGAGCAGCTCGCGGGCGACTTGGAGGTTGTATAGCCCCCTCGTGATGAGATCGAAGCGCCCCGTCCCGCCGGCTAACTCGTCCATGACCTCCGGATCCGGCGTATCGAGCGAGACGTGCAACCGCGCCGCGCCGGCGTGGACGATCTTCAGCGCGACCTCGAGCGTGAGGTCGAAGGCATTGGTGTTGATGTTGCTCGGCGCGCCGGCCGTGGCGGCTTGGCGGATCAGCCCTTCGGGACCGTAGAGCGCATCGCCGCATGTGAGCGGCTCGCCGCCCGTGTAGCTGAAGTAAGGCTTCTGCCCATCTCCCTGAATCAACTCCGAGACGAGTCTCCCCCACTCCTCCATCGGCAAGCAACCATCCACCGGGAGCTGATTGCAGTAGACGCACTTCGGCCGGGCATTGCAGTCGAGCGTCAGGTAGACGCCCACGAAGGACAGCACCGGCGGCTCGTTAGTCCACTCATCCGGCCACTCGCCAAGCCGCCATGCCAGCGCGTCGACGTCGCGGTCTCCGCCGGCGATGCGGGCACGGACGTCGGCCTCGTTGACTTGCTTGAGCGCGCCCACGAGGACTCCCGCGGGGTCGGGCATGTCCGGCGCGGCGATGACGCTCTCGCGGAGGCGGGCGATGTTCGACTCGTCGGCAAGAGCAGCCTGCCACTCCGGACCCCGGATGAGGTCGCTCAGGCGCGCCGCGTGTTCAGGGAGGAATGCGGAGAAGTCCGGAAGATCGACTGGCAATGTGAGGGCTCCTCAAATTGAGATTGCTACCACGCTTCATGCGTGTAGAGCGCGTAGAACCAGTTCACCCACAGCGCTGCAAAGACGATCCAGATTAGGATGCCCTTGTGCCAGCTTTCGACGCGCCACAGGCAAGGCACTCCCCGCACGACGGCATAGGCGCGCAGGGGCACCTGAAGGAGCACGAGCAAGTAGATGATCACGCCGATGCGGTGCACCTGGAAGGCCTGCGCGAATTGACCATTGCCCATCGCGACGAAGCTGCGCGTCAAACCGCAACCCGGGCAATCGACGCCCGTCAGGCGTTTGCCCATGCACACGCCGGGCAGCGATGCGCCCTCTCGCCCCGTCACGCTCACGGCGCCTGATGCGTTGATCGACAGCAGCGACGACAGGAGAATCAAGGCCGCGCAGCCGATGAACACGACGAGATCCGTCTGCCAGCCGCGTTCGAGATCACTCAGGACGGTTTTGGTGGTCGAGGTCTCGGTCATCGGACGGCAATCCTCCGGCGCTATGGCCATGGGAAGAAGGGCGCGGGCGTGCGCCAGATGCCGGCAATTGTGGCCCACAACACGGCCTGGGAGAACTCGCCGAGAATCAAGCCCAGGAACAACGGCCGAAGGTTCGAGTATGTCTTCATGCCGCCGTATCGAGTGATCACGGACTTCAGCAACCACGCCACGAAAATCGGGCACCAGAAGACGATCATACTCCACGAGCCGCTCAACGCAAAGCCGATGGGCGCGAGCGGCCACCACCAATACTGCTGGCGCAATACGGACAGAATCAGCGTGACGATCACACCTGAACCGAAGTAGATCGGCAGCCGGTGGTCGAACTCGTCGCCCGCGTCGAGGACGGGCGCGTAGTCGCGGACGCCGAGGAGGTTGTTCGACTGGTACACGTACCCGTAAAGGTTGACGCCACCCTCCCGGTATGGGAACCACATGTGGAGGTAGCCGCCCACCAGGAAGCACACCACGAGCGCGATGGCGATCGCCACGAACAGATGCCGCCGGTTGAGCTTGGCGCTGTCAGACATCTTCAGCGCATCGAAGAACGTGCTCAGGAGATTGCCGCGTAGGTCTCGCGGGAAGACGGGATCCACCAAGGCGAGAGCACCCAGCGTCTTCGGTCCCATGATGCTGCGTCGCGTGAAGAGCTGCACGAGATTCACCGGGCGAAAACTCGTCTCGGTCATGAGCATCCCCGCCTCGTTCACAGAGCGCGCCATCACGAGGCAGACGACGAAGAGGTAAGCGGCGATCTGGATGATCGCCATATACCAGACCATCCCCAGCCTGATGCACCACCACGCGGCGACCACGAAACAGACCGCGAGGCCGATCACCGCGCCGCGATACGGGAGCAATTCATCTTTGTCGTCGATGGCATCAGGCTCACCCCTCACTCGCGCCCACACGTCTTTCAGATGAGGCATTGCCGAGCGGACGAGGTGAACCGTCAACACGAGATACGCGCCCGCGACCTGGTAGCCGTTGACCAAGCTCGTCGGGTAGAGCGGCATCGCTTCGGGCGGCGCCCCAAAGGCGGAAAAGACGATGTTCTGCAACCTGATGAGCCCGTAGAACGCCCACAGCGAGAGCAGCAACTGCTGAGGCAGGAAGTAGGCGAACCCTACGGCCGCGAGGCTGCAATACGCGACCGTGTAGCCGAGGTCACGCCACGGCTTGCCCATGCTACCGAAGATCGGGTTGAGCGGATACTGGGTCGGGATCTCGGGGATCTGCGGGAAGAGACCGTGGAGCCCGTCGAGCATGAAGACGAACGTGGGAATCGCGAACCCGATCCACGTGAGCTTGTTGCGGAAGAAACTCGTGCCCGTCATCGCCGTCGCGCCGGACATCTCAAGCGGGAGATTGACCAGCGGGAAGGTGAGCTTCTCGTTATCGACCCACTGGCGACGGAAGATCGTCGCGATGCAGGCGAGGCTGAAGATGACGGTTACCGCGAGAATTCCCCACCAGATGAGCGGCTCAACCCACGCGTCCCACGGGATGGCGGCGCCTCGGGGCGAGCCCTCAAAGAACCAGGCGGAGACAGGTTGCTGCATGTCCCCCTGGACGTCGAACGCGACCGCCCACTGGGGCATGTTGTTGAAGAACAGCTCCTGCCAGTGGTTGGCCTCGGTGGCGAAGTAGTTGACCCCGACGAGCGTCGCGAAGACCTTCTCGAGCAGCCCGCGCGAGGTGGTGAGGGCCGCGACAAGGATCATCACGTAGATGACGACGATCTCGTGAGGCTTGAGGAGGCGGCGTTTCGCGAGCTTGCTGAGGATGCCGTTGATGACGACGACGAGCAGCAGCAGCCCGATCGCGGCCGGAGCGAACTGGCAGATCGCGATCTGGATGGATTTGACAACCAGTTCGGCCCAGCAGACGACGAAACACGCCGCCGCCGCGCCGATGATGCCAATGACTAGCGCGGGCGCCGACAGTCCGTGCGTGCGCTCGGTGGTCGCGTCTTGATTCACTAGGCAGCCTGCGGATCAGGTTGGAGATCAGTACTGGGCGAGCTGATTCCGGCGCGCGTAGCCGCGAGCGCCGGATGCCGCCCTGACCTCGGCCCACAGCCCAAGGTCGTCGCGTCCGACGATGACGGAGAGCCCTGGTCCAACGTGGAGACGGGGACGCTCGAGAATGGTGACTGCGGAGCCCTCCGACAGACGCTCGATTTCCCCGAACTCCTCGCCGGGACCTCCGCGCAAGGGGATGCTCGAGTCGGTGACAATCGCCGCCGGAGGGCCCACCCGCTCGACGATCTTGGCCCCCGCCAGGCCCCAGGCCACCAGCGCAAAGGCTATCGCGATGATGCCTGGCCACTGGAAGCGCCGTCGGCCGGTCAACAGCCATAGCCCGAGCAGGCCCGATGTCGCCAGCGTCACCAGCGCCGCGGACCAGAGCACCTCGTCGTAGGTGAGTCCGTCACGCAAGCCCCCCCACAGCGCGTGGAGCCAACTGGCGGGCGGAGGCTCAATCTGATCAAGTTCGGCTCTCATGACGCGCAACTGACGCTGGATCTCATCGTCGCGTGGCGATAGCGACTGCGCCGCGAGAAGATGCGCCATCGCCAGCCCTCGCTGCTCGAGCCGGAGGGAAGTCATTGCAAGGTTGAAGTGGATGGTCGGATCATCGCCGATCTCATCGAGACACGCCCGAAACCCCGACTCAGCCTTCTGGTACTCGCCAGCCGAGAAAGCCGCCGTCGCGCTCTGGAACGTGCTATCTCCCGCCGAATCGTACGCCCAGGCGGCAGCAGCAGAGCAGAGCAAGGAAGCTGCAACGCAGACGCGTTTCATGGAGCTTCCCCCTCTCCGCGGCCGACCGGGCGTCTGCGCAACGAGCGGTCGAGATTGCGGATGAGTCCACTTGCCGCATCGGCCGCCGTGACCGCCGCCTGGACGCCGGCGTCCGGCGCGAACCGCAACTGGTCGCACGCGCGCAGCAGCGATGCCGCCTCCGCTGCCAGCTCATCAGACACGCCACAGCCGGCAAGGATGCCTCGCGCCGAGGCGGCGGAGACCGTGGCGGGCGGGATGTCGAGACGGTCGGCCACGTACCCAGAGATCACCGAGGCGACCGCGGCGGCGGCCTCGGTCGGGTCAGCGCGGCGAGCGTCTCTCAGCGCCGCGTTCGCGCGGTATGCGGCGGTGCGGGCGCGGGCGAGCTTGGGATTAGCAGCCAAGGCCGCGCGGCGTCGGTGGACGACCACAGTAGCCAGCAGCCAAAGCGCCGCGACGAGGATTACCAGCATGAACGGCGCCGAGAACACGCGGTCCCTCGGGCGTCCGCGCAGTCGATCCGGGAGGGGCTTCAGCTTGATGCCCGCCATGCCCGGAGTCTCTATCTCCAGCGCGGCGGCATCGCCAGGCTCCACGTGCAGCACGGCGGGGAGGCTTCGAGCGGTCTCGTAGCGCTCGGTCACCGGGCTGAAGTAGGCGACCTCGACTTCGGGGATCTGCACATCGCCCACCGTCGTCGGGATGATGACGCTATCGAACACAGCTTCGCCCTGAACGCGGTAGCCGTCGTCTGCGACCTGGGGCGCGAACTCGCGCGATTCGCTCGACTGGTACTCGCGCAGCCCCGGCGGCAGAGCGATGGTCGGGGCCTCCATCGCCTCCAGGTTGCCCCAGCCCGAGACCACCACCGTCAGCGTCGCGGCCTCGCCTTGCTTGAGCCGGTCGCGGTCCAGCAGCGTGTCGACTGCAAGTTCGCCGACGACGCCTGTGAAGCTCTCCGGTCGCCCAGCTTCGGGGACGCGGAGGACCTCAATCGTGATGGGCTCGGTCTGCAGCACCTTGGGAACCGGGTCCCAGTAACTCGTCGCGAAGTTGAGCGTGGCGGGGCCAACGACGTGCTCGCCCCGCGCAGTCGGGAACAGGAGCTTCAGTTCCTCCTGCACGATGAAACGACGCCCGCTGATCACCTCGTAATGGCGATCGGGCGGGGGCAGCGCCTGCGTGCGGAAACCCTCCGTGTTGGCGGGCTGGTAGTCGGCCGAGTTCAGGGCCGTCGCCGAGTAGAGGGAGAACGTAAGCAGGATCTGTTCCCCCACATACGCGCGCTGCTTGTCCGTCTCGCACTTGATGACCACGTCGCTGTTGGCATCAAACCCGGGGGCAGTGTCTGACTCCTCGACATCGGTGTCGCCAGGGAATGACCCGGCCGGACCACCCGGACGTGGCGTCCCGCCGCCGGT
The DNA here is from genome assembly GCA_964555935.1 of uncultured Armatimonadia bacterium. Taxonomy (GTDB): domain Bacteria; phylum Armatimonadota; class Zipacnadia; order Zipacnadales; family VGFC01; genus CAZKUN01. The sequence goes on along the minus strand of CAZKUN010000059.1, from coordinate 22,494 downwards.
GGGCACTACTGTGATGGAGATGGCGTCCGTCCGCAGGTTGGCCCTGTCGACCGGGACGTCGAGCGCGGGGATCGTCAACTCGCCCGTCTGACGGGGGCGGAGCGTGTAGCTGTAGACCATCTCCGACACGCGTCCGGCGCCTGAGATCGACATCGACCGCGACCGGTAGCTGCCCAGTATATCGAATTCGCGCAATACGGAGACATCCGGATCCGACACGCTGTCCGCGCCCGCCACCGAGACAGTCAGCGTGATCGTCTCGTTCTCGGCCACGCGCGTGCGGTCCACCGAGGCCTTCACCGTGGGCGCGGCAAGCCCGCTCGCCGCGGGGACGGCGGTCGCGATAATGACGCACATTGCCCGGATGGTTGCGCCTGATCGGACGGTGGTCACTACCAGTCCTTCCCGGTCGAGTTCCTCGGCTTGGGCATGGCTCGCACAATCTCCCGTTGCATCTGCGCATCCTCGTACTCAGCCTGGCGAAGCAGCGCGCGCGCCTCCTCCGGCGTCATCGGCGCGGCGTCGGCGGGCTGCTCCTCCGGTTCCTGTTGCTCCTGGGGTTGCTCGCCCTCTTCATCCTCACCGGACTGGTCTTGCTCATCCTCCGGCGGCTGCTCGTCTTCCGGATTCTGCTCATCCTGTTCGTCCTGCTCGTCGTTCTCGTCTTGCTCGTCTCCCTGGTCCTGGTCCTGATCGTCTTCGGGTTGCTCTTCCTTCATCCGCTGGGCAATCTCGAGGTTGCGCTTGGCCAACTCATCGCCAGGATTGATCCGCAGGGCCTTCTTGTACTCCTCGATAGCATCGTCCAGCTTGCTCTCGCGAAGGTACGCGTTGCCCATGTTGAAGCGTGCAGATCCGGAGAGCACCTTCCCTACCTTCGATCCGACCTTGCCGTAGGCGTCGCGGGCCTCGGCATATTTCTCCTGCTTGTAGAGCGCGTCACCCGAGTTGAATTGCAGGATCGGATTGTCCGAATCCAGCTCAAGCGCGCGCGCATAGCGCTGAAACGCTTCCTCGAACTTCCCGTCCTGGAAGTAATCATTCGCGCGCTTGCACAACGCCGCGGCGGTCTCAAAGAACGAGAACCCACTCATCGTCAGGAAGCAGAGCAGCGCCATCGTCGCCAAGCCCGCTCGCGCCCGGCGGCGGCGCGGGAGGACGCGCAAGATGAACTCCATGATAATCAGCAACAGAGCCCCCGCAAGCGGCCATTGAAATCGCTCGGCATACGTCCTGAAGACGTGCATGCCCGCGCGGCGAGTCTCGCCCGACGCGATCTGCGCGTAAGCCGCCGCGACTCCGAGGTCTGATGCCCCGCCGCGGTAGTATTTGCCGCCGCCCGCGGCGGCGATCTCCTGGAGCTTCTCTTCGTCGAGGCGAGTGACCACGATCTTACCCTCGTCGCGGCGGTTGTCGGTGACGTTTCCTGACTCATCGAGCACGGGAATCGGCGCGCCCTCGTCCGATCCGACGCCGACCGCGTGGATCTTCACACCTTTCGCCGCGAGGGCCTGAGCCGCCTCGCGGGCGCCCTTGCCCCAGTCCTCACCATCACTGACCAGGATGATGGCTTTCTCGTAGCCATCCCCCGCCTCGAAGGCGCGCTCGCCCTCGTGGAGGGCCTCCGCGAGAGCGGTGCCCGCGCCGGATGTGATGCCCGCATCGATCGACCCCAAGAACATCGCCGCCGCGTCGTAGTCGGCCGTGAGAGGGCAGTAGAGGAAGGCCTCGGACGAGAAGGTCAGGATGCCAATCCGATCGCCCTGAAGGCGCGTGATGAGGCCGCCTACTTCGCGTTTGGCCGCCTCCAGACGAGAGGGCAAGGCGTCTTGGGCGAGCATGCTGTCGCTGGTATCGATCGCCACGAGGATGTCGGCGCCCTTGCGCTCAACGCGTTCGAGCTTTGACCCCAAGCGCGGCCGGCCTAGCGCGACGACCAGCAACGCCAACGCGGCTACGAGCAACGCCGCTCGCACGCTATAGCCGCCCCGATAGTTGCCGAGCACGAGCCGCTTCGCCAATGCGACTGATGTGAAGGCCTCCGTGGCCTCGCGCTTCTTCTTGGCGGCGCGCCAGCAGGCCCACGCAAGAACCGGCGCCAAGGCGAGGAGCCAGAGCGCGGCGGGCGCGGCAAATTGCAGGTAGTCTGTTCCTTCGAGCATGTTCAAGGCGCCTTCCGCAGGATGGTCGCCGCAGCCAGAACCTCGAGCCCGAGGAGGAGGATTCCCGGCCAGAGGTACCGGCCACACAGCTCCTCCGACTTCCGGAGTGACGTCATCGTGAAGCGGCTCTTCTCAAGCCGCCAAATGGACTCGTAGATTGCCTGCAGTGAATCGGCATCGCCGGCATGGTGATACTCGGCGCCGGTGGCTGCGGCGATCTGCTTCAGCAACCCCTCGTCGAGTTTCGTCAGCACGTACGAGCCATCCGGGTTCTGAGCGTATGCCGTCCGGCCGCGGCCGACCGGGATCGGGATGGGGCTGCCCTCGATGCGGCCGATGCCGATGGTATACACGCGAACCCCCAGCGCCTTGCAGACTTGCGCCGCGTCGTTCGGATCGATCTCGCCTGCGTTGTTCTCGCCATCCGTCAGTAGAATGACGACCTTGCTCTCCGCGTCAGAGCCGTCGAGCCGGCTGGCCGCGGTGGCGAGGGCCATCCCGATCGCGGTGCTGTCGCCGCTGATCAGCCCAAGCTCGAGCTGGTCGATGAGCTGGCCCAGCAGATCCCGATCCAACGTCAGCGGACATTGAGTGAAAGCATCCGAGGCGAACACGACGAGCGAGAGCCGATCGTTCGTTATGCCCCGCACGAAGCGAGCCAGAACGCTCTTCGCGCCACTGAACCGATCGCCCGGCGGGAAATCCTCCGCTCGCATCGAGTAGGAGACATCGATCACGAGCACGATGTCGATGCCTTCGCCCTCAAGCTCATCATGTTCGCTCAGCCGCTGCGGCCGGGCCATGGCTAGTATGAGCAGCGCAACGGCGATGACGCGCGCGATGGGCAAGAGCACGCGAAGGCGCGCCCGGGTCGAACGCCCACCGTCGAGCGGCGTGATGTCTGAGTAAACCAGCCTGGACGCGCCGCGCCGCACGCGCGCGAAGTGCAGCCACGCCGCGATGGGCAGCAGCAAGAGCAGCAGCAAGTAGGCTGGGTTAGCGAAGTGCATCGGCGGTCTCTTCCGTCCTTACGGATGCTGACGTCTCTCGGACCAACGCTTCGGCGGCGTCCAGCGCGCTCCGACAGGCGCCGATGCTCGGCCGGGCTTTCGCGAACTTCACGAGATCAGACTCGCGCAATATGTCCGCGAACTGCTGAGAATGAGGCGCGGCGTGCGGGTGGGCGCGGAGCCCAGCCACGATGCGAAACGTCGTCTCCTCAAGCGTCCGGACCGCGAAACGGGCCCAGATATAGGTGCGGACAATCTCGCTGAGTTCGGAGTAATACGGCTTGATCTCCCCGGCTTCGGGCAAGCCCTGCTCATTCAGCGCTTCGAGAGCCTTCAGAGCAGCGACGTCCGGCGGATCGGGGCGAGCGGCCCTCTCAACAACTCGGGCTTTCTTGCGCTTCCACAGCCACCAAATGAGCAGCGCAATCGCGCCCACAACCACGACCACGAGCAGCACGCGCAAGGCGATGGCCAAGGGGTCCTCTCGGAGCGAGAGGGGGCCGACGATGTCAGCGGGCGCCTCATCACCTTCCTCGAGGACGGACTCAACTACCGCGTCGGTCGATGCTGTCTTCACGACGCGCGTCGCGCCAGCGGCGTCGGCGATCTCGATCTCTATGGACGGGATCTCGACCGTCCCCGTCTCAAACAGGGCAAGTTGGTACGTCAGCTTCGCGCCGTCCGGCTGCAACTCTTCGTGGTAATCGCGCACTTCCCACGCGCCGAAGTCCGCCTCCTCGCCGGGAGCCGCAACTCGCTCTCCATCAGCCAGAGGAACGTGGAGCGTATACTCCAGCCAGTCGCCGACCGTGAGCGGCCCGGGAGCCAGGCTCGGGCGCAACTCGACGGGCGCCCCGTCCTGGGCAGCAATGGGGGCGACCAGGATTGTGAGTAGAGCTATTAGCCACGGCAACGCAGTTACCTCAGCCGCTTTGCGCGGGTGGTGAAGAAGTGGATCAACGGCTCGACGTACGACTTTGCGGCGTCGATCGATATCAAGTCAACGTTGAGGCGCCCGAGGCGTCGCTGCAGTTCATCCGGTGCCTGGGACGCAGATTCGTCAATTCGAGAGGCGCGGGTGCCCGTGTCGATCATCACCCGCTGGCCCGTCTCCGCGTCCTCAAGTTCGATCAGCCCGACGCCGACGAGTTCTTCCTCGCGCGGATCGGTGATGTTCACCGCGATGACATCATGCTTGCGGTTGATGATGTTCAGCGCCTGCTCGTACCCCTCGTCGAGGAAGTCTGAGATGACGAAGACCACGGCGCGCCTCGGGAGCGCGCGGCCCACATGCTCGAGCGCCGCCGTGATGCTCGTCCCGGAGTGCTCGGGCTCAAACGCAAGCACCTCGCGGATGACTCGCAGCACCTGCGTGCGACCCTTATTGGGTGGGATGGTGCACTCAACGCGGTCGGTGAAGACGACCAGCCCGACCTTGTCATTATTGCGCGTCGCGCTGAGGGCCAGCACGGCGCAGATCTCCGCCGCAACCTCGCTCTTGAGCAACTCGCCGGAGCCGAACTGGGCCGACCGCGACATGTCGACGAGGAACACGACTGTCAGTTCGCGCTCCTCTTGGTAGCGGCGGACGTACGGCTTGCGCGCGCGGGCAGTGACGTTCCAGTCGATGGTGCGGATATCGTCGCCCGCGTAATACTCGCGGACGTCCTGGAACTCGACGCCCCGTCCCCGGAACGCAGATCGGTACTCGCCGGCGAACACGTCGTTCACCAGGCGGCGAGCGCGGATCTCAATACGCCGGATTCTCTCCAGCAGATGGGCGGGAATGGTGGGCATGCCGCGCTCAGGGAACCTCGACCGTGCGTAGGATTTCGCTGATGATGTCGTCGGACGTGCGTTCTTCGGCCTCGGCTTCGTAGCTGACGATCACCCGGTGCCGGAAGACCTCATGGACCACCGACCGCACGTGGTCGGGCGTGACGTAGGCATCGCCATTGATGAACGCGAAGGCCTTCGCCGCGACCGTCGTGTAGATCGTGGCGCGCGGGGATGCGCCGTAGCGGATGAGCCCAGACAGCCCCGGAAGGCCATACTCCTCGGGCTTTCGCGTGGCAACCACGAGGTTGACGATGTAGCGCTCGACCTTTGGGTCGATGTAGATCTGGTAGACCGTCTCGCGGGCTTGGAGGATGCGATCCGGCGAGACCTTTGCGCTCGCCGACGGATCGTGCCCCACCGTCATGCGCTCCAGGATCTGCAACTCCTCATCGGGCGAGGGGTAGTCGATCTGCAACTTCAACATGAACCGATCGACCTGCGCCTCGGGCAGCGGGTATGTCCCTTCCTGCTCGATGGGGTTCTGAGTGGCCAGAACAAGGAACGGCGTCGCCAGCGGGAACGTCGTATCCCCGAGGGTTACTTGACGTTCCTGCATGGCCTCGAGCAGCGCGCTCTGGACCTTCGCGGGCGCGCGGTTAATCTCATCCGCGAGGATCAGATTCGAGAAGATCGGGCCCTTCTTGGCGTAGAAGTCTCGATCCGCCTCGTTGTAGATCATTGTGCCGATGATATCCGCGGGCAGGAGATCTGGCGTAAACTGTATGCGCTGAAAGCCAGTGTCGATGACTTGGGCGAGCGTGCGGACGGCCAGCGTCTTCGCCAAGCCTGGGACGCCCTCGAGCAGGACGTGCCCATCGGCGAGGAGGCCCATGATCAGCCCGTCCACCAGCGCGGACTGGCCGACGATGACTTTGCCGACTTCTTCGCGGATATCGGTGACGAAGGCGCTCTGGGCCTCGACCTTCGCTTGCAGTGCCTGTACAGCCGGATCGATGCTCACATTGGACCCCTTCCATGGGCGAATACAGCGGCGCGGACGATAGTTACTGTCGGCGCGCGAACGAAAGTAGTAACACAGGTGTCTGGATTAATCAAGGAGGGCTCATCACATGATTAGAAACACAGGACTGCTGCTCGCGGTTCTCCTACTCGGAATAGCCATCGGCGCGGGAGGCTGGTTGCTGGGATCCAGCCCATCACACGCCCAGGTGGACGAAGCTGCTGTCGTCAGCGCCGTCGCCATCGACTGGGTCGAGGACTACGAGCCGGACCCGTTCGACGACAGTATGCTCCGGCGCAGCACGGTCAAGGTGAAACAGATCGCCCTCGTCCGAGCTGACGGCACGGTGTCGACCAAGCGCGTCAAGGACTAGATGACCGCAAGGAAGCGACCGGGCCAACGTTGAAACAACCCGTCGAACGATGAAGTTCGAAAGGAACATGGATGACGCGCTGCATCGCACTCACCGTCATAGCACTGCTCAATGCCGCGACATGCTCGATTGCGCAGACCAACGAGGGCGGGCTCTCGCACCTGGATGCTCACCGGATGGCGGCGCCGCCGTCCAAACTGCTGAAGCCACTGGGTGACGAGACGCTGGCCGCCATCATCAAGGGCCACGAACCCGCGCGGGAGCAAGCGCTTGCCACCGCGTTGCTGGGCGCCGCGCTGCACTGCCCCGTGCTGAAGGTCGGCGTGGCAAGTAACGGCTTCCTCACCGCGGGAATCGTCAAGCTCCAAGCCGGCGACAAACAGAGCAGACTGTTCTCGGTCTGCGATGTGCGGGATGACGCCGTGCTCGTCGTTCGCACGGCATTCTCGGTTCTGCCCGAACTCGACCACCTCGACCTATGGGTCACGGTGCCTTGGCTGCGCGACTTCGAGCCCGTGCATCGGCCCGTCTTCAGTCTCAGCGTGCCTCGCGAGCGGATCAACGATTGCCTAGCCGACACCGGCAACCCCGAGGAAGTGCTCACCCGTTGCGGCGGGGTGAGACTCGGTCCTGAGTTCACCGCACACGCGATAGACGGATCTAGCGGGCTCGAGGTTCAGACACTGCGCTGCGACTTGCTCATCGACCCGGCGCTGGACACGACGTGGAGGGAATTCGGCGCCCTGGCGCGCGATACCGGCGAACTCGACGACCTCCAGCGCGGGCGGCCGGTGGCTGGAGTTATCTCCGGCCCGCGGGGGTCCAGCCGCATAGCGCTAACGATCGATGACGGGCCTCGCCCGCTGATAACACCGCTGGTACTGGACATCCTGCGCCGCGCGAACGTGAAGGCGACGTTCTTCGTGGTCGGCGAGAAGGTGGAGCACTACCCCGAACTCGCCCGGATGATCGTCCGCGACGGGCACGAACTGGCCAACCATTCCTACTCGCACATCCGCCTCAATGAGCTGAATCCGCGGGGCGTCTGGTCGCAGGTGAGGGGCTGCGACGTTGCGGTCGAGCGCGTCACCGGGCAGAAGATGCAGTGGTTCCGGCCACCGGGCGGCATGTGCGACGACCTATCGCTGCAGGTGGTCAACGCTCTAGGACACGCCACGGTCCTGTGGACATCGAATACGGCTGACTGGAGCGGCATCGGGGCCGAGGAGATCGTGCGAAACGGGTTGAGCGGATTGCGGCCCGGCGGGGTGCTCCTGATGCACCAGGGAAGCCTGCAGAGCGTCGCGGCGCTGCCTGGCCTGTTGCGCGGCATCGCGGCCATGGAGCTTGAACCGGGCACTGTCAGTGACCTGCTCACAGGCAATGGCGTCGGGCAACTCCCGCCCGATGAGTTGGTCCGGATGATGGACAAGTCGAGAGTTTACTGAGCCGGACGCGCGGCACGGTGGAGATGAGAGATGGAAGGCTTCGAGTACCTCCCATGGCACGTGATGACATTGCGTCTGCTCATGGCGGGCGTCGCGGGCGCGCTCGTCGGCCAGGAACGCGAGCGGCACGAACAGGCTGCGGGGCTCCGGACGCACCTGCTGGTCAGCGCGGGCGCGTGCGTGTTCACGATGGCGTCCATCGTCATGGCGGGCAAGGATCACGACAAGGCGCGAATCGCCGCGCAGATCGTGACGGGCATCGGCTTCCTCGGCGCGGGGACGATCATCCGCTATGGCGGCTCGGTCCGAGGGCTGACCACGGCGGCCTCGATCTGGTCGGTGGCGGCAGTGGGGATGGCATCAGGGATGGGCTGGTGGCAGATGGTCATCGCGGCGACCGTGCTGCTCTACGCCAGCCTGACATGCCTGAAGATGGCCGAGGACAAGCTCTTCAAGACGCGCCGAATCCTATGCCTGCACGTCGAGATGGACCCCATGCGGATGTCGCTGCCGGAGCTGCGGAAGGCGCTCGTGGCGTTCGGACACGAGCCGGAGTCCATGCAGCTCTCAGCAGATGCGGATACGGGCGCATCAAAGGCGATGATCGACCTGCCGGACGTGAAACAGGTCGAGACCGCCGACATCATCGACCACGTCGCGCAACTGCGAGGGGTCAAGTCGGTGAGGATGGCCTAGCCAGGAGCCTTCTCATGCCGCCCGCGCCCACGATCCACCAGGCCGCCCGCGAAATCCCCGTCTGTCATGAGTGCGATGTCTGCGTCATCGGAGGGAGTTGCACCGGCGTGTTCGCCGCCGTCCGCGCCGCGCGGCTCGGGGCACGTGTGGCGATCGTCGAACGCCAGAACTGCTTCGGTGGGGTGGCGACGTGCGGTCTGGTGAACGTGTGGCACCGGCTTCACGACACCCAGAACGAGCTTCAGATCATCGGAGGCATGACTGAGGAGATCATTGACCGCTTGAGACGCCGGGGCGCGGTGGAGCAAGATCCGGGCTCCGTGTCATCTGCCTTCAGGCTAAACACCGAGGAACTGAAGCTCGAGCTGGATGAACTGATCTGCGCCGCAGGCGTGCGTCCCTTTTTGCACGCGCTTGCCACGACCGCCCACACGGAGGATGGGCGGTTAGATGCCGTCATCACCGAGAGCAAGTCCGGTTGCCGGGCCATACGGGCGCGCGTGTTCATCGATGCGACGGGTGATGGCGATATCGTCGCGCGAGCAGGCGTTGAGACATGGTCCGCGCCGCATCCGCAACCGGCCACCGCGGCGGCCCGGTTCGCTGGCTGGGATATGCCGGCAGGCTTCCGCCTGGGGGCGGCCCTGAGAGAGCATGGGCCGGCTTTGGGGCTGCCGGAGGGCTTTGTGTGGGGCGCGCGCGTTCCCGGCACGGACGAGTACATGCTCGCAGGCACTCGCGTCTACGAGCTTGACCCGACGGACGCGGACAGCCTCACCGAGGCAGAGATGGAGGGACGCCGCCAGGTGCGGGCCGTCGTGGAGGCTCTGCGACAGGCAGGCGTAGATGATCCTCCCGCCTTGACCGCACTGCCGTCTGCTTTGGGCTTGCGCGAATCGAGACACATCGTCGCGCGGTACCGGCTGACCGGGGATGACGTGCTGCGCGGGAGGCGCTTCCCTGATGCCATCGCGAACGGCACGTACCCGGCGGACGTGCACCATCACGACCGCCCCGGCATCACGTTCCGGCATTTGGATGGCACGGAAGTCATCTCCCGGCCAGGGCATCCGCAGGAACACGGACGCTGGCGCGACCCGAGCGACGTAGATCCGACGTTCTACCAAGTTCCCTACGACAGCCTCGTCCCGCATGATGCGGGGAACGTGCTGGCTACCGGACGGATCTTGGATGCGGATGAAGTGGCATTCGGGGCCGTGCGGGTCATGGTAAACTGCAACCAGATGGGAGAGGCTGCCGGGGTTGGCGCCTATCTCGCCCTCGAGGGCGGGACGTCCGTGGGCGACGTGGATACTGCGGCACTGCGGCGCGCGTTGGCTGACGGCGGGTCGATTGTCCTCTGAGGCCGGAGCCTACGGATCCCACGAGACCTCTGACACCTGCTCCGGCTTGATCCACTTGACGACGCCATCGGCGCAGAGCACGGCGCCAAACGGTCCGTGTCGCGCCACGAATTCCTGACTCCATCCCGAGCCGTTCCACCCCGTTGCTCCCTCAAACAGCACCACGAGATCATCCGGCGGCGGCTTCGCGTCGCGGTGAACGCCGGCGACCCTCTCGTTCAGCACAAAGCCAGAGCGGAGGTCGACTTGCTTGGGACAGATGAACGCGGCTTCAGGCACGCCGCTGACTTCGCGCAGGGCGTCTGACCAGTTGTCGGCCAGGGGGTAGCAGGCGTCGTAGTCGGTGTAATAGGCGGACATCGCGACATGCAATTGCTTCTGTTGCGCCGCGCACATCCCGCGACCGGCTTCATCGCCCATCTTCCGAATCACCGGCGGCAGCGTCAGCATCGCCACCAGCACGAGCGCCGAGAAGACAGTGCCCATGATCGAGGTGTCGGCGTCCTTGCGATCGCCTCCGGCGTTGCGGATCAGCCGCCAGCACGCCGCGCCGAGAACGAGGCCCAGCGCCGCGAGGATTGGCGTCGCCACGGTTCCGAGCAGCGCCAGGCCGATCGAGACGGCCGCCAGCCGGCGATACCAAGGATTCAGTTCGGTTGGTTCAACAGGAGTCTCAGTCATTCCGACTGGGGGTTCCACTGCAGAGCGTCAACATCCTCGGAGGACCGCCAGCGAACGTAACTGTCGACGTATACAACTTGCCACCCGCCCCCATGCGCTGCCCGGACGTCGCCGGGCCCGGCGTAGACATTCCACCCGCGCGGCCCGTCAAACAGCAAGGGCGTCGTCGCGGGGTCGCCCACGTCTCCCAGGCTGCGCCCGCGCAAGGCTTCGTTGAAAGCGTAGCCGCCGCTGGCGTCGGGCAGCAGCGGGCACGTGAAC
>CAZKUN010000059.1:0-11689 GCA_964555935.1 uncultured Armatimonadia bacterium | reverse complement strand
ACGAAGCGGGCCCTGGAGTAGACTAGCACGTGGTCGCACCACGCATCAGGAGGGAAGCGTCCGCCGTAATCGTGGGCGTACATGTGCAGCGAGAGGCCCGCCTGGATCAGATTCTTGTGGCACGAGAGCGAATCGACTCTCTTGTGTGCGTATCGCATAAGGGCCCCGCCCAGTGCCACGACGCACATGACGAGCACACAGACGACAAGCACGAGGGCAGGCGCGGGCCCCCAACGTCGCGGGCCGGTGCGTGGTTCGCTCATGGTGTCCACCGCGGCTCATCTTCGTATACCCCGGATTCGCTCCGGATCGCCGTGTCTGCGAAGACGACATGCCACGAATCGCCACGGTGCCGTCCTCGGACCAACTCCTCGCCGCCCACGGCGTTCCAGCCGCCTCGCCGTCGAAAACCACTACCAACTGACCGGGATCCGGGATGTCCTCCACCTTCAGCCCGCTCGCTTGAGGATTCATGACATGTCCCCCATCGCGGACCGACGGACAACTAAGCATCGCCCGCCCATGACTATCGCCGGAGTAATGGGGTAACAGGCCATCGGTCCAGCTCTCGGCGAGCGGCAGATGCCCGTCGTGGTCGTCAGCATACATGCTGAGCGCGACGCTCATGTGTTCGAAGTTGAGGTGGCAGTCAAGCTGCCTCAGACCCGGGCGTCCAATTAGCATGAGCCCCGCAAAACCCACGACCAGCACAGCCGCCACGATGAAGACGCCCGCGAATGCCTGCATGACAGACCGGTGGCGCTCCTTGTATGCCGCCGCGTTGGGGTTGTCCTCGCGCTCCATTGCCATCGCCTCCTCCTCAACGACGCTCGCGACGGCGCATCCGCCTCGCAGGCAGGCGATCCGAAGGCAACGGGGGAATGGGCGTTCGATACCCTCACGGCAAAGGACACTGATGGGACAGATCAACGTGCTCGATGACTTGACCGCCAACCGCATCGCGGCGGGCGAGGTGGTGGAGCGACCGGCGAGCATCGTCAAGGAACTGCTCGAGAACGCCATCGACGCCGGCGGCAAGCGCATCACCGTCGAGTTGGCCGACGGCGGCAAGCGCATGATCCGCGTCACCGACGACGGCTCGGGCATGGACGCCGACGACGCGGTGCTGTCGATCCAACGGTTCGCCACCAGCAAGATCCACCAGGCTGACGACCTGGCCGAGATCATGACCCTAGGCTTCCGCGGCGAGGCGCTGCCAAGCATCGCGGCCGTGTCGCGCTTCCGCATCGTCACGCGCGAACACGACGCCGACGAGGGAGTTGAACTGCTCGTCGAGGGCGGCGAGGTGAAGGACATCCACACCGTGGGGTGTCCGGCGGGGACGATGGTCGAGGTCACGGATCTCTTCTACAACACGCCCGCGCGGCTCAAATTCCTGAAGGTCACCAACACCGAGCGCGGACACTGCGTGGATTGGGCCCAACGCCTGGCGTTGTGCTATCCCGACATCGCGTTTCGGGTCATCCACGACGACGCCACCATCTTCGTCTCCCCCGCGACGGGCGACCTGCTGCCGGTGCTGACGCTGATGTATGGCGCGTCCAGCGCGCGCGACTTCGTGCCCCTCAGCTACATCGCGCCTGACATGCAGATCACGGGCTATGTCTCAACGCCCCGCCTCACCCGCGCCAATCGCACGCACCAGCACTTCTTCATCAACGGGCGCTTCGTTCGCAGCCGGATGATGAGCCACGCGCTCGGCCGGGCCTTCGGCGCGATCCTGCCGAGCGGCCGCCACCCCATATGCAGCCTGTCATCGACCGCATCTCCGCGATTCATCGACCCCAATGCCCACCCGACGAAGATCGATGTCCGCTTCAGCCGCCCATGGGAGGTCTACGACCTCGTCGAGCAAGCCGCATCAAAGGCGCTGCAAGAAGCCGACATGATCGGCGAGGCGTCCTTCACCAGGCACCCAAGCCCCGAACCCGAGAGCGTCACGGGCGGGCTCTTCCCGCGCCGCGTGAACCCGTTCCACGATCGCGTCGACGAGCACGACGAGGGCATTGAGGTCCACGGCACGGAGCCGACGTCGACCGTCTTCACGCCCGCAATGCCAGCCACTTCCGCGCCCGCTCAGATCGACCTCAGCGACGTGCGGGTGCTGGGGCAGTTGAGGAACACGTACATCGTGGCCGAGACGACTGACGCCATGGTGCTCATCAACCAGCACCGCGCGTCCGAGCAAGTGTTGATCGAAAGGATGCGCGCCGGCGAGACGGGTCGGCATTCGCGGACGCAACGACTGACCGTCCCGGTATCGGTAGAGCTGTCGCCGGCTGAATCGGGCGCCGTGCAGGACCATCTCAATATCCTGCTGGAAATGGGCTACGAGCTGGAGCCGTTCGGGAAGTCAGCTTGGCTGATCCGCGCGATACCGACCTTCCTGGAGGGCCGCAACTACGAGGAAGTCCTGCGCGGCCTCGCGGAGGACATGTCGAGCAAGGATGTTCCGCCCGACATCGACGCCCGGCGGGAATTGGCCCGCGCGACGGCCTCCTGTCACGCGGCGATCAAGGCCGGCGATCACCTCCAGCCACGCGAGGCCGAACAGCTCGTGCAGGACCTCGCGAAGACGACATCGCCCGGCATCTGCCCGCATGGCGACCCGATCATCATCGGCCTGCCGATTCGCGAGCTTGATCGCCGATTCGAACGATGAACGGCTGCAGGCAGGAATGCCTGCACCACGGGAACAGATGAAGGCACGTGAGCAAGGAGCGCATATGTCTGATCGCATCAGCCGCCGCGAAGCCATCCGTCACATCACCGCCGCCGGCGGCGCTGCCGCGCTAGCCCCGCTGGCTCTCGGCGAGCGCGCTGAGGCGGCGGGGGACCGACGCCCCAACATCATCTTCATCCTCATCGATGACCTCCGGTGGGACGCGCTGAGCTGCATGGATCACCCGTTCCTGGAGACGCCCAACATCGACCGTATCGCCAATGAGGGCGTGCGATTCGAGAATGCCTTCGTGACGATCAGTCTCTGCTCGCCGGCGCGCGGATGCTTCCTGACGGGCACCCACGCCCACGTCCACAACGTGCGCACCAACGAAGCGAACGACTACGACCCGTCGCTGCGGACATGGCCTCAGGTCCTTCAAGGGAGTGGCTACGAGACCGGCTATGTCGGCAAGTGGCACATGGCGCCTCAGTCGGATCCGCGACCCGGCTTTGACTACTGGCTGAGCTTCCGCGGGCAGGGAGTGCATTTCAACCCGGAGTTGAATGAGAACGGTCGCGTCTTCACGCAGGAAGGCTACATGACCGACATTCTCACCGAATACGCGACGGACTTCATCGAGCAAGATCGCGCCCAGCCGTTCTGCCTGTACTTCGCGCATAAGGCGATCCATGGCCCCTTCATCCCCGCCGAGCGGCACAAGGACGCGTTCGCGGATGTGATGATCGAGGAGCCCGAGAGCTTCAACAGCACCTTCGCCGACAAACCGGCGTGGATCCGCGAGGGGATGGTGCGGGGCGCTCACAAGGACGCGATGCTGAAGAACGCGGACAAGCCCGTGCCGGACGCGATGCCCCCGGGGCAGTGGCAGCCCCGCAACGAGAGCCGGCTGAACTACTACCGGATGATGCTCTCAATCGACGAGAGCGTCGGCCAAGTTATCGACACGCTCGAGGAGCAGGGAATCCTCGACGACACGGTGATCGTCTTCACCAGCGACAACGGCTACTTCCAGGGCGAGCACCGCCGCGGCGACAAACGACTCATGTACGAGGAGTCGATCCGGATCCCGATGCTCGTCCGCTACCCGCGCGTCGCTGGAACCGGTCTGACGCCGGAGCAGATGGTCCTCGACATCGACATCGCCCCCACGATGCTGGCTCTCGCGGGTGTCGACGCGCCACGAGAGATGCAGGGCGAGAGCTTCGCGCGGATCATCGCGGGCGAGAGCCCCGATTGGCGCCAGTCATGGCTCTACGAGTACTTCAAGGAGGGTTGGCTACCGGGCATCCCGACGATGTTTGGCGTGCGGACCGAGCGCTGGAAGTACATCACCTTCCCTGACATCGACGACATCGACGAGCTGTACGACCTCCAAGCTGATCCCACCGAGATGAATAACCTCGCGTTGGATCCGGCGTACGCGAGCGTCCTGGCGGAGATGAAGACGGAGCTTGCGCGTTTGCTCCAGGAGACCAAGTACGCCCCCGCCCCGGGCCCGATGCCGGTGACCGCGCCGGTGAAGCTACTCGCCCATTACGACCTGGACGAGGGCCAGGGAGCCACCGCCGCGTCGTCAATGCCGGGGCCGGATGGCGCGATCAATGGCGCGACGTGGACCGAGGGCATGGCCGGCTCAGCGCTCGCGTTCGATGGGAAGCAATCGGTCGTGATCCCCCGCAGCGAGGCGGTCGATCCGACAGGCAAGCCATGGACCGTCGAAGCGTGGATCAAACCAGAGAAGGCGGATGGCGTCGTCCTGGCCCAGGGAGGGCAGACGCACGGGTGCGCGCTCTACCTCAGCGAGGGCAGGCCATGCTTTGCCGCGCGGCTAGCCGGGACGCTCTACATGGCGGAGAGCCCGGACACCGTGGGCGAGGACTGGACGCACTTGGTAGGCGTCATCACGGGCACGGGCGAACTCCAGCTCTACGTGAACGGCGTGCTCGCGGCGAGCGAGCAGGGCGAAGGCGTCATTCGCGCCAACCCGAATGAGGGAATTGAGATCGGGATCGACATCGCGACCAAGGTCGGGCCCTACGACGAGGAGTGCGGCTTCACGGGCGTCATCGATGAGGTGAAGCTGTACCAGGGAGCGCTGAAAGCACCTGCGATCACAAAGGCCTACAAGCGGCGGCCTATATGATCGGCTGGCGGCACGCGCAGCTCGGGTCGTCCTCCGCCCGCCCGATCGCGGCCTCCAGCACGGCTTCCAGAGCCGCGATCCGCCGGTCCATCAGCTCCGTCACCTCGTAGTGCGTGATGGGACTGTCGGAAATGCCGGCGGCCATGTTGGAGACAAGGCACAGCGACGCGTAGCACATCCGGGCTTCGCGGGCGAGCACGACCTCGGGGATTCCCGTCATGCCGACGAGGTCAGCGCCCCACTGCTTGAACATGCGGATCTCAGCCGGAGTCTCAAACCTCGGCCCCTCGGCGCAGAGATAGGTCGCCACCGGCCCGCATGTCTCCCCCGCATCCTCCGCCGCCGCCTGCAGCCACTCGCGACATGCAGGGCAATACGGTACCGTCACGTCGAGGTGTTTCACGCCGTGCTCGTCCTCGCCCTCAAAGAACGTTAGCGCGCGCTGCTTGGTGAAATCGAGGAACTGGTCGGGCGTGGCGAACGCGCCGGGAGGCAGCGCCTCGTTCAACGACCCGACGGCGTTCGTGGCCAGGATAGCCCCGCACCCAAGCTCCCTCAGACCGGCGATATTCGCGCGGTAGTTGATCCGATGGGGCGCCATGGTATGCTCGGCGCCGTGGCGGGCGAGGAAGAACACCTCATGCCCCGCCAGTTCCGCCGGGCGCGCTTGCGTCTCCCCGTAGGCTGTGTCAACCACGATCGGCTCCGATGCCGCCGCGGCCTTGAACGAGTAGACGCCGGTCCCGCCGATGATTCCGATGCGCATTTGGGATCGTCTCCAGATGCAGGTGGGTGGTCCGCGCATGCAGACACGCAGCAGGCCGACGCAGCCGCCAGGGCGGAAGCGTCGGCCCGAGTTATGCGATCTCTACGTCCGGCGACGGGCTATATCTCTTCGGCGAGCTGGCCCGCGGCCTTACGGACATTGATCATCAGCAAACCGAGCGATGCGTCGTTCTTGGCGGCGACCGCGAGACAGAACTCGTCGGCGATCTTCGTAGCCACGACGTATCCGCCCTCGGCGGCGATGAGAATCTGCCCGAGCGCGCCTTGGTCCAGGTCCTCGGTCATGCTGGCGGCGCGGTTCGCCAAATCGGCGGCCATCGCTGCCAGAGTGTCCGGATCGACCGCGCCGGCGTCATCGCTATGCACGGCAAAGCCATCCATTGTGGCAACTACCGCTGCGGTGATGTCGGGGTTCTTCTGTCGAAGCTGCTCCAAGACGGCCATCTCTCCGCTCTGCGCTCCGTCTACCAAGTGCCTCACCTCTCTCGAGTGTTCCGACCCAATCCGGGCTCGGAGATTGGATAACGCGGCGTGTATCGCTTACTTACCGCAGTCGCGCGTCTGGTCATACAATTAGATCATGGCCTGACGTTCATCCTGGTGTTGGACCGCCCTCATCAGGATTGATGTCGCGCTCTCCGCCAGAGGCTCCTTCGCCTCGACAGCTTGCGCGCGGAAGGCGTATGTTCCGCTGTCCCATCCGACGAACTCATAGATGGCTTCCTCGCCCTTCGCGTTGTTCGAGGCGGCATCCATGATCTTGCCCTTGTGGAAGCTCATCTTGCCCCAGCGCGTTCCTGAGACAACGCTCAGGACGCCCGTCTGGACCTCGCCCTCGATGGCCTGGATGACGGAGGTAATGCTAATCGCGCCAAGCGAGCCCATCACACCGAGCGCCGGGGGCGCGGACGATTGAGCCTGAGCGGGCGCCGGCGCGCGCTGGAGCACGCCATCGAGCGTAGCCTGCAGCTCGGGAAACGCGAACGGCTTCGTAATGTATGCGTGGGCGCCGAGCCGAAGACCCTCAACGCGGTCCTGCAGGCCCGTTCGCCCCGTGAGAAAGATGATGGGAGTGGCCTGCATCGCGGGATCCATGCGGAGCTGTTTCACCATGTCAAAGCCGCTCATCCCCGGCAGCTCCACCTCGAGGAGGATAAGGTCGACGCGGTCGTTCTTGGCGACTTGCAGCGCGTCCTCGGCCGAGGGCACGGACACGAGTTCGTACCCGTCGTCCGCAAGCCCGCTCGTGATGAGGTCGAGGACGTTCTTGTCACCCTCAACCACCAGGATCCGTGCCGCCATCAAGGTCCGCCCACCTAACGAGGTAGTCCGCGCGCGTCCAGCTTACTCGTCGCCCAGAGCTTCCGAACTGCCATCAACGCAGCAACTCGCTCCCCGAGCAACCGCGTAACCCGCAGCGAATCCCGCCGCGGCCGCCACAGCCGTCGTGGCCATCCGGCGCGGCGATATCCGCGCTCTTCCGATCAGAAAACCAACAGCCAGCAGGGCCGCGCCCGCGCCAAGCGCGAGTCGCCCGCCGTCTGAGCCGAGGACATCCGCCGGGCTCCGCGTCCCGCCGAGGCCGTCGACTATCGCTGACATCGTGTCTTCAGCCAGCGAGCGAGCGACTTCAGGGACTCGAGTCCGAACGGTCTCAGCCAGTTCCTTGACCTTCTCCGCCTTCGACGGCGGGCTGTTCATCTGAAGACTCCTTGGACTTGCCGGCGGCGCCGACGATCGCGGCCAGTACGCCGCCTACGATCGCGAACACAAGGGCGACCACTAGGCAGATCCACCAACGCATCTGCTCGGGCGCCAGTCCGATCGCGAGCCCGATCCCAATACCCAAGAACACAAGAGCAACCAGAAACGCGCCTACGGCGGCTCCGGCCAACATAAACAGCTTGGAGACTTTCTCGCCCGCAGCCCTGATCGGCGCGCTAATCCGCTCGCCGGCTAGCGCCGCGGCTTGCTCGAGAAGCTCTATCGATAGCTCCGAAAGCGACGCATCATCGGGAGGGCGAGGGGTCTCATCCAAAGTCAGTCCCGCCCTCGTCGCCCGAGTAGCCCCACCACCAGCCCAAACGCTGCGCCCGCGGCCGCGCCAGAGATCGCCGCGACCCACCAGTCTTTGACGATGCAGGTGACGTCGCCCTCGACATGGTCGGCGACCAATGCCAGGCACTTGATGTCCGGCCCGGAGACGTTCTCCGCCATGATGATTCCGGCGACGCTGTCGCTCAACTGGATGTCATCCGCACGCGTAACCGCCGCTGCGGAGTCGGTAAACATCACGGAGCCGGCTTCCAGCGTCACGGTCGCAGACTGTCGCAGGTCCGCGTGCTCGCAGATGACCGCCTTCGCTGACGACTGTTCAAGCTTCGCCGCGTCGGCAACGACCTTGCCGACTGGCGCTTGCACCACACTTGCCTCCTCGGCTCTGATCTCGCCGAGAAGTTCGTCTTCGCGCGGACCGTCCTTGGCGAGATCGATGGCGATCACCTCTCGGCCGAGCAAGAATGGGTGGGAGCTTGAGAGTTGGACCTGCCCCCGGAAAACGCTCTTACCCGCGAAGCCTCAGTCGTGCCCGCCTGATTACAGGCTCCAGGCGAGTAAAGGCACCGTATAGTAAGGACGAGAGCGGCAGGTCCCACTCGCCGACATATTCCACGTACCGCGCGTCAAATCCTGCCTTGAAACGAACCAGTCCCTCCAGCCCCGTATCGTTGCCGGGGCGATCGAGCGGCACGCCACGAAAGTCGTAAGTCTCGCATCCCTCGTCACGCGCCCACTGCATCATGCGCCACTGCAGCAGGTGGTTGGGCATCAGGTTCCGATGCTCGTTCGACGAGGCGCCGTAGACATACCAACATTGGCGGCCGAGGATGAAGTCGATCGCACCCGAAAGCGGCTGGCCATCGAGGCTGGCCATGAAGAGTCGGCCCAAGCCTGCATCGATGACACAGTCCCAGATGGCCTCGTAGTACCCGTAGTCGCGCACGTGGAATCCGTCGCGGGCGCCCGTTTCCTGGAGGATGGCGTAGAAGGCCTTGAGATCGCCCTTCGTCGTGTCACCGGTGATCTCAACACCTTTGCGGGCGGCGAGCCGGATGTTGTAGCGCCACTTGGACTTGAAGCGGGCCAGCAAGTCCTCGTCGTCCCCCAGTGGCTCTGTCTTCATGACCGCGCGAGGCTGCGTGCCGCCGAAGCCCTTCTCTTCCAGCGGCGCCGGCCGGAAACCGAGACCGCGTAGAGATTCGGCGGCCTCTTCCCCGGTGACAGGCGGGTCAATCTTCACGAGGATCGCTTTCTCGTCGCGCGCGAGCTTGCGCAGACCTTCCATTACGCAGCCACAAGCCTCGCCGTCGGCGAGGTCGACGACCGGTCCCCGAGGGCAGTAGATGATGCTCTTGCCCATCGGCGCGGGGCGTTTCAGCGCCATGGCTCCGGCCACGATGCGCCCGCCGTCGAGCACTGCGATGGTGAACGGCGTCCAGCCCGTGCCCGACTTCAGATCGCCCCACTCCATGCATTGCAGAGCGTCGCCGTTCGGGGCATCCGCAACGAATTCGCGCCAGCGCGGCGCCTCGCTTGGTGGGAGAATCTCAACGTTCATCAATGCGGTGGTACCAGCCTAACTGACGGAGGGTTTTGCGAACAGCTTCAGAAGGATCTTGCGCGCGATGGGCCCGGCGACTTCGCTGCCGTGGCCACCGTACTCGACGAAAACGCAGAGAGCGTATTTTGGGTTCTCGCGCGGCGCATACGCAACGAACCACGAATGCGTGTTCGGGTGGTCGCCCGGTTTGTGGTGCTCCGCAGACCCCGTCTTGGCCGCCACGGTGAAGGGCAGCCCCCCCATCGGTCCGCGCGCCGTACCGTGTGGCCCCGTGACAGCCTCTCGCATTCCTCGGCGGACGGCATCGAGAGTATCAGGCTCAACGCTGACCCGGTGCGGCTCCTTGACCGGGAACACGTACTGCTCGCGCCCAAGCACTTTCGGCCAGACGATCTTCCGCACGATCCGAGCGTGAGGCAACAAGCCGCGATTAGCCACCGCAGCCGTCACCATCGCCATCTGCAGCGGAGTCACTTCCAGGTATCCCTGCCCGATCATCGTGTTGCAGGTGTCGCCGGGGTACCACTTCTTGGAGTGCGCCGCGCTCTTCCACTCTTTCGTAGGAACGAGCCCATCGATCTCGCCCGGAATGCCCGAACCAGTGGACTGCCCCAGGCCGAAGTCTTTAGCATAGTCTGCTAGCTTGTCGATGCTCAGGCCATTAGCTGTTACGGCCTTGTAGAAGTAGACGTCGCAAGATTGAGCGACTGCCTGATTGAATGAGAGCCAGCCGTGCCCCGGGGGGTCTTTCCAGCACTCCATGCGCAAGTAGTTGCGCCCGACCGTGTGGTAGCCCTTGCACTGGTGAATGGTGCCGAGGTTCATTCTCGGTTCGGTCTGTTCGAGCACGACGCACGAGCTGATCATCTTGAAAATCGAGCCCGCCGGATAGCGACCGCTGACAGCGCGGTTGAACGCGGGCTTGCGCTCATTATCGCGAACTTCCTCGTTGTATTCGGGGAAAGGCCGCACGTACTTGTTCGGGTCCGTGCTGGGCGCGCTGGCCAGCGCCAGGACATCGCCCGTGCGCACGTCGACGACCACTGCCGCGCCACCGTAGGACTTTCGGCCATCGGCGCTTCTTTGCTCCAGGAGTGCGCTCTCCACCACGGTCTGCAGCTCAATGTCGAGGGTGCTGTAGACATTGGCGCCCCGCACGGGCTCAACGCGCTTGATCAAGCGTGCCTGGTTCAAGCGCCCCTTCTCAAAGTGGTCGGCCCCGCGCCGTCCCTGCAGTACGGGCACCTGGACTCCCGCGATCTCGATCAGCTCGCACATCGTCTCCAGCCCCGTCTTGCCATAGGTGGAGTCCATCGCGTAGACCAGCGGCGGATCGCCGTCGTCGCCCAGTCTCGCGGCGGCTCCACCGGTGTCCGGGTAGGTCAGCTCCTTGTGGTCGTGCAACTCCTCTTTGCCGATCTTCCGAGCGTACCCGACCACGTGAGACGCGCGGTTGCCGAACGGATAGCGTCTCCGCCGCGACTCGATGACCAGGACTCCCGGCAGTTCGGCGCGGTGCTCATCCATCCCGATGGCTTGCATGCGATCGATGTCGTCACCCACCTTCGCCAGGACTGTTGGCGTGTGGCGGGTGCGCTTGCACTCGTCGACCGCGTTCTCAATATCGACGGCCGACTCGTCCAGGATCTTGGCCATCAGCACGATCACGTCGTTTAGCTGCTGGTGATCTCGGGGGAGCTTGGCGGGCGTAATCTCGACCTGGTAGATGACCTCGTTGTCGGCCAGGGCTCGCTGATTCCGATCAAAGATGGTGCCACGAGGCGCGGCTGTGGGGACGACGTCGACCTGGTTCTTCTCGGCGATCTCCCCGTAGACCGTCCACTTGGCAATCTGCAGGTGCCAAAGGCGCCCCGTCATGATCGCGAGCATCAGGATCAGCCCGGCGCGGATGACGAAGAGACGTGTTTGCAGCGTCTTTGGTTCCACGACTCTCCTCTCCCGCGGCCGGCGGCTGTGACTCGCGCCCGTCAGGCGTCATCTCGACACGCCCGATGCCCTAACGCATCCGCTTCGCGCCGGCGTATCTGGGGGCGTAGTAGTTGTCGTTCAGGTGATCGATGACCACGCCCCGACGGCTGTTGGCGGCGTGTATGAACCGACCGTCGCCGAGGTAGATGCCGACATGGGAGATGCCGGCCCTGTACGTGTTGCGGAAGAAGACGCAATCACCCTTTTGTAGATTGCCTCGGGATATCGGGGCGCCTTGGCGGTATTGGGCGATTGAGCTGCGCGAAATGCGAATGCCCTTCTGACGATGGACCCACGACGTGAATCCGGAGCAGTCGAAACTGCCGCCTTCGCCGGAGGTGCCGCGCACGTAACGATCGCCAAGCCGCTGCATGGCGATGGAGACGAGGTCCGCACCCGTCCCGGAGCCGCCCCCGTTCCCCCACGCGCCTGGCGCGGCGCCGGG
>CAZKUN010000058.1:38191-41463 GCA_964555935.1 uncultured Armatimonadia bacterium | reverse complement strand
GGCGGTCTCGATGGTGAGCGTGCCGCCCTCGGGCATGGCGTCGCGAGCGTTGACCGCAAGGTTCATGATAACTTGGTCGACCTGACCGGGGTCGGCGCTGATGCGGTCCAGGTCCGCGGCGAGACTCAGTTGGACTTCGACGTCCTCGCCGATGACGCGGCCGAGCATCTTCGTCAGCTCGCGGATTAGCCCGTTGGGATCCACGACCTTCGTCTCCATCGGTTGCTGGCGGCTGAATGCCAGCAGTTGACGAGTGAGGTTGGCGGCTCTGTCCGCCAGTTCCCGAATCGTCGCGAGTTCGTGAGCGCCCTCCGGGCCGACCAGCCCTTCGTTCCGCATGATGTCCGCGTAGCCGATGATGCCAGTGAGGATGTTGTTGAAGTCATGGGCCACGCCGCCTGCCAGCGTTCCAACCGACTCGAGTTTGGAGGTCTGATTCAGGCTGGCTTCAAGGGCCCTGTGCTCCGTGATGTCACGGACCACGGCCTGCAGCATAGGGCCCTCACCCAGTTCAAGCCGGCTGAGCAGCACATCTGCCGGAAACTCCGTGCCGTCCACTCGGCAGTGCAGCCACTCGAAGTGGTTAGTGCCCTCCTGCATCGCGGTGGCAATCCGCTCGTCCGCGGCAGACCGCGAATCGCGTCCATCAGGTTGCTGGGGCGGCGACAGCTCGCCGGGGTGCTTGCCGAGAAACTCCTCACGCGTCGCGCACCCGAACAGGTCAAGCGTCGCCTGATTGCAGTCAAGGAAGGCCTCGTCGTCCAGTATCATCACCGCGTCGCGGGTGGACTCAAACAGCATGCGGTGCCTGGCCTCGGACTCGGCCAACGCGGCCTCGGATGCCTTGCGCTCGGTGATGTCCCGCCACACGGAGCGACTGTGGATGATCTGGCCGTCATCGTCACGCAAAGCCGAGACGTTCAGGCTGACGTCGATCTTGCTCCCATCCTTGCGCTGCATGACCAGCTCTGCGTTGTCTATCCCCCCCGTGGCCGCAAAGTGGTCGAAGGCTCTCTTCGCATCGGCCAGGGAGTCTGGATGATAGATCTCGAAGATAGGCATCCCCAAGATCTCATCCCTGGCGTAACCTGTTGCCGTCACCAAGGCCTCATTGCATTCAACGATCGTCGCCGTCGCCGCGTCCACCGAGCAGAACATGTCAGGAGCATGGTCGTATAGATCGTGATACCTGGCCTCGCTCTCCTGCAGCTCCCCCTCAACCTGCTTCTGGGCCGTGATGTCCTTGCACAACGTCGCTACCCCGACGGCCTCCCCCTCATCGTCGGTGATCAGCGACAGCGTCAGCAGCACGGGGATGCGCGTCCTGTCCTTGCTCCAGCGCAGCGCCTCCACGTTCCGCACCGCCCCTCCGGCTCGAAGTTGCGCCCGCAACTCTCGGCCCTGCTCGGGCCGCTCGGGGGGGATGATCGTCTCGATCGACTGCCCCAGAAGCTCCTCCCGCGACCAGCCGTATGAGCGCTCCGCCTCCTCGTTCATATCCACCACGTTTCTGCTCAGGTCCTCGATCAGGATCGGATCGGCCGCGTCCATGAAGACCGTAGCCATCCGACGCAACTCCGCCTCGGCGTGCTTGCGTTCAGTAATGTCAGACATCGTGTGGACCAGGCCGGTCACCTGTCCATCCTCACCGAGAATGGGGTCCGCGATGACATGCCACCAACGACCGTCCAGTTCCGCCTCCAAGGTCTCTCGTCGCCGGCTCTCGCGCGCCCGAGCCGCCGGGCACTGATCGAGCGGTTTTGACGCGCCATAGATGACGTCGCAACAACGCTGGCCTGTGACCTCGTTGACGGTCACTCCGAGCGTCTCGGCCATCCCTCTGTTGCAGCGAACCACCACGCAGTCCGGGTCGACCACCATCACGCCGTCGCTTATCGCGTCAAACGTGGTTTCCCACTCGCGCGCGGCCCCCGTGCGCAGCTCATCCTCCGCTCGCTTGATGCGCAGAGCCGCCCTGATCCTGGCGGCGAGTTCCACGCTATGCACGTCACGACTGATGAAGTCATCGGCGCCGGCATCCAGCGCCTCCGACATCGCGATGGCGGTCGTGTCATGGGAGGTAATCAGAAGGACCGGGATGTTAGCCGTCGCGTCATCGGCCTTCATCCGGCGGCACATCTCGACGCCGTCCATCTCCGGCATCTGCACGTCGATCACGGCGGTGTCGATCCGCGTGTCGGCCAATACCTGCAGGCCCTCGGCGGCGGATCCGGCGGATCGGACCTCGCAGTTCGGAAGATGCTCCGCGATCATCTCCCGCAGCACGAACAGGTTGTCCTGGCGGTCGTCGACGATCAACATCAACAGCCCGGGACTGTCCATGGCATGTCTCCGCAATCATGCTGGCGCGGCTACACCCCGCTTCGCCGTGTCCGGTTGAGCAGACGTGTCACGGTGTGGAGCGGCGCATCGCGCTCGAGTGCGGGGATTCGGAGGTGCTCGAGATATGACGGGGATCAGTTCGGCCGGACTCGGCCACCGAGTCGATCCGGCGTTGCGTCACGCGCCTGCGCTGGTAGCCGCCGAGGTCGACACCTGAACGAATCTCGGTGATCTCGATGAGTGGGGCAATGCGGCCAGACAGGTCTCCGCCGTCGGCACAGAAGCACCCCTATCCGCGCGCGGGCGCCATTGCCTGCCGATGACGGGCTGAGTAAATGATGTTTCTTCAGCCCGCCGCCGAGAGCGCGAGACAGAGAGAAAACCATACTTGCGGTTAAGGTTCGCGACAGCGGTGGCGTTCACCTGCTTATGTTAACCCAAACCGAATGCTCAGGCGGGCCAGCCGATGTGGCGAGTGAATTCCAGGCGAGGTGGAAGGGGAACCGGCAAATGACCGGAAGAACGGGCACTTCGAGATTCGGAGGGGTGATTTCCGGCGATTCCCTCGCTTTATTTTCGCTTTTCTGGTCGATTCGTCCCGGAAAAGGGGGGTCGATTCGGCTTGTACTCGGAACCGAAAGGCGTCGTCTAGGACCTTTGACCCCCGCCAGCAACGATCCAGTCCATCAGCAATCCGCGGCTCCTCAGCAGCGCCTCGGCTGATGCGCGATCGGCGTTCAGCTCGAGGCTCAGAACACCGTCGTAGCCCGCCAAACTCAGCGCGCTCACAACACCAGCCCACTCGATCATCCCATCGCCGATGGCCAAGTGGTCCAGCACGCCATCGTAGTCATGGCCGTGCACGTGATACAGCCTGCGTGAGATCGCGTCAATAAGCCCTGCCACCGAACCAAACGCCCGGTAGCCCT
>CAZKUN010000058.1:14981-38181 GCA_964555935.1 uncultured Armatimonadia bacterium | reverse complement strand
CAGAACCGGCCCGACGGCTTGGCAGGTGGAGGCGCGGAACTGCACGTGCCCGACATCAAGCGTCAGCCCGACGTGCGGCGTCTCCGCGCGCATCCCCAGATCGTAATGCGAGGTCAGCTCAAGCCCCAAGCGGACCCCACTATCAGCCGCCCATTCATTGAGAGCATCGAGCGCCGGCAGCAGAGCCGAGCGGGTGTCGTCCGAGACCGCGCTCTCGTCATCCAGGTGCATGGTGACCGTCTGGGCTCCGATCTCTCCGGCGAACCGCACCCCGCTCTGAAGGTCCGCCATAGCCCCGACTCGCTCGTCACCTCCGACCACGGGCAGCGAGCGGTGAGCGTGGAGGTCCACTGACTCAAACGGCGCCAACGCACTCACCAATCTAGCGATATCCCTAGCGGACGCCGTAGCGACATCGAACCCCTGCCACATGCCCTCCTGGCCCGCGCACGTCCAGAACCCCACCGCCTGGAAGCCGCGATCAGCCGTCCACCGGATCTGGTCGTGCAAGTCGAGAATGTCATCGCCAATCCGCCAGAGCATGCATCCCACAAGCATGAGTCGTCTCCTCCGTGAGTCTTTCGGAGTCCCCGCCACGACGCCGCGTATCGAATCTATCACACCTAAACGCTAAACTCATGCAGGAACGTTCGGTTCACGCTCCGAAACCCCATTAAAGAACGGTTGACTCGTATTGAAGCCCGCATCAGCATTGACGTCCTACCTGTAGTGTTACGGGGAGGGTGGTTGAGGATGTCCGATACACAGACGTCTCCACAACGTTCCGCCGCCGAGATGCATTTGGGCCGGGCCAAGCAACACCTCCAGAAGAGCAAGTACGACCGAGCCATTGACGAGGGCTACCAGGCGCTGCAGACGGATCCCGATTTCGACGACGCGCGCATCTTCCTCGCTGAAACCCACGAACTCCTGGGCGAGAGCCGCAAGGCCGTCACCCAATACGAGGCGCTGTTCTTTCGCGATGTCGACAAAGAGGCGATGCTCGCCAAGATCGAGGAACTCGATCCCGCCACCGCGCAGCGGCACCGCCGCGTCGCCAACCTGGCCCCTGATCCCTTTGTCGGCGGCGGGCGGACCAGCACCAACGATGACGAGTTCCTCGACGATGACGACATGATCGACGCGTCGCCGACGGGAGCATCCGTCCACGGAGTAGGGACGCCCACTCCGCAAGGCGCGACTGGCGATTACCTCGACGACGATGACGAATTCCTCGACGCTCGGCCGCCTTCGGGCGTCGCGCCCGAGCAGTACCAGTACGACGACGAGGAGGAGGTTCGCCGGCAGACAGTCGAGCTACCGGCGGTGCGCGAATCCCTCGCCCGTCAGCGGGATGTCTGGGGAGACGAGAGCCCCCTCGCGTGGCTTCTCGAGCAGACGCAGTCCCTCAGCGACGTGGTCGGCGCGAGAGGCGAGAACACCTACAACGAGATCGCCTCACTGTTGGGCACGCCGCTGACCACCCCGCTCGTCTTCGAGGACGACTCCGTCGAGCCACTCGTCTGCGGCCCGCGCTGTCGTTACGTCGTCTTCCCTAAGGGGGCCTTTCAGGCATTGAGCGGCGACGAGATCAAGTTCCTGATCGCCCGCACGCTCTCCCGTATCGCTTGCGAACACCAGCCGCTGCTCGATGTCGCCGCCGCACTTCTCCCGCCGCCGCCCCAGCCGTCGGCAATCCGCGACATCCAGCTCCGGGCCGCCGCGGAGGCCATCGGGGGACCCGCACAGCTCGGCGAGGAAGACACGACCCGCTCCGTCCTGAAGGCGTTGCACCGTTGGCGCTTGCGCGCCGAGATCTCCGCCGACCGGGCAGGACTCGTCGGCTGCACCATGATCAAAGCCGCCGTCACGGCGATGGCGAAGCTTACGGCCAAGGACGCCATGTCTGCCGCCACCACGGGGCTGGAGCAGCTCAAGGAGCGGTTCGCCGGGCAAGACCTCGGCAAGCTCGCCGCCATCGCCGTCGACCAGGATCCCAGCACTAACGAGGCCTACGCATTCTACCGCATGAGCATGCTCGTGTGGTGGAGCAAGCAGACCGAATGCCAGCAACTCATCGCTCGCGGCACGTAAGGCCGGCTCCGTTGCACGCGTGTCGTCGCCCATGCACGGAGCGCTCATCACACTAAGGACAGGTGGCAGTATTGAAGGCACAGACTCTCGAGTTGCTGCGTGAACTCACTGAAGTGAACGGCGTGCCGGGCTACGAGGCCCGCGTTGCCAAGATCGTCGAGACCCACCTCGAAGACTCCTGCGAGATCGATCGAGACGCTCTCGGCAGCATCATCTGCAAGCGAGAAGGCACTTCGCCCGGGCCGCGCGTCATGCTCGCCGGGCATATGGACGAGATCGGCTTCATCGTCAAGCACATCACCGACAAGGGCTTCGTCAAATTCCACACCCTCGGCGGCTGGCTTGACCAGGTCGTGCTCACCCAGCGCGTCGTGATTGAGACCGCGAAGGGCCCCGTTGACGGCATCATCGGCGCCAAGCCCCCGCACCTCGCTCGCGGCGAGGAGCGCGGCAAGATGATCGACGTGCCCAGCATGTTCATCGACGTCGGCGCGAAGGACAACAAGGAAGCTCAGGACAAGTTCGGGATCCAGCCCGGCGATCCGATCATCACGCCGATGCCGTTCACGCCGCTGGCCAACAAGAAGATGCTGATGGCCAAGGCGTGGGATGACCGCGTCGGCGTCGCGCTCATGATCGACGCGCTGCTGGCCATCGAGAAACTCAAGCATCCCAACACCATTTTCGGCGTTGGCACGACGCAGGAAGAGGTCGGGCTCCGTGGGGCGCAGACATCCGTCCAAACCGTCGCGCCCGACGTCGGCCTCGTGCTCGAGACCGCCATCGCCGGCGATGTTCCCGGGATCGATGAAGACGGCCACCCGTCCCTCGGCGGAGGCGCGGCGATCTACGTCTTCGAGGGCTCGGCAATCCCCAACACCAAGCTCCGCGATCTCGCGATCAAGATCTGCAAAGAGAAGAAGATCAAGCACCAGGTTGCGTTCCTGGCCCAAGGCGGAACGGACGCCGGCCGGATGCACGTCCACGCCCGCGGCGTGCCATGCCTTGTGCTCGGCGTTCCGACCCGCCACATCCACACGCCGGCGGGCATCATCCACGCCGACGACTACGACGCCACGCTCAAGCTCCTCATCGAGCTGATCAAGGCGCTCGACGCGAAGATGGTGAAGTCGCTGACCGCCTAGGACAGGCGCCTTCACGTGACGACAGGGCTCCTGCCCCGTCGAATGCCGTTTGTCGTCACGTGACGACAAGGCTCCTGCCCCGTTGCATGCCGTCTGTCGTCGTAGGACAGGCGTCCCCGCCTGTCAATCATCCTTCGCTAATCGGCCGTCCGGAAACACCACCCATACGGTATCACCGGTCGGCTCAGCGTGTCCTTCCACCCGCAGTAGCTCAGATCGTTGATCTCAAGCGCATACGTCGTGCCGGGGCTGAGACGGACCGGCAGGATCCCCGTCATCCGATCCTCGCTCAGTCTGAGTTCTCCCGCTTCCTGACTCGCCGGGTACTCGCCCGCTCCACGCTGAAGCACGCACGAGAAATCACCCGGCGCGATAGGCCGGCTGAAGGTGAACTCGATCTCGCGCAGTCGGAAGTCCGCATCCATCGCGCCGAAGGCGGGGTTACACTCTGTCACGTGCGGCGGCCAATCGGCGTCACCGCGCTCGCCGGTTGAGAAAACCCACGCGTGCGATAGCGCGGGCGTCCCGCTCGTATCCATGAACTTGCCCCGCTGCTTCGCGGTGTTCAGTCCCATGCAGTAACTGACATCGTCCTGCAACTCGATGGCAATCGTGCAGACCGTCCCCGTCCCATCCCACACCGGCGTTGCGCCCCGCACCATCGGCGACACGCCCAAGAACCGTATGCCCATGAAACCCGCGTCGGGCACCATCGGCCGGTCGAACGTTACGCTCAGCTCGGCGAGGTCGGCATCAACGTTCGTGGCGAACGGGGCTGGACTGCAGTCGATAACGTGAGGGGGAAGTTCCGGGGCCACCTGCGCAACCAGTATGGGTTGCCAAGCGGCCAGTGCGGCCAACGCCATGGCGACAACGAAGCACGCGCGAGACATCTTCATTCATCAACCCTCCCCAGAAATGCTATGGCTCCACCCAGGCAACATCACTCTTTCACTGAACACCGCAGCTCCCGCGCGGTTCGCCCCTAGGAATCAGAACCGCCCCGGGCGACGAGCCCCGGGGCGGCAGCAGTCTTCATTTCCGGCGAGGTCATCTCGCGGGCATCAGCACGGCGTCGATGACCTCAGCGACGGTATCGACGGTGATGAAGGTGATGTCACGCGCAAGATCCTCGGGGATGTCCTCGAGGTCATTCTCGTTGCGTTTCGGGAGGATGATCGTGTCGAGCCCGACGCGGCGCGCGGCGAGTGATTTCTGCTTCACGCCACCGATCGGAAGCACTTGCCCGCGCAGCGTGATCTCGCCCGTCATACCGACCTTCGGCTTCGCCTTGCGCCCGGTCAATAGCGACACCAGCGCAGCCGCGATCGTCACGCCCGCCGAGGGGCCGTCCTTGGGAATCTGGCCTGACGGCACGTGTATGTGGATATCGCTCTTATCGTAGAAGTCCGGGTCGATTCCTAGTTTCTCCGCGTTCGAGCGCACCCAACTGAGCGCCGCCTGAGCCGATTCCTGCATCACGTCCCCGAGTTGCCCGGTCAGCGTGAGCGTCTTGCGCCCCGACATCCGGGTCGCTTCAATGAACAACACTTCGCCGCCGCTGGGCGTGTACGCCAGTCCGCAGACGACGCCCGGTTCCTTCGCGCGCTTGACGACTTCCGAGTAGTACCTCGGCGGGCCGAGGTACTCGCGCACCACCGCCTTCGATACGGCCGGCGGCTTCTCATTCCCCTCAGCTACCTGCCGCGCCGTCTTCCGGCAGAGATTGCCGATCTCGCGCTCGAGATTGCGAAGGCCCGCTTCGCGCGTGTACCCTTGGATCACCAGCCGGAGCGCAGCGTCGCTGAACTTGAACTGCGACGCCTTGAGCCCGTTCTCCTTGCGCTGCCGAGCGATGAGATACTGCTTGGCGATGAGGACCTTCTCTTCCTCGGTGTAGCCGGGGAGCGTGAGGACCTCCATCCGATCCAGCAGCGCCGGAGGGATGGTCGTCAGCACGTTCGCCGTGGTGATGAACAGGACCCGCGAGAGGTCGAATGGCACCTCGACGTAGTGGTCGCTGAAGGCGTTATTCTGCTCGGGGTCGAGCACCTCAAGCAAGGCTGCCGAAGGGTCGCCACGGAAGTCGGCGCCGAGCTTGTCGACCTCGTCGAGCATGAAGACCGGGTTGTTGCTGCCGGCGGTGCGAATGCCTTGTATGATCCGCCCCGGCATCGCGCCAACATACGTCCGCCGATGCCCGCGAATCTCGGCCTCATCGCGCACGCCGCCAAGCGAGATCCGATGGAACTTGCGCCCAATCGCCCGCGCAACGGATCGACCCAGTGACGTCTTCCCAACTCCGGGCGGGCCCACGAGGCACAGGATGGGGCCCTTCATGTCCGGGTTGAGCTGACGGACGGCCAAGTACTCGACGATGCGTTCCTTGACCTTGTCGAGGTCGTAATGGTCGTCGTCGAGGATCTGCTGAGCGGCCGCGACATCGAGGTGATCCTCGCTCGCCTTGGACCACGGCAGATCGATTATCCAATCCAGGTACGTCCGCGCGACCGTGTATTCCGCCGCGGCCGGATTCATCCGACGCAGCCGCTCCAGCTCGCGGTTCGCCGCCTCGAGCGCGGCTTCAGGCAGCTCGGCCTCGGCAATCTTCTCGTCCAGCTCATCCAACTCTTGCGAGCCGTCATCATCCTCGCCCAGCTCCTTGCGGATCTGCTTGAGCTGCTGCCTCAGGAAGAACTGCCGCTGCGCCTCATCCATCTCGCCGCGCGTCTGATCCTGCACCTTCTGCGTCAGCTCCAGACGCTGCAACTCGCGAGCCGCAACATCCGTCACCACGCGCATACGCTGCTTCACATCCGCCGTCGCCAGGACTTGCTGCTTCTCCTCGGTCGTGGCGGCCAAGTTCGACACCACGAGGTCAGCCAGCAGACTCGCCGAGTCGATGTTGAGCGCTTGGATGTACAACTCGTCCGGCAACTGCGGTGACAGGCTGACGATCGTCTGAAACGCGTTAAGGAGGTTCTGCTGCATCGCCTGTAATTCGTCGTCATCGACGACGCTGTCTGCGACCACCTCAACGTCGGCGATGATGTACGGATCGGTCTTGACGATGCGCGAAATGCGGATGCGCGCCACGCCGTTGACCAGCAGTCGGCGCGTGTCATCCGGCATCCGGATCATCCGGTGGAGCATGACCACCGTGCCGACCTCGTACATGTTGTCGGGCGTGACCGGCTCGGCGTCAGCGTCCTTTACGGTCACCAAGCCGAACATCTTGTGCGCGGCGGCAACGTCCGTCACGAGCTGGGCGTCCGGCCCTTCCGCGACGGCCAGAGGCGCCATCATGAAGGGGAACGCCACGGCGTTCGGGTACGGCAGTATCGGTAGCTGCGATGGGATCTGGGGCGTCCCGTTTTCTTCAGTTGCTTCGGGGCCATCCATCGATCAATTCTCCTCGCTCTCTGATGCCGGCGCGTGGATGAATCGGAGGCTGCTCAGTCGATTCTGACCAAGCGCACGGCGGAGCGGACCGGCTTGCTTTTGGGGAGGCTGATGACGAGGAACCCGTCGTCGTAACGGGCTACGGCCTCGGTCTCCGAGACCATGCACGGCACGCGAACGGTCTTCTCAAACCGTCCGGTTCGAATCTCCATCTGCTCGTACTCGCGCGCGCCGTCCGCGGGATCGAGCCGTTCGCCTGATACCGTCATCAGATCATCCTGGATCTCGACCAGGATGTCAGACGAGTTGGCCTTTAGCCCGGAGATTTCCAGGCGCACAACAACGGCGTCCTCCGTCTCGTATACGTCCGCCAGCGGCTCAAACGCCGTGCGAGACGGGAGCATCCCGTGAACGTCCCGCGTGAAGAGTCGCACGACGCCACGACGACGGCCGGTGGGGGATGGTGCGAGATCGACTGCCCACTTCACAGATCGTGTCGCCATCAGGGTCAAGGCCTCCCTGCCACAAGAACTCGGGGCATCAGACGTCAATTGGGGGAATAGGATACCACTCGTCGCCGCCTCAACGCAAGTTCTGCCGCCGCCGGTCCCTCTACCAGTCTTCAACAACTTTCGCCCACGCTTCGACCCAGCGACCCAGGTGAAACTCGCTCCGGACGCGCCGCGTCTGCTCCGCCGCGATGGCCTCGCGCCGCGTCAGCGCATCCGCCATGGCTCGCGCGAGGTCGTCCGCATCCACCCGGCAGTGCTCAGCCGGCAGGTCAGTCAGCCCGCCCGCATCCGTCGTGACTGTGGCGCACCCACAAGCCATGGCCTCCAGGGCCGCCAACGACGTTCCCTCGCCACAAAGCGACGGTATCAGACAGAGGGCGGACCGAGCGTACACGCGCGGCATCTCCTCCCACGCCACGCTACCCGTAAACCGCACGCGGCTCTCCAGCCTCATCTCCCCCACCATCCGCTTGACCTCAGCCGCGTATGCAGGCTGGCTCTCCGCGCCAACGATCTCCAGCGAATGCTCGGGAAACTGCTCGTGGACCAGTGAGAACGCCTGCACCGCGAGGTGAATGCCGCGATTGCGGTAGATGTTGCGGGGGACGACGATTACCGGCTCGCGTTCGACACCCCCCGGCGCGGAGAAGCGCTCCGTATCAACGCAGTTCGGGATGAACCATCGTCCCGGCGCGACCTCCTCAAACGCGCGCCCGCCGGGCGGAGCGTCCAGCCCAATCTCCCTAAGAAAGAACGTGTCGTTCGCCACGTACCTGGCGCAACGCTCAAACGCATCGCGCGCCATCCGCCGCTTCTTGCGCGCGCGCCAAGTGTCCGGCGCGTCGTCCCACGTCACGCCGTGGGAGAGGCCGATCAGCTTCGGGTGCCAATACGCCGGGGAGCAGTAGTTGGGGTAGTGGCCGATCAGAGCGTCCATCCCAGACAGCCCTTGGCGTTGCGATTTCAGCCAAAGCGGCACAAGCCAGAAGTCTCGCGGGCGAAACCTCGCCTGCCAGCGCGGCGCCTGGCGCACGTGCGAATCGTCCGCGTCGTGGTGGCGCTGATACACCCACACCTCGTGGCCGCGCGCGCGCAGAGCCTGACAGAGCAGGTCCGCGTACGCGTCCGCGCCGCCGATGACCGGCTTGTAGGAGTAAGTGAGCTGAGCGATCTTCACCGAGTCTGCCTGTCGACAGTGTCGCCCTCAACGCAGGCGAGGACGTAGGGCCCTTCGGGAATGACGGCAATGGTGGCGTCAGCGCCATGCTTCGCGAGCGCCTGCCCAACGGCGGCTTCGACGCTATCGATGGGCGTCACGAAGCAACGCCCGAGCTGGTCCGCGGACACGCCCTCGCTCAGGCTCATGACCTCGCCCGCGGTCGCCAGCACCTTCGCGTGTTCCTGAAGCTGCCATTGGTCGATGCAGAAGAACTCCGGATCGGCCAGCCGCTCGACGAACTCGCCGATCTCCCCGGTCGAGAGAATCAGTTCGGTGAATTCCGGGCCGCCGATGCCCTCGGCACACTCATGGGCGATGATGATCGTGCCGCCGGGCTTGAGAATCGGCGTGGCTGCGATCATGCCCTTCACGCCCTGGTAGAAAGTCAAGTCGAGGGGGTGGCCGGCGTTGGTCGTAACGACGATATCCAC
The DNA here is from genome assembly GCA_964555935.1 of uncultured Armatimonadia bacterium. Taxonomy (GTDB): domain Bacteria; phylum Armatimonadota; class Zipacnadia; order Zipacnadales; family VGFC01; genus CAZKUN01. Next base: position 29,378 of record CAZKUN010000058.1, on the reverse strand, counting down.
CGGCTCGGGGATCGCCGTCTTCGACTGGGAGACCGACTGCCTCACGGCGGAGGCGTGAGCCGCTTCAAGTTCGCCAACGGAGATACCCGTCACGCGGCGCTGCTCGTCGAGCGTCACGTTCACCGTCAGGTCTGGCGCGCCGGCGATCTGCGCGGCCTCCAGCGATTCCTCGTGGACGGGATTCCCGCCGATCACGCCCGCCCGCGACTCATCATGCGCCAACAGCCGCGGTCCGTGGAAGTGGCGGATCGTCTCAGCACCACAGATTCCCGGGCAGATCGCCTTCCGGCCCCCACTGAACCCGGCCATCAGGTGCGGCTCGACCAGCGACACGGAGATCTTCAGGTCGGCCTCGGCGTAGGCGCGGTCGACGAATACGGGCGTCCCCCGCACGGTAGTGCCCAGCCGCACCTGCCCCGCTTCGTCGCGCGCGTCGTGGTTGACTATCCTCGCGCCCGAAGCCAGCACATCTTCGCCCAGCATCTCGCGCAGTTCGTCTTCCGTATTGCCGCGGTGGAGGCCCGTCCCGATGAGCACGGTCACCCGCTCCGCCGGAAGCCCACCCTCGGCAAGCTTCTCCAGCAACGCGGGGATGATGAGCGCGTTCGGAACCGGACGAGTGATGTCGGCCGTCACGATACACGCGTCGCGCCGCCCTGCCGCCAGATCAGCCGCCGGCGCGCATCCATCGGGTGCGTCCAACGCGTCCCGCAGCGCTCGTTGAGGTTGAGTGACGGCGGGCAGCGGGCAGAAGCGCAGGACGTGTTGGACGTTCGCGTCAGGCAGCGAGACGTTCAGCCCGCGGCGTCCATAGCGCAGCATGATCTCCATGGTCTACCTACCTCGAGAGCAAGGGACGGGGAGTGCCCCGAGCGACGCGCGGCGCGTCACTCGGGATCGAGTTCCGGTGGCGTGGTGTGCAGGTCGGCTAGCGGCGCGCCGAGGATCGACTTCTGAAGACTCGTGTCGGCGGCGGCGGCGAGTTCGGCGGTCACCTCGGCGATCCTGCCGATGACGTTGCGCATCTGATCCACAGCCTCTGGCTGGGGACACTTGCCCTCCGCCGTCGCCTTCTCGATGACCCCCAGATGGACAGTCAAAATCGCGAGTGGGTTGTTGATCTGGTGAGCCGCGTTCTTGGCGAGTTCGATAACTGCGCCGACGCGCTCTGTCGCCAAGCGTTCGTCGAAGTGGGCCTTGCTCTTTGAGACGTCCCGCCCGACACTGATACACCCCGTGCCGCGCTTGCCCAAGGACGCTGGCCGCACAGTCAGCTCAACCGACACGGGACCCGCGGCCAGACTGCTCGAGAACTCCAATTCCAGGATCTGCGTGTCCGGCTCATCCCCGAACCTCGCCATCCGGAGCACGTCGAGCACGCGCGAATGGTCTTTCGGCGCAACCAGCGCCAGCACGGCTTCGCCGGCCAGATCCGCGGGCTCGGTCCCGGTCAGGTCGCGGATCGCGTCATTCACGTACGCGATGCGATCGCGCTGGTCTGTCACAATGATGACATCGGATGCCCGCGTGATCGCGTCCAACACCCACGGAGTCGCCGTGCCCTCGGGTGTCTGCTCTGGCGCGCCTGTGGTCTCTTCCGGAGTCATTGGCTCACTTCCCGGTGCTATGTAGAGTGCGATCAACGGTGCTGTGGACGGTAGGGCTAACTGTCGCGCAGGCTCTCGAGCAACGCCCGACCCCGGGTAATGTCGCCGATGCGATCATCGCCGGCTTCGCGCTCAATGGTCAGCGGCCCCGTGTAGCCGATCTCCTTCAGCTTCGCGACGAATGCCGGGATGTCCACTTGACCCTCGCCAAGTGGCGCCTCAGAACCCAACTCGCCGTCCTGCTCGGGCCACACGCCGTCCTTGCAGTGGCAACTCACGACGTGGTCCTTGAGCAACTCCAGCGCGTCGATCGGCTTGTCCTTGCCATACAAAATCAGGTTCGCCGGATCGAAGTTGATGCCCACATTGTCGCGGCCAATGTCCTGGAAGAAGTGCAGCAGCTCCTCCGCCGTTTCCTGACCCGTCTCAAGACTGAACCCCAGCCCGTTCTCGGCGGCGTAGTCCGCCACGCCCTGCATGTCGCTAACTAGCTTCTGGTAGGCCGGATCGCTGTGGTCGGCCGGGACGAACCCGATGTGCGCGGCGACGCGGGGGACGCCTAGCACCACCGCGAAATCGATCGCCTTACGCGTGATCTCAAGCCGCTCCTCGATCAGGTCCGCATGCAGGAATCCAACCGTCTCCGCGACCGCATCCATGCTCGCGTAGCTCTCGCCAGGGAAGCCGACAAACTGCGTCGTCGGCGTGATTCCAAGGTCCGCCAAGTGGGCCTTCAGCTTCTCGGCGACGTCGGACACGTACATCTCAGGCGGCAGCGCGCCGATCTGAGTGTTGGTAACGCCAAGTTCATTGAGCTTCACAGCCGCCTCAAAGGGATCCTCGATCCCGGTTGAGCACAGGAACACGCCTACTTCCATCGGTTTCATCGCGGGCACTTCTCCTATTCACTGACGCGAGTTGGGGAAAGGCTACTCGGTGGCTTCGCTGTCACGGACAGTCGTTCCTTCCGGCCAACGGTGGTTCCCGTCACAATTCGGGCCCCGCGCGGCCCGCGCGGCGACTTTGCCTCCCCCAGCAGGATTCTCCATCGCGGCGGCCAATTGACGAAAGGACAACCGCACCCATATGGGACTGTTGAGACGCGGCCCGGCATCGCGCGGGTCGCGCCGCCTCAACACCCCGCGGGCCGGGGGAGGCAGCATGGAAGTGTCGCGCGACGACGCACTGGTGGTCGCTTCCGAGACCGCCGTCGGCGGGCGGGCCGAGAATGAGGACCGTTGCCTGGCCCGCGTCTACAATCCGTCGCTCAACATCTGGGGCTTTGGCGGCGCGCTCGTCGTGGCTGACGGGATGGGCGGCCACGAGCAGGGCGAGGTAGCCGCGCAGTTGGCTGTCGAAACTGCCGACGAGATTCTCTCCGCCAAGCCCGAAGACCACGAGAGCTTCGACCGCAAGTTCCTCGGCGCCGGCCCCTCGGACGTCCTGTTGCGAGTGGTGCAACTCGCCAACGAGCGCATCTACGAGTTTGCGACCCAGGGCAATGTCGTCGGCAACATGGGGACCACGCTCACGATCGTGGTATTCGCCGAGGGCGAGGCCGTAGTCGCCAACGTCGGCGATTCCCGCGCGTATGTGGTCACCGACGAAGGTATCCACCAGATCACCGAGGACGATTCCCTCGTCGCCCGCCAGGTGCGCGAGGGCCTGATCACCGAAGACGAAGCATCTCGCTCACCCATTCGCGGGCACCTCACTCAGGCCGTTGGGGCCGCCGAGACCGTTGACGCCCACCTGACCACGGTGCCACTCGAGCCCGGAGCCGTATTCATCGCCTGCTCGGACGGGCTGACCGAAGTAGTCAACATCAATGCCATGCAGGGCGTTACGCACGTGCAACGCGACCCGTCCGCGGCATGCACCACGCTCGTCGACATGGCCCTCGAAGCCGGCACCAAAGACAACGTCACCGTCGCCGTCGCCCGCGTCGGGTCCGACGTTCCGGCCGCGCTTACCGCCGCTGCGCCGATACCTCGGCCAAACCAACCCGAGCCCGCGCCGGAGAACGTCGAGATTCCGCGCGCCGTCGACGACCGGCCCGAGGAACCCGACTTGCCGCTCAAACCGGAGGTGTGCGAAATCGTAGCGTCCAGACGCCATGCAGACCGGAAGCGCGCGCTGGCCGTCGTCATGGTCGTCGGGATCCTCATCGGCTTGCTGATCGGCAGGATCTTCGCAGGCGACACCGCCGACGACTCTGACGCCGACCCCGGCCCCACCGGACTCAGCATCGCCCCAGGACCTGAGGGCAACGACCCGCTAACGCCCGGCACCGTGCCGACGGCGGACCTCACGACCGCGCGCGTGGAGGTCACGTGCGTGGACGGCGCGTTGATCGCAGTGAGCGCTGAGCCGCTCGAGTACGAATGCTACGCGCGTGGCGACAGTGGCAACGAGGCCGCGCTAATTGCGGCGGAGCCCGGCAGCGCGCCCGGCGAAGCCCGCTTCGTTCTTCCCTACGCGCCCAATTCTTGGTCTGAACACTCCATCACCCTCGAGATCGAGCGTCTCGGCGGCGGACGCATCCGCATTGCGCCAACGCCGGCCGACCTCGAGGTGTTCGTGGACAAGAAGCCGTATGTCGGCAGCGCTCTAGACTCTCTCTCACCCACGGGAAGCACGGCCAGAATCGGTGCCCACTTCCCGCCAGGCGGCGACTCCAACACATATGCCATCATCATCAAGGCCTTCCCCACTGCAATCGAATAGACTCCCGCGCCGGCTCACCGCGGCGGCGCTCGCGCTGGTCTGGCTCGCGCCCACCATCCACGCCGAACTCGTCGCGCCCCCTCCGGGCATCGACGCCGTCGCCGCGATCCTCGTCCAGGCGGAATCTGGTGCCGTCCTATACGAGAAGGATGCTTTCAAGCCGCGCCCGCCCGCGAGCATGACGAAGATCGTCACCGCGCTGGTGGTCATGGAGAAGTGCAAGCTGACCGACATTGCCAAGGTCAGCTCTCGCGCGGCATCAGCCATCGGCAGCAAACTCGGACTCAAGACCGGCGAGCGCATCTCGGTCGGCGAGCTGCTCAAGGGGCTCATGCTGCCCTCGGGGAATGACACCGCAGTCTGCCTCGCCGAACACGTTTCCGGATCCGAGGCGGCCTTTGCCGAGGTGATGAACGCCAAGGCAGACGCCCTCGGCGCCGTCGCCACCCACTTCATGAACGCCAGCGGGCTGACGGCGGATGACCACTACTCGTGCGCGCGTGACATGGCTGTTTTCGCGCTTGCATCCCGACTGGACCCCCACCTCCGCCAGCTCATCAAGCAGCAGGAGGCGGTTGTGCGATGGGAGAGCGGGCGCACGCAGAAGGTTGACAACCGCAACCGTCTACTCGGCCAGTGCGAGGGATGCGACGGCGTCAAGACGGGATACACGACACCGGCCGGACGTTGCCTCGCCGCCTCGGCCGCGCGCAGCGGCTACGGGTTGGTCGCGGTCGTGATGAAGTCCCCCGACTCCTGGACTGAGAGCGGCAAGCTCCTCAACTGGGGCTTTGGCCAGCCGCCCGTCGCTGTCGTCGAGGTGTCGAGCCCGGCCAGTCCGGCGGGCAAGCGCTTCAACGCCCCGATCATCGACGGCAGACTCCACGTTCCGGCCGATGCATTCATGGGCGCGCTCGGATGCTCGGTTGAGCAACTCGACCAGACGCTCGTCGCTCGCGTAGGCGGACAGCACCTCACCTTCGCCCCCGGGGAAACGCTCTACATCGACGGCTACGGGCCGTGTCCGGATGTCACCAGCGTGCTTTGGAACGGGCGACCCGTCGCCCCGGCGGCCAACCTATGCCGTCTCCTTGGCCTCCGCCTTACGTTCGACGGGCCAACACTCACCGCCACTGTCGGCCCACCCGCATCCACGGGCGGCCCCTAGGCCACCGTTCGTTGCGCCTCGCCTAAAGCGTGGTGTATAATCCGACTGATGAGCCAGCCTCCCAAGCACATCATCGGCATCGATCCAGGTTTGCGGGTCACCGGCTACGGCGTCCTTGCCATCGTGGATGGCGAGCCCTCGCTGGCAGAGGGTGGGGTCATCAAGTCCGACAGCGCCGCCCCGCTCGAGCAGCGACTGCGCCAACTCCACGCGGGCGTTGAGAAGGTGCTCGCGGACTTCCCGCCCGATGTCGTCGCCGTCGAGGATCTTTGGACCCACTACGAGCACCCACGCACCGCGGTGCTGATGGGCCACGCTCGGGGCGTCATCTACCTCGCGGCCGTTCAGGCCGGCGCCGAGGTCGCGGCGTACCCCCCAGCGCTCGTGAAGCGCTCGCTGACTGGCAATGGGCGCGCCCCGAAGGATCAGGTCGCCCGCATGGTGGCTCAGCTCCTGGGCATGGACACGCCCCCAAAGCCCGCCGACGTCACTGACGCGCTGGCCTTGGCGCTATGCCACTGCGTCCCGTCCCGCACTCGCATGGCGCGGCCACGCAAGCACCGTAAGCAACTGCCCGAGTCCATCGCGAAGCTGATCGAAGATTCCGAGCGCTCATAGGAGACACGCTCTGTGATACGGATGATCCGAGGCGAGCTTGTGGAGTCGACTCCCGACAGCGCGATCATTGAAGCCGGCGGCCTGGGGTATGAGGTTCAGGTACCCGTCACGACCGCCGAGAGACTCGCGGGGATGGAGCCCGGCGCCGAGGTCACCCTCAACACCTACTACTACCTCGCGATGGATCACTCCAAAGGCACGCCAATGCTTCTCGGCTTTGACGCGCCGGGTCAGCTTGAGCTTTTCGAGCGTCTCCTCGACGTGCCGCGCATCGGCCCCAAAGCCGCTTGTCGCATGCTCGCCGCGCCCGTCGCGAACATCGCCCGCGCCATCGAACTAGGCGACGTCAAGTTCCTCAAGTCATTGCCGGGCGTCGGGGCGAGCAAGGCGCGCGACATCCACAACACGCTGCAAGGCAAGGTCGCGGACTTCATCTCCGTCGATGAGGATGTCGCCGCTGAAGTCGCCGGCGCGCCTCAGCAGGGGATGCAGACCGACGCCATCGAAATCCTCACGCAACTCGGCCACTCCGCGGCCGACGCGCGCGTATTGGTGCAGGCAGCCTTCGATCGCCGGCCCGATATCACCACCGCCGACGAGCTGATCACAGAAGCTTTGGCCGAGAGAGCATAGCTCAGCCAGGCGCCGCTCGGGGACATTGACGCCAATGGACGACCAGCCTCAGAGGATTATCGGACCGGAGAAGCAGGTCGAGGACGTCGTGCAGTCCTTCGATCACCGCCCTCAGACGCTCGACGAATACGACGTCGGCCAGCGCCGGCTCATCGACGGCCTGAAGATATCGATCGCGGCCGCGCAGAAGCGCGGCGAACCTCTTGAGCATCTCCTCTTCGACGGTCCGCCCGGACTCGGTAAGACGACCCTGGCCTACATCATTGCCAATGAAATGGGCGTCAAACTCCACCAGACCTCCGGCCCGGCCCTCGAGCGAGCCGCCGATCTCGTCGGCATCCTGACCAACATGGAAGCCGGCCAGGTCCTGTTCGTCGATGAGATCCACCGGTTGCCGAGCGTGGTCGAGGAGTTTCTGTACCCGGCGATGGAGTCGTTTCGCGTCGACTTCGTACTCGACCGCGGAGCCTACGCGCGCACGGTCACCGTCCCGGTCAAGCGCTTCACGCTCGTGGGAGCCACGACCCGCGCCGGCTTGCTGACCGCCCCGCTACGCGAGCGTTTCGGGATCTATCACCATCTCGATTTCTACAGCGTCGAGCAGCTTCAGAGGATCGTCCACCGCTCGGCGGACCAGCTGGAAGTCGAGATCAATCCGAAGGGCGCGCATGAGATCGCCGCCCGCTCTCGCGGCACGGCACGGGTCGCCAACCGTCTGCTGCGACGCGTGAGGGACTACGCTGAGGTCGAAGGGGACGGACGCATCGCCCAAGAGATCGCCGCGGAGGCCCTCCGCTCGCTTGGCGTCGACCATCTCGGGCTCGACGAGCAGGACCGCCGCTATCTCGCAGCCATCATCGGCGTGTACCGGGGCGGCCCGGCAGGCGTAAATGCCGTGGCAGCAACGCTCAACGTCGAGCAAGACACGCTCGAAGACGTGGTCGAGCCATTCCTCCTCAAGATTGGCCTCATCCGCCGCACCCCACGCGGGCGTGAGGCGACGGCAGAAGCCTACGAGCACCTGGGCTTGCCGCCAGGAAGGCCCAGCGAGGGGGATCACCCAACGTTTGAGTTCTAGCCCGACAGGGGCACAGTCAATTCGGCACGCGCATGCGCATTTACACTACGGCCGAGCGGACGCGACCCTGAGTAACATAGACCCCGACCACACATCCGACGGTGGCGCAATCGACGCGGCCGAGGCGCGTGCCATGGTCTCGACCGGCGCGGCGGACGGACTCTCGGCCGCGCGCCCATTCGCGTGGGATTGGCCGAGCATCGTGCGAATGGCCAAGACGCTGGTCGTGGTCACCGTGGTCACCTTCGTGCTGTCCGTCGCCGCCGCCACGCTCGTTCCCGGACTGCCCACGCGACTGCTGGCCCTCATCGAGAAGGTCCAGTTCTGGCCCACAACCTGGCTGACGGGCCTGTGGGCTGTCTTCTTTCTCATCTTGCTCAACAACATCCGCGCGGCGTTCACCGGCGCCCTGATCGGCCCCGCCAGCGTGTGGCTCAATTCCCGCCTCAACACCAAGCACGAGGCATCACCCGATGTCCCAGGCTCCTCAATCGGCGAGCGAATCGCCATCACCATGGCGACCGCGCTCACCAACGTCGGCCGGCGCATCTTCCCGCCCATCGGCGATGAAGACCTCGATTTCGCAGCTCGAAGTAGCGCGGCGCTTGCCGCCATAGTGCCCTACATGGCCGTGGGCGCAAATGCCATCATGCTCGGCGTATGGCTTGCTGACGGGCTAATGCAGGGCTGGACGGCCGGATTGCTGAAGACTGCCGCGTACCTGCTCCCTCATGGCCCGGTGGAGTTCCCAGCCCTGATTCTCTCCGCCGCGTTAGGGCTCAAACTGGCTGAGAATCTCGTGCCGCGGACGCTCGATCATGACTCCGCCTGGCAGGCCGAGAAGGTCAAACGCCTGCTCAAATCCGACCGCGTGGCCCAGAGCCTGGGCCTGATTGTCGCCCTCCTTCTCGTCGCCGCCGCGCTCGAAGTCACGCACTGGGCCTAATGCCTCCGAGTGACGCGGCTCACAACGCCAACAATACACCCCTTGTGGCGAAACATTTCCCGTGGTAAAGTGTCTTTACTAGGGTATCAACGCAGCCTACATCGAACCACACTCTAAGGCAGGTGATCGGGCGTGCAATCCGGGGGCACCAGGACGGTTGGGGTACTGATTGCAGGGGCTCTCCTACTGACAGGGGCGAGCCTCGCGTTTACCGATTCTCCTACGGCTATTCAGAATCCGCAGGCGTTCCGCGAATCCATCACCGAGGAAAACCTCCGCGCGGCAGGACTTGATCCGGAGAAGTACGAGGTCGACGTGCCACTTCACCGGCGGCTGTCGATCCGGCGCGAGACGGTCCGAGCGGGGAGTGAGGGCACGTTCTCCCTCGGCACGGTCGAGCGGACGAAAGACATAATCCAGCTCAGCCTCAACTCGCGCGGCACCATGTCTTTCACCCGTGATTTCGCCCGCGAGCAAGGCCCGCGCGGGCTCTCCCACTCTGAGTCCGAGAAACAGACGATGGCGCTGACGCAGGGCTTCGGCGGCGGCACGACGGCTGGCGAGTTCTCCTTCGTGCGGGACACAGACTCAGCCAACACGCTGCAGGGCTTCACCAGATCCACCACTGAAACCGCAAAACTCAACCTCGGCCTGGGTCGTGACTTCGCGTTGAGTTCGGCGCTCACCACTGCGAGCAAGCTCAACATTCACAGTTCCCAGACTCAGAAGTTCGATCTCGCGCTCACCCGTCCGGGAGCCGCGGCCGCGATGGCCGAATTCCACGAGACTGAATCCACGGTCAACGGGAACACGTCGACCGTCACCGCCATGGCATTCCGCGCGCCGACCATCGAACTCTCCGGTCGGGGAACGCTGAACGCGAGTCATGCCCGCACCAACTCATCGGTCAAGGGCTCTGAGAACATCACCAGCATCGCCCTGAACGCTCAGCCGACCGATGAGGTGACCTTCGCGGCCACGCACGTCGACACCGACCGCGACCAGGGCGTCTCGACCCGCGTCACCACGCTCAACCTGAACGCCAAACCAAGCGAGACAGTCAGCGTCGCGGCCAGCCACACGGATACCACGCGCGATGTCGGCGGCTCTGACTCGGTCAGTTCCGTCACCGTCAACGCGACGCCGATCGAGGGCGTCAACGTTACGGCATCTCACACCGACTCGGATCGTGCGGCCGCGGCCGATACCGCCGTCACGACCATCGGCTCGCAGGTCACCGTGCTGCCCGACACCACGATCTCCGCATCGTTCAGCGATACCGATACGACCGGCGTCGGCATCGCCACCCTGCGCTCGCTCACCGTCGCACACACGCCGTCCGGCGGCGAGGGCCTCGGCGCCACGGCGACTTACACCACCCTTGGCAACACCGGCGCGCACATCGACCCCACGGTCGATCTGAAGTTGGCGTACACCACAACCGACCAGTTGCAGTTTACGGGCATGTACCACGATGAGCACAACCGCCCCGAACCCGAAATGGGCGCGACGGTGCAGATCCCTCTCTTTGGCGCAGACCTCGGCTTCAACGTCCACGAGTACTCATATGACGCGGCGAAGAAGACCGTCCACCAGCAGCGCGTCTGGAATGCGGAAGTTGCGAGGCCGATCGTTTGGGGACTCAGCGGGAAAATCGGCTACTCGTTGAGCGAGAGCTTGGTCGACCCAACCGAGGTCAGCCGCGTCCGCATCGGCCTCGGCGGAGAGAACCCCTTCGTCGGGAAACTCGACGTCAACTACGAGACCGGCAACCTGCGCACAGCCTCGGGCAACACGCCCAACGGTTCGATCATCTCCGTCGGCGTCACCCGTCCCATCTGGGTCGCCGACGTTTCCGTGTCAGCCAAACGCACGCTGCCCCCGGGATCATCCTCAACCGTCAAGCCCCAAGATGAAGTCCATCTCGACGTCAAGGCGACCTGGTAAACCACGACAGGACCTACCCAACAGAACAGACAAAAGCGGCCGGCGAAATGCCGGCCGCTTCTCGTTCTGTCTGACCTTCTACCACGCCTAGTCCCGTCGAGTCCGATCTCGCCGCAAGAACGCGGGGATGTCGATGTCATCGCCGTCGTAAGTCGGGACCTCAGCGGGGAACTTCGGCTTCTCCGCCGACTCCGGCTCGGGTTGCGCGTCGTCGGTTTCCGGATCCGCCGACTCCTCAGCAGGCTGCTCGTCGCTGACAAGCTTTGGCGTCGGTCGATCCTCGAAACCGGTCGCCACGACCGTCAAGCGGATCGTGCCTTCCAGACTCTCGTTCGTCACTGCGCCCAACGTCAGGTCGACTTCCTCTTCGTCGCCCGCGGCTTCCTGGATGATCGTGGCCGCTTCGGCAACCTCGGCCAGGGTCAAGTCCGGTCCGCCCGAGATGTTGAGCAACACCTTCTTCGCGCCATCGATCGTCGTGTCAAGCAACGGACTCGCGATGGCCGTCTGCGCCGCGTCGGCCGCGCGATGCTCGCCCTTCGATTCGCCAATGCCCATCAACGCCGGACCTGCGTTCTCCATGACCGAACGAACGTCCGCGAAGTCGAGGTTCACCAGGCCAGGCACTACGATGACTTCACTGATGCCCTGGACGCCCTGCTGCAGAATCGTATCTGCGAGCCGGAATGCTTCCTCCAGCGTCAGGTCACGTTCGGTCATCGATAGCAGGCGATCGTTGGGGATGACAATCAGAGTGTCGACGGCATCCTTAAGCTTTTCCAAGCCCTCGTCAGCGAGGCGCTGCCGTTTCTTGCCCTCGACTTTGAACGGCTTCGTCACGACGCCAACAGTCAGCGCGCCGGCTTCACGCGAGATTTCAGCGATCAACGGGGACGCGCCCGTTCCCGTGCCACCACCCATCCCGGCCGTGATGAACACCATGTCCGCGCCCGTGATGTGGGTGACAATTGCCTGTCGACTCTCTTCAGCCGACGCCGCGCCAAGGTCCGGGTTGCCACCCGTACCTAGGCCGCGCGTAATCTCTTCGCCGATCTGGAGTTTCCTATCGGCTGTCGACAAGTCGAGCACTTGCTGATCGGTGTTGACGGCGATGTATTCAACGCCAATCAACCCGGCCTCCATCATGCGGTTGACGGCGTTCGTTCCGCCCCCGCCGACGCCACACACACGGATCTTCGCGTATTCCTCTACGTTATCACGCAACACCAGCATCGCTCCTTCCCGCGGTGCCCCGGGTCACGGGCGAGCGGTATGGAATGTAAATAGGGTGCGAGTATAGCACCGCCCGTTGGAGAGTGTCAACTTAACCCCGAAGTGACTGTTTAAGTGTACACCATTCCCCCGTCAATCATCTTCCCAGTCCGGATCGCGGACTCCTCCTTGTGCAAGATTAATACTCAATAATTCTCGCGACCCGCGATTCATCCGCCGTTTCTAGCCAGCGCCGACCCGAGAATTCACCTTCCCATGGAGGGGCAACGAGGCTTGCGCGCGAAGCCTCCGGGGCCGTTAACTCGTCGCCCTAAGGAGACACTTCGGACGTGACCCCAATCTGCTCCGCGACCTCCGCCGTCGAGCTTCTCATCATTGCCGATGTTCATTACGTCAACCATGCCGAACACGAGTGCCCGATCCCTTCGCGCAAGTCGGCCTGGGGCCTTGAGCTTGTCCGCCGCGCCGTCCGGAGAACCGAGCGCGAAGGCGTCGTCGACGCCGTCGTTCTCATGGGTGACCTCGTCGACAACGGCGACGCGGCGGGCGCCGAAGAGGACCTCGCCGAGATCCGCGAGGAAGTGTCCAAGCTCGACGTCCCGATCATCGTTGTCCCCGGAAACCACGATGGCCCAGCCGAGAGAATCCTCGACATCTTTGGCGATCGCCCCGGCATCCACGTTGTCAAGGGCTGCCAACTCGTCACGTTCGCCGACGCATACGCCCCGAGCGACGAAGCAACTCGCTCCGCGGAAGACCTCACCCTTTGCGCGCAAGCCGACCCCGACCTCCCGATCGTCGCGTTCCAGCACAACCCGATCCACCCGCCCATCGAGAGCAGCTACCCCTATAACCTGACCAATGGCGCGGACGTCATGCGCGCCTATGAGGAAGCAGGCGTCCTGCTCTCGGTCAGCGCGCACTACCATCCCGGCATCGCCGCCGAAGACGTCAGCGGCGTTGCCTACATGACATGTCCGGCGCTCGCCGAGGCGCCTCTGCGGTTCACGCGGCTCAGCATCAGCGACCAGTCATTCGCCGCCCGCGAGGTCGCGCTTACGATGGTCGACCCTCCGGCGCCGCTCTTTGACTTCCACGCCCACTCGCAATACGCCTACTGCAGTGACGACGTCACCGCCGGCACCGTCGTCGAGCACGCCGAGTTCTTTGGCATCTCGCGAGTCCACATCACCGAGCACGCGGGCCAGCTCTACCTGTGCGCGGACGATTACTGGGGCGGCGTGTTCCGCGAGGACGCGAGCGTCATCCGGCGCGAGCGCGACGCGGGTCGAGGTCGCATGGACCAGTTCCGCGCCGAGGTCGAGCCGCTGCGATCGCCGTCAGTCGGCATGGGTCTGGAGGTCGAACTCGATGGGGACCGCAAGTTGACGCTACTGGATCGAGACCGCGACGGGTGGGACGTATTCGTCGGCGCGGTTCATGTCATCATGGCGGGTAACATCCGCACGATGGACGAGGACGAATTGCTCCGCGAGTTCATGCGCGACACCGAGGACGTCGTCGCCCAGGACGTAGACATCCTCGCCCACCCGTTCCGGATCTTCCGTCGCGCGGACCGACGCGTGCCGACCGAACTTTACGAGCCCCTCGCGGCTCTGCTGGCGGCGAATGGCGTGGCGGCCGAGATCAACTACCACACCAACGATCCCGACGCAGAGTTCTTCGCGGCCTGCGTCGAGCGCGGCGTGAAGATCGCGCTCGGCAGCGACGGCCACGGGCTGTGGGAGATCGGCGAGTTCGGGTTTCATCTCCATCTGCTCGGCAAGGTTATTGAGCCCGCGCGCTTCAGGGACGTCCTGTACTACGGACGCGACAAATAGCCCCCAACGGAGGACGCCCACCGCCATGTCCGACGCTGACAGGAAACGCAAGCTGGGGTACATCTCGATGGGGGTCATCGCCGCCGTATTGGTCATCTTCATGACCGCATCGCTCCTCGGACGCTTGCCTCCACCCGGGGCCGACATCGTCGATCTGACTCCGCCTGACGATCACGAGACGACGGAATGCTATCGTTGCCATCGAGGCATGTCAAGCGGCTCGGATGTCACCGGCAAGGAGCTGCCGGTGCCCCATCCGCAGCACCAATGCGGCGAGTGCCACGAGGGGTTCGTCGAGGATCCCAGCTATGCCCAACCCGAATGACGGCGTGCTGGCAAGACTCGTAGCTGATGCGGCGACCGCGCTGAGCATTCCGCCCGCGACATTCGCGCCTGAGTTGCCTGGCGGCCTCGGCGTATCCGTCCCCGGCCGCGCCGACTGGACATCCCTCGACCCCTCCGACCTTGGTCGGATCTATCGCGATGGCGCCGTGCCCGATGCAAAGACGTCGGGGACATACTACACGCCACCAGCCGTCGCCCGACTGCTCGTCGAGCGCGCGCTTTTGCTGCGCCGCGATGTGCGGCGCCGCCTCCAG
>CAZKUN010000058.1:0-14971 GCA_964555935.1 uncultured Armatimonadia bacterium | reverse complement strand
ACCGATCGTGCTCGATCCCGCGTGCGGCTGCGGCGCGCTCCTCCTGGCCGCCCTCGACCATCTCGCCGACGGAGGGCTCTCGCCGCTACGCGCCGCGCGCCTCCTCCGAGGCCACGACCGCGACTTCGGCTCCGTCATCGTCACGCGGGTAGCCTTGTTGCTTTCCGCCACTCAGCTTGGGGCCTCAGCCGCCGGCATCCAACGCCTCGCCTCCGAATTGCCGCTCCAGGTCACGCAACGCGACGTGCTGCACCAATTGCCGGATTGCGCAGCCGATTGCATCGTGGCAAATCCGCCCTACGTCCGGGCCGCTCGCCGCGGTGCTGAGAGCGACCGCATCCGGCGCGACTTCGCGACCGCTCGCGGCGCCTTCGATCTTCAGGTCCCGTTCATCGAGCTGGCGGTCCGCACGGTGACGGAGGGAGGGACGATTGGGTTGCTCACGTCGAGCAAATTCCTGGTCGCCGACTACGGACGCCGGCTTCGCCGCTACCTCCACGAACGCGCGACGCTGCGCGAGCTGATCGACCTCACTGACTGCCGCGGTGCCGAGGCTGGAGCGTTGGTGAACCAAGTCATCACCATCGCGACTCGCAAGCCGCCTCGACCCGGACACCAGGTCGCCATCTTCTGCCCTGAGAGCCTCGATGACATCGGCCCTCGGAATCAGAAGGCGCAGCGCGATCTCTTACGGTCGCGGTGGCCGACCCTCCGCGCCAGTGACGATGAGCAATCGCTTCTGGCGAGGATGCTCGACGACACCGTGCCGCTGCGTGAACTCGCTCTCGTCCGCGGAGGCGTTCGCGGGTTCGATTACAACGAGTGCTGTGCTCACATGTCCGAGGCTACCGGCTCTCGCGACGAACTACCGGTGGTCACGCCCGGCAACGTGCGGGCATTCCGCGCTCCGACCAGCGCGCTGCTCAGACTCCGAGGCACGCTGTGGGAGTGCCCCGTGCTAACAGACCGACCGCCCGCCGTCTCGGATGAACTCTGGCGCCTATTCCACCAGCCCAAGCTGATCATCAAGGGCATTGGCCCCCGGCCCACCGCCGCGCTGTGGGACCATCCGACCGCGCTCATGGTCGCCGTCTGGGGCGCGTGGGGGGAGCCCCGCGTCCTCGGCGCGGCGCTCGCCCTTCTCAACAGCCTGCCCGCTGCCTGGCTCCATTACCAGCAACTCTACGCGGCTCGCATCCCCAAGGGATCCCTTCGCATCCCGCTCTCCTGGATCCAGGAGTTCCCTGTCCCGCGATCCGGTCTCGACTGCCTCGCCGGTGTCGCGGCTCGCCGAGCCGCGGCCTCCGACCCCGCCGAGATCAACGCCGCGCAGCACGCCGTCGACGAAGCGGCGATCAGAGCGTACGGCCTGACCGAGGCCGACGCGCGACTCATGGCGAAGGCTCCGTTGAGAGAGATCCAAGTATAGGCTGCGGAGCGACTCGCCACCGTGACCACCGCACTGACCATAGCGGGCTCCGACCCGACTGGCGGAGCTGGCATTCAGGCCGACCTGCAGACATTCGCCAGCCTTGGCGTCCATGGCGCGGCCGCTGTCACGGCACTGACCGTGCAAGACACGCGCGCGGTCCACGCCTGCCAGCCTCTCGCTTCCGAGCAAGTCGCCGAGCAACTGCGCGCGCTCCTCGCGGATGTCTGCGTCGCGGCGGCCAAGACCGGCATGCTTGCGGGCGCGGACACAGTCCACGTCGTAGCGCGCCACCTCACCGAGTCTTCCACCATTCCCCTCGTCGTCGATCCCGTCACCGTATCCACCAGCGGACGCGCGCTCCTCACGCCCGAGGGCGTTGACGCGTTGCGGGATGTCATCCTGCCCCGCGCCACGCTCGTCACGCCAAACCTCGCCGAGGCTGAGGCGCTGACCGGGCTTCGCATTGCATCCCTCGACGACATGCGGCTGGCGGGTGAGTGTCTGCTTGAGCTGGGCGCGGGGGCGGCCATGGTCAAGGGCGGGCACAGCGACGGGGACCCGATCGACGTCTTCGTGGATGCGGATGGTCACGTGGAACTGGCGGCCGAGCGCGTGCCGCTGAGGGTTGCCGCGCATGGCACGGGCTGCGTCCTGTCCGCGGCGATCACGGCGTTGCTTGCGAGAGATGTCGCCCTGCGCGATGCCGTAGCAATGGCCAAGGAGTACCTCACCGAAGGTCTGCGCCACGCCCGCTATATCGGCGATGGAGCGCCGGTCATCAACTTCGACGCGGCGTCCCGCGCGCTGGACCTGTAGGCGAGCAACCAACACCGCAAAAAGAAACGGGGGCTCCCGAGTGGGAGCCCCCGTGTTCACGTTCTGTGGTCAGAGACCTTAAAACTCTACGACGGCCGACGCCTGGATGAGATCCAGGTCGACGAACCCCCTCTCCGCTTCCTGACGCGCGTAGGTGAACGCGACGTCCAAGCCATCAACAACTGTCTTGGTGGCGGAAACAGAGACGAGGTTCTCATACGGGAGTATCGCGCCGAGCGTGCCTTCCAGATTCGCGTAGCGAATGTGCATTGGAATGCTTCCGAGCGCGAAGTCCACGTCTGCGGCCAACGTCTGCGCACCAGCAAACACCAACGGGCCGTACATCCACCGCTCCCACGGGAAGCCAGCCGACGCGCCACTCATGATCGCGTAGTCGATGCCCTCGAAGTAGGGGTTCAGCGAGCTATAGAAAATGCCATAGGCCACCGACGCGCGGGAAGCTGTACCGAGAATCCTCAGTCCGGGATTGTCGATGATTTCCGCGGTACCCATCCAGACACTCGGGTTGTTCGCACCGCCGGGGAGGCGGGCGCCACTCGGGAACTGGAGCTGCTCCGAGTACTCGAACGTCAAGTCGCGGTTGAAGACTTCGATCCACGCATCACCCGCGATGCCCTGCTCTTCACCAACACCTGTGGCGAGGTAGGTTCCACCGATTTCGAAGTTCGGACGGGTGTAGGCCAGACGCGCAGCGCCCATGCCGTCATTGCCCGGGCCGAAGCCAGCAGCGAGATCGTAGAACGAACCACCGTACACAAAGTCAAAGTCCAGGTCCGTGCCCCAGAGGCTATCAGCTTGGCCGCGGATGCCCTGGGTGCTCAGACGCTGGTTGTCAACGAGAAGACCATGCCGGTCCAGCGCGAAGAACTGACGGCCGGCGGTCCACTGGACCGGGGTCCACCAGTCTGTCGCATACATCAGGCAGGCTTCGTCGAGCCAGATGTTTTCGCCAATGCCGAGCGTCGGGGCAACTCCGCCGTGGGCCATCGTGACGCGAGTCGTGTCATCGATCGCTTTCAGGCTAATGCGGCCTGCGAGCTCGTCCGTGATCTGTCCCTCAATGCCGATCTTCGCGGTCAACGCATCGTACTCAGCGTTCTTCCAGAGATCGCCAACGAGACCGATACGGTAGTTGATCCAACCTGTGACCTGCGGGCGATTCATGGCGTCCTCGAGAGCCGCTACGCGGCCATCAAGATCGTCCACGTCTTCCGCGAGATCGTCGATCTGGTCCTGAAGGTCTGCCAGCTCATCTTTGAACTCGTCGATGAGTTTCTTGCAGATCGCTTCGATTGCAGCTTGATCGGGCGTACCAGCGGGGCCAGCTGCGCCATCCGCGCCAGCACCACCAACGGGTCCGGGAGGACCAGCGGGGCCTTGCGGGCCAGCGGGACCGTCATCGCCATCCCCACCAGCGTCACCAGCGGGACCTGCGCCTCCGGGAGCACCGATAAGGCCCGGCCATTCCATCAGACGGCTGATGGCCATGGCGAACTCATAACGGGTCATCGCGCGGTCGCCTTTGAATTCGTGCGTCTTCGGGTAACCGATGATGATGCCTTCATCGACCAGCTTCTGGACTGCGTCATACGCCCAGTGGTCGAACGGCACCGTCTCGGCGGGGCTGCTCGCCGCAAACGCCGGAAGGGCGAGTGTGACGAGAGCGAGGGCTACTGCTACTGTTATCATCTTACGCATGGGTTTTATACCCTCCTGTTTTGAGACCGAGGCAAGGCACCTTGGGTGCCCCACCGTTCGAACATCACGCGTGGTCCGGAGGGTCTGAGCGAAGTATCCTAGTTGCCTTCGCCGATGACCCACCGTCTGCGTCACGTTCGCTGCTCACCATCTCATCAGTTGACCCGGCGAGGAGGGTAGCCTCCCTTCTTTGCCAGGATTAGGTCGCCTGTGAGCGGTGAGACACAGCAGTTGGACTCGAGGCTAAAGCCTGAATCCGTCTCACGACGCGCCATAGTAGCACGGGTCGCAACCCCTGTCAACGGGGTTCATGGAGTTATGACAGACCTAACCCTTTACAGTTCCGAGAAGTTTCCGATCGCCTATGCGATGGAGCGGCGCGGCCCTCACCCACATATGGGCGAGGACCGCGCAATTTCAGGCGCTCCCGGCCTATCATGCATCCGGCTCCACGATGTCCATCGGCGGCTCTGGCGGGGTCTCCTCCTGCCCATTTCCGCTCGTCGGAGCGCCCACAAGCCCTGGAATCTGCTGCACGACGCCCTTCAGATCGACGCTCTGCATCAGCTCCACAAAGCCCGGCACCTGGGCCATGACATTCGTCACGCCTTTCGTCACCCGCTCGACGCCCGTGCTGTCCGAGTCGCCGTTGTTCACCATGACGATCCGGTCGATCTTCTCAAGCGGCCCGGCAACCGCCGATGCGATGTCGGGCAGGCGATCGATGAGCAGCTCGCTGATCGCCGGCGCGGTGTATTCCTTCCACGCCTCCGCCTTCCGCCGCATGCCTTCAGCCTCGGCGGACTTCATCGCCTCGACACCCTCCGCCTCGGCCAACGCCTTCTGCCGGATGACCTCCGCTTCGGCCTCGCCCTTGGCTTTGATGACTTCGGCCTCCGCGAGGCCCTGCAGCTTCGCCGCTTCCGCTTGGGCCTCGGCCAGCATCTGGACCTTTCGCTGCTCGCCGCTGGCAAGCGTCTCGGTCTTGAACCGGTCCGCCTCCGCCGGCTTGCGAACCGTGTGGTCGAGTTCCTTCTCCCTCCGCGTAATCTCCAGCTCTTCCACCTCGATCTGCTTCTCGCGCTCGACCATGCTGACGCCGATCTTCTCGTTCACCAGCGCCTGCTCGGTCTTCGCCTTCTGCAACTCGTATGCCATATCCCGTTTGGCTTCAGCCTCCGAGACCTGGCGGTTGTACTCGTGAACGTTTACGTCGCGGTCTCTCTGCGCGTCGGCAATTGCGACATCCGCGCTCAACTGCGCCAGCCGCGCCTCCTCATTCGCCTTCGCCGCCACCACCGCCGCGTCTCGCTCCGCCTGCGCCTTGCCCTGCTGCGAGTCCCGCTGCGCCGTGGCCTCGCCCAGCGCGGCGTCCTTGTGCACGCCCGCCAGTTCCGGCCGACCGAGCGCGTTCAGGTACCCGTTCGGGTCCTGAATCTCGCGGATGGTGAAACTGACGACCTGGATGCCCATGTTCGCGAGGTCTTCGGATGTCAGCCGATGGACGCTCTGCGCGAAGGCCTCCGGGTTACGGTGGATCTCCTCGATCGGCAGCGTGCTGATGACCGCCCGCAGGTGTCCCTGCATCATCTGGTGGGCGATCTCGTTCATCTCCGCCCGGCCCTTGCTCAGGAACATCTCGGCCGCCGTCGCCGTCGCGATCGGGTCGTCGCTGCGCACCTTGATCTGAGCGATCGCGTCCACCACGATCGGTACGCCCAGCTTCGTGTAGAACTCCGGCGTGTGGATCTCCAGCGTCATCAGCTCAACCGACATGCGGTCCGTCTTCTCCCGAACCGGCATCACAAACGTCCCGCCGCCATGGTAGATCCTAAAATTCCTGACAGACCTCTCCATCGACGTCGGGCTCTCAAACACGCCCTTGCGTCCCGATACGATCAGCACCTCATTCGGGCCGACCTTCTCATACCTCGCGGCATAGAAGATCGCGACCGATACGAGCGCGCCCAGCAACAGAAAGAGCCATCCCCAACCCTCGGTTAGCCATTCCATTTTCCTTGCGCCTCCTTCAGACGCGTCGCCCTGATGCTCTTGGCATCAGATAGCGAGAACGAACTCTTCGACAACTGCCTTGTGACCGGCTACGTCAACGACCATGACGTCGGCGCCTCTCGAAAGAGACGCCCCAGTTTGGGCCACGGCCGGCATCGTCACTCGCTTTCCATTGGATACAAGCGCGATCGCGCCCACGCCGTCTTCGGGGATCGCGACGCTCACGTGGCCGATCTTCCCGATCGGCGTGCCGCCCTTGACCTCGCTCTCGCCGGTCCCCGCCATGAAATACTGCCACAGCCCCAGCACCATCGCGCCCGTGAGGACGATGCTCAGCCCCGAGGCCGCCAGGACGCTCGTGAGCGCGCCCAGCCCAAGCTTCGCGTGGAGCGCCAACCCGCCCGCCCCAAAGAACGTGGTCACCAGCCCAAGCACGATCGGCAGCATGCCTGGCGGCACGAACAGCACGCCCGCCTGCGCGATTCCGGGCTTGCTGACGCCCTTCGGCAAGCGCGGCACCCTTGCGCGAACTCGGCCCAAGCGAGGCAGTCTGATCTTGGGGAGACGAATTGGGAGACGCGCGCGACTGAGAAGCCCCGCGGACAGCAACATCAGCAGTGAGACACCACATCCGCCAATCAAACACCCGGCAAACACTCGGTCGATGAGTTCCATGGAACCCCTCCGCAGGAAACCACGGGTTCGGCTTCACATTAAGCGCTGATCTCTGCAATGATATTGCCAAGCGGACCGCGCAGGTCCCCGTGGAGAGCAGAGCTAAGGGACTCCTGGATTACGTCATGAGGGTAAGAAGGGGCACGTCATGCTCACGCGAGACAAGCTCTTCATGCTGATAGCCGTCATCGCCGTCGCCGCCTGCATTGTCACCACGCTGCAGGTCAGCTCGCGCGCTCAGGTTGGGGATGGCGCCGCGCGCTTCCAGATGCAGACCGCCATGTCAGAGATGGAAGGCAAGGGCGCCGTGTTCGTCCTCGACACGCAAACCGGCGAGGTCTGGGGCCATCGCATGTCCGGCGACGACGACTGGGTAACCTTCGGATCGCCAATGGACTAGCCGGGGCGGACGCGTCAGTTCGCGTACCAACGGGTCTCCAGACCCGCTACTCGTTCCTCTCCGACACCCAAATCGGACTGGTCCACGCCATCTCGCCATCCGCCTGCGTCACGCGCGCGTAGTAAAAAGTGAACGGCGTCGGCCAGTGGTCGCTTGCGGGGAGGTTGATGTCCTCAAGCCGCTCCTCGTCCTCAAACCCCGCCGTCTCATCCATCGTCTGCCCGTGGTGGGTGAAGACGACCTCATTATTCCGGATGATCTCCACCTTATCCACCACATCCGTACCTCGCACGCTCACGCGCAGGCTCCTCGACTCCGCCAGCTCCGGTCGCTCATCCAGGAACAGCTCGCTCCCCATCGGCGCGCCGTTCACCGCGAACTCGACCAACATCCGCGCACCCGTCGTCCCGTAGCAGTGGCGATCGTACATCGCGTGCCAGATCGCCCTCCGCGTCAGTTCAGGCGCCATCACGCACATCAGGCCCGCCGATTTGGGCGGCTTGCCCGTCCTCGGCGTCATATCACCGGGGTGCGCGTTGTGATCGTCGCCGCCCGCCGTGAAGCCCACGCGCCACCCGATCTCAAGCGCCCTCTGCACAAAGCCCTCAGTCACTTCGCCCGAGTCGATGCGATCCGGCTCATCGCGCCAGGGACGCATCGGGAACGGATTCCCATCGGCGATGCCCAGCTCTGACGATCCCCATACTGAGTAGATCTCCACGAGCCGGTCCTTCGTCGGGTCGTAGTCCTTGTAGTCGCAGTGGTTGCCCTTGTTCGCCGGGTGGTGCGGGATGATGATCGCCCGCTCGTCCTTCAGCGATTCGTACAGATCCCCCGGCGTCGGCGAGTGCCCCTCATCCGAGCGATACATCGGCCGATGGTCATCCGCGTAGTAGACGTTCCGGTCGCCATCCCCATTCTGGCGCCACTTCGCCCACTCGTAACCTAGCAGCGTGACGAATCCGCCCGGCTCGTTATGCCGCGCCACGGCGTCCTGCGTCATGCCCCACATCTCATCTGTCGTCTCGTACGCGTGGTCGTGGTCGCCCGGCGCGCCGAAGTCCAGGCGGCAGCCCTCGCGCATATATGAGAGGTAATGCTCGATCGTCCCCGCGCCGTCGCTGAACTCCGTGTGCCCGTGGATCATCCCCCAGCGCGGTTTTGGGACTGCAGACTCATCTTCCGTGCAGTGGATCGGGTTCGACACGGCGCTCCGCCCCTCATCGTCTGTGACCGTCAGCCGCGCGGTCCGCCTGAGTCCCGCCAGCTTGATGCCCTTCAGCTCGCAACACGCCCACTCCGGGTGATCCATGCGCTCATCGTATTCCAGCACTTCATCGTCTTCCATCACCGTCAGTTCGCCCGGGCGCTCGCATGCGAGGTTATTGTGCGCGTCCTCGGCCTTGACCAAGATGTTGAGCGGCTCCGCGACGTCCACATGACTTGGCGCGTGTACCCGCAAGTGATCGAGAGCCCCGCCCGTCACGTCGATGAGACACGCCCCGATGATGCGCTTGAGCGGCTCGGAGTTGATGCTGGGGATGTCGGTCTCTTCCTCCGGCAGCGAGACATACAGCAGCACCATCTTGCTCGGAAGAGATAGAATCCCCACAGTGGCATTCGTCAACGCCACTGTCACGCGTTCCCCCCCCCCCGCCGGACACGCGAACGCAACCACGTGGCCAGCGGGCTCAAGCAGCGCCGGCACCGCTCCATCCGGGCCGTTCGCCGAGACCTCCTCCAGGGAGAACGTGCCCTTCACATGCCGGCCGCCATGGAACAACACGCGCAGCGGAGTCCCTTCGTCAACATCAGCGCTTACCACGAAGCCAAACTGCCAATCGCCGGTCTCCCCCGCTCGCGCCACACTTGGCTCGGCAATCTGACACTCCACATCATCCGGCACGCGCACCGGCTTCACGAATGGCGTCGGCGCAACAATCCTATCAGCAGTCATCGTTCATCTCCCTGGGTGATCCGCTCTTCATGCAGCACGTCTCCGCTCACCGAGTGATGCCGGAACGTCAGCGTCGGAGCGCCAGCATCCCTCTCCACCGTCCCGCTCAGAAAGCCCCCCACCACGTTGAAATACCGATGATACTCCGGCACTGCCTCGCCAAAGCCCCCCGAATGCGCGTCGCTCGTCGCCCCACATGAGAACTCCCTCACGCCCGTCTCGGGGTGAACCGAGACATACTGCCAGTGCCGGTCTCCGCATACGACGATCAGCTCCGGAGCCTCATCGCGGATCCACTCGCGGATCTCGCCTCCCTCGTGCGTCCAGTTAGGGTTGGCGTGGTTGTCGCGCTTGTTGGT
This sequence comes from uncultured Armatimonadia bacterium, assembly GCA_964555935.1. GTDB lineage: Bacteria > Armatimonadota > Zipacnadia > Zipacnadales > VGFC01 > CAZKUN01. Next base: position 5,600 of record CAZKUN010000058.1, on the reverse strand, counting down.
GCGATCGGGCCCCACGATCGGCGTCGGGCTGATAAGCAGTTTGAACGTCGCGTCCGACGCGAGCACGGTCCGCTTCAGCCACGCCTTCTGCTTTTCGCCCCAGATCGTCTTATCGGGACCGTCCTCCATTGTGTTCGGCGACCTGAAGTCCCGTCCCTCGACCATCCAGATCTGCAGGTCCCTCCCCCATCTCACCGTCCGATACGTGCTCTTCCCCATCGGCACTTGCTCGCGGAAGATCCTCTGACCATCGGCGAACGTGAACCCCTTCGCCCTCGGCTGATCCATCGTCGGATAGGCGTCATCCCACAACGTGTCATGGTCGTCCTTGAGGAAGTAGCTGGCCACCCGCCTGTGAAACGCCATCTGCAGCGGCAGGCTGTACGTCCGCTGCCAGTGGTATCGCGCCGCCCCGACCGTCTGCGTGATCGGCTTGGGCCGATCGTAGTACACGATATCGCCCGTGTTCACGAAGAAACTCGGCTCCATCGCCAGCATCTCGCGGTAGATCCCGTGCCCCTCAGGCGTGTCCTGGCGCCAGTACCCCTGTCCCGTGACCACCGTGAAGACCACTCGATCCGCCCGCTTCGCCGGCGGCGCCGTCCGGAATCCGCCCTCGAGGGCCCGCCCCGGCTCGCCCTCGGGCGACCGACATTCCACCCGGTACGCGTGCTCCGTGTTGGGCCGCAGCTTCCTCAGTCGGAACTGTGCCGTGAAGTCTCCGTCCGCGTCCACCGTCTCCCACGCCGTCGCCCGCTCGCGGCCGCGCGAGCCATACACCACCCTCACTTCGCCCTCCGCACCAGGACATGCTCCCTCCAGTTCATCCACCGTCACGCCCTCCGGCCACTGCGGCTCGCGCCAACCCGCCTTGACTAGCTCCACCCCATCATTGAGCCGCTCGGGAACGCTCGTCAGCCGCGTCCAGACGATCGCGCTCCGCGCCGTCACTTCCCCCACCTTCACCCCGCTCGCCTGATACGGCTGCGCGACCGCCGTCGATCCGATGAGACCAACCGCCGCGACAATTGCCCTGTACATGCCGAACCCCTCCACTCACTTCTTCCGCGAAGAGACTGGATCACCCTCTCCCCGCCAGAATCACCAGAAACGGCCCGCCACCCTTACCCGGTGACGGGCCGTCGTCCGTCGAAGTGCGGCAGGTATCTCTCAGCGATCCGAGCCAGGTTGCACGTCCTTGATGGTCGCCAGCCCCTTGTCGTCGATCATTACCTCGACCGCCAAGTGGCGCTGTCGCTCATATTCGTGGCCCGTTCCCTCGGGAATGAAATAGCTTTCGATCCCGTACTCCATCATCACCGATCCTGCCCCCACGCCCGTGACGCGCCCGCGGATGTACACGTCATCACCTGCCGGCGCCGATGTGTGGACCCCGCTTGCCACCCAGAACTCGCCAAACTTCGCCAGTCTCACGTATGCCGTGTCGCCGACCTCGGGCGCGCGCTGATTCCACTGGCCAAGCTCCACGGTCGATATCTCGTAGCGCAGGATCACGTAATCGCCCCGGAACCAGTCGCGCGGGTCGACGGGAACGGTCTTGAGCACCACCTTGCGCCCGCTCAGCAGCGGCATGCCCTTGTAGGCCATCAGGCCGCATAGCACCAGCAGTTGCAGCACGACCAGCCCCGCGAACTTCACGCCGAAGCTCATCTTCATGGGTCACACCTCGCCTCTTTCATCTCTTGCGTCACCTTCCGGCGCGCTCGCTCCAGCACCAAGCCACCCAGCACTAGCACGATTCCCGCTCCGATGAAGAACGCCGATGTCGGCAGAAGCTCCCAACACCAGTCCACGTACCGCACGATCACCAAGACTGCGAAATACAGAAGCCCCAAGTTCACCCAGAGCGTTTCGCGACGCGCGTACCCCATCACGACCAGCCCGACCGACATCGCGAGCAGCGCCACGTTAATGACAAAGGAGAACCCGGTGCCAACGTCGGGCATCATGAACAGCAGCAACGCAACCACCGCGACGCAACCCGCTCCGATGGCTTCCCGCAGGGCCGTGGAGGACCGGCCGCGAAATGCCATCGTGCAGAGGGCCGATATGATGGCTCCGGCAGCCACCAGACCCATCACCGCCATCGCGTGGCCGCCGGGCTGGCCACCGCTGCTCCACATCCACGACTCGTTGTACGACAGCGGAATCATGGCCGAGAAGACGATTACCGAGCCCAGACTTGCGTACACGTTGCCATGTGTTTTGGTGGGTTCGAAGCACGCGTGCAATCCTCCCAATGCAAAGAGCAGCGCGCCGAACGCCAAGAACACGCTTATGAAGTGAATCGGGTCGTCGCCATCGACCCACTCCACCGCATCCCATCCGAGCGCCACCGTCAGCGACAGAATCCCGAGCACCATCATCGCCCGCGACTTAAGCAGGTACGCCATCGGCATCGCGCCGACCGCCCACAGCACAAGCAATATCGGCGCGTTGGCGTTGATGTGGAGCATCTGGGCGATCAAGAACACGGCTGCGCCGTATAGCAGCGTCCCCAGGAAGATCAGCGCCGTCCCGGTTCCGGGATAGGTGCCTTTCTTATATCGCAGCCAGAACCCGCAAGCGTGGCAAGCGATGATCCCCGTAAACGCCGCGAGCAGCTTGCTGAACTTAGGCATCACATCCCAGTTTGCGGCAAAGAACACGATCACTCCGACGCCAAGCAGCAGCGCCCCAAGGAATGCAAGCACCCACGCCAGCTTGCGCTTTGCCCCGGTTCGAGCTTCCTCCTCGTATCGCGCCCGCAGAACGCCCGCCACGTCGGCTGTGATCAGCCCTTCACCCTCCCATAGTCCAATCTCTCGGTGCAATCGACGCTCAAAACCCAAGTCGGGCACTGACACCACCTCCATGAGTACCGACTCGACCGTCCTTACCGGAAGCGTACCTCGCCAAGTCCCGCCGCCTGTGGGTCCACGGTCGGGGAATGTCAGGCCTGCCGGTCCTCCTTATCTGGGACCAAGCGCGAAAACGGCCCGCCACCCTTACGGTAGCGGGCCGTCAAGTCCGTCTGTAGGAGGGGTTTCAACCCCGACGCCGTTCCTCCCCTAACTCAATCCCCACGAACTCAGGTTCTTGTAGCTCACCGCCAGCGCATCGAACGGACAGAGGTCGTAGCACTGGTCCTGCTCGACGAGGATCTCCTCCACGCCGCCCTTCTCACACGCTTTGAGGATCCTAGGCCAGTTCAGGTTGCCCTCGCCGATCGGCGCGAAACGCTGCTCGCGGCCCGCCGCCATCGCCATGTCCTTAAAGTGTACCAGCGGTTGCCGTCCGGCGCACTTCTCAATCCACGCCGCCGGGTCGCCTCCGCCCGCCGCGATCCAATACGTGTCGATCTCGGCCTTGCAGACATCACCCGGCGCCTGCTCGTAGAGCTGCGCGAGCCATGTCTTGTCGCCGTACTTGATCAGCTCCTGGTTGTGGTTATGGTAGCTGAAGTCCATTCCCTCTTCCGCCAGCCGTGCGGCAACCGGTGTCAGTTCCTCGATGAACCGCGCCACGCCCTCGGCGGAGTGATACTCGCCCGGCAGACCGCCGATCGCCGGGTGCGGGCACTTCCACGTCTTGTGCTCCGCGATCAGCGCGTCGAGGTCATTCGTAAACCGCTCCCACCCCATGTGCGTGGCGGCCACCGCTAGCCCCGCATCTTCCATTGCCTGCGCGACGTCGGACGGATTCGCCGGGCCAAAGCCCGAGATCTGCACTGCCGTGTACCCGATACCAGCGACCTTCTTACACGTCTCGCGGATGTCCTCAATCGTCTTGCAGTAATCCCTCACCGTATATAGCTGTGCACCTACACGCATGTTGATAGAGCCCCTTTCACATAGGCCGGCGCGTGCCGACCATTACTCACTGGGTTCAGTATACCTCGGCGTCACGATGAACGGTATCGGCAGCCTGCGGTCCACCCACAGCGGCATGTCCACTCGCAGGCGCAGCATCCACTCCAGCTTCACGTGCTGCCCTTGGTACGTGGTCGGCCCCACCGGCGGAGGCGTAATCGCAATCGGCACCATCACCGCCTGCTTCGCGAGCAGCGGACCCGTGTGGATCATCTGCTCCCGAAAGACCACGATCTCCTCCGCCGTGCCGCGGCCATGTGCCCGACAGCCAATCCAACACAGCACGCCCCGGCATTGGATATCCTCGGATGTCGCGAGGGTCACTTGCAGTTCGCGCGTCTCTCCGGCAGGGATCACCGGGCCGAACGGCAGCGTGAGGCCGTCACTCGCCCGGACCGACACGAGTACGGAGCCATCCGAGGCCTTCGCGACGCCCTTGTCCCCGTTTGCCAAGAGATCATCGAGCTGCCCGGACTGTTGCTCTCGGCTGGCCCAAGTTGCCGTCCGCAGCCATGTCACGGGAACCGCCCGGTCGTGCTGGGCGCCCGTTTCCTCGGTTGACTCGACACGCGCGTCTACGGTCAGTTCTGCCTTCTCCTTGATGTCCGTGCAGAAGCCCTCGACGGGCGCTTCGATCTCAACCGTCCATTTAATCCGATTATGCCGTCCCCGGTACGTCGGCATCGCGTGGGGCGGCAGCGTGAGGTCCACCCGCAGGTTCGCCTGCTGCCCCGGCGCGAGGCGACCTCCGGCGAGTCGATGCGCCTCGTTGTAGATCACGCGCTTATGGTGCGACGTCGAGTTGCCGGCGCGCCGAATCGCGTGTTCCTCGCACTTGATGGTTATCTTGCCGGTGCCGATCACCACATTCTGCTTCGCGAAGGCCGTCACGCCCCACGTGAACGGCCGACCGATCGCGACGCCAGACGGCGCGGCGTCCGGGGCGGCATAGTACCGGCTGGACGTAGCCCACGCTCGGGCGATGACGACGCCCACGAGGCTCAGGACGACGATGATGCCCATCGTGAACAGGCCCGACCCTTTACCGATCGCCATCGCGATGAACATCAGCGGAAGCAGACCCACGACCACGCAGATGATGACGATCAGCATCGGGCCCTTCGTCGCCCGCGGGATCGCCTGCAGGAGCTGCTCCAGCGGATCCGTTGGCGGGGCAGGCCTGCCTGCGCTGGGCGCCGCGAGCGGCAGATTCGGTTTGGGCGCTATCGGCCGACGAGATGGTAGCGGCGCCGGGGCCGGTGCTTCCTTCGGCCGCACGATGGGTGGCGGCGCCGTGGGAATCGGCGGGGGAGGCTTGGGGAGGGGTCGCGGCGTCACCGGTTGCGCGGCCTTGGCGACAATCGTCGCCCCATCATCGTCGAGATCATCCCCGACATCTGACGGCAGCGGGTCGAAGCGCTTCACCACCTGCGGCGGCGCGGTTCTCTTCTCACTTGTCGCCTGCGAGATCGCCCCCAGGTCCGGCTCCGGAGGCATCACGGGCTTGTACCCGCCAGAGCCCTCACGCGTTTTCCGCGCTCGCTTCTTAGGCACAGGCGGTTTGGCAGGCGCCGACGGCTTCTCCGAGCTGATGAGCGTGCGTGACGGCTGAGGTCGCGGCGGCCCAGCCACGGGAGCCGGCGAGGGCCTGGCGACATCGACCGGCGGCGCCAGGGCTTCCGGCTGCGTGGGTGGCTCAGGCTCAGCCATGTCGAAGACCGGCGACTC
>CAZKUN010000057.1:3367-41904 GCA_964555935.1 uncultured Armatimonadia bacterium | reverse complement strand
AGTCCCGACACGCGCCAGGAACGCTCACGACTGGCGGTCGCAGGCGCAGACCGCAATGAAGACGACAGAGCCGGCGCCGTCGATTCCCAGCAGCGGCTCAAGCGCCCAGAACATGACCGCCGCCAGCACGCCCGCGAGCAGCACGTGGACGATCGCCCACCCGCGGAAATCGTAGCCGAAGACCTTCTCCTCGGCCCAGAACAGCAGCGAGGGAATCGGCCGCCAGAACGGCACGACGCCACACCAGATCCCCGTCCACCAGTCGAGCGTATCGACAAGGCGGGGCGACTCGCCGACCCCTTTGAGGATCAGTGCCGTGTCAGGGTCGCCGCGGAGGTAATACCCCTCGGCCTCCGGCAGATGCCCCTCGGACAGGTCTGGCCACTGGTAGGCCACGCCCACGGCGAGCGCGAGCAGAATCGCAAGCGACCACACGGCTGCACGCCGCCCCTTCGCCAGCGGCGCCAGCCATGGCATCGCCGACGCTGCTTTCCACAGCCATGCGACGCTCATCGCTGCTCAGTGTCCCCTTCTCGATCCAGTTGCAGGGCCTGGTCGTGGATGTCGTTCGTGAAGTCGACGCGGGTGTCCCGGGCCAATATCAGTCATCTTAGGCTTCGGTCTCCGCGGGAACGGGAGGTTTGTCGGTTTCCGCGCGGTTCCCCTCCTCGGAGTCGTTCCGGAGGTCCTTCTTCATCGCGGCCCACATCATCGGCACCGCAATCCACACGCCGCGAATCGCTGCCCAGCCCAAGATGGCATGACCCACGCCGCCGAGCCAGCGGCCATGTTCGAGAGTCTGGGTCGCGAGAAATGTCGGCCCCGATCCCAGAAGGAGGAATGCCAGGCCGAGGATGATCTCATGCCGACTGAAGCGCCACGCGGCGCACGCCATGACGCACCACCAGACCGCGGCGAAGATGTACCGGCCGTCGACAAACAGCGTGGCCCCGGCGACGGCGATGTCGATCTGACGCTGGACCGCCAGCGCACACACGATGATGGCCAACGCCACGGGAGCGCTGACGAGGGCGAGTCGCGGGCGTCTCCAAGCCAGCCAAAGCGTGGCGACGATCAACGCGCCGACACTGAGCGTATGCCAGTAGCCTAGCGAGATCTGTTGGATTGGGCATCCGCCGCAGTACAGGACGGCGCGAGTCCACCAATACGTGTTGGTGCCCATGCCGTATCCATAGCCGACGACTATCAGCCGGTAGATGGCAAGCGGGATGACGAGGCAGGCCATGTAGCCAGCCAACCGCAGCGGGGCGATCCCCTCGTCGCCGCGACGGCGACGCCACCACGCAACGATGGGGAGCAATGCGAGCAGCGTGAAGCCTGTTTCCTTCGTGGCGCACGCAAGCCCGACGGGCAAGAGAGCCAGGAGCGCGCGCTTCCGACTCACTAGGCCGATGGCGACGAAACACGAGACCCCGAGCATCAGATCGACCTGGTGCTTCCAGTGGGATAATACGTCCCTGAGCGGCGCGGGGGGGGGTGCCAAGGGACCCAGAGACTTGCGAAAATCATGAAGACGACCGCAGCGGCGCCGTGCGCGCCAAAAAGCGGCTCGAACCCCCACATCATGGCGGCAGCGAAGGCGCAGGTGAACACAATTGAGACCACGCCCCACCATCGGAAGTCGTGCCCGAACGCTTGCAGTTCAGTCCAGAACACCATGGAGGGGATCGGTCGCCAGAAGGGAATCTTCGCGCACCACGGGCCCGTCCACCATCCGAGCGTGTCGCGAAACTCCGGCGCTTCGTGGAGCCCATTCAGGATCAGCGCCGTGTCTGGATCTTCGTGAAAATACGCATCCACGACGCCGGGCAAGTGGCCGCCGGCGAGGGTGCGCGTCTGCTTCGCGGCGCCAGTCCATGCGGCGAACAGGATTGCGGCCGCCCACACCAACGATCGTCTGGTCTTGCCCAAGGGCGCCAACCACGGTAAGGCGCTAGCCGCCCTCCACACCCAGATCGAGGAACTCATCCTCAACATCCCCTCTCTCATCCAGCGCTGCCGTCAGTTTGCGGATCCACAGATTCCTGTCCAGATGCAGGGCTTGGTCGTAGATATCGTTCGTGAAGTGGACGCGGATGGTATGGCGTCCGGCATCAAGATCGATTCGGAACACCACCTCATGCCAGCCCTCGCTGATGAGGTGCTGCGGTTCGAGAGCCTCGCCGTCAATCTCAACCAGCACCTCGGGGTACTCGCCGCTCGCCTGCGGCCCACGCGCCTCAAACGCGAGCGAATACGCGCCCGCCTCAGCAAATCGCACCATGCCCTCGGCCCACGCCGTGTCGCCGAAATACAGGCCCCCGTCGGGCTCATGTCGCACGTGGACGGCCTCGGGGTCGAGTGTCCAGTCGGCAAGCGAGATCGGCGTGCCCGAGGCGACGGCGCGGGTGGCGATGCCAAGGTTCGTGGCGAGCGTCGCGACGAGCCGCGATGATCTCATCGCGTTGAGTCCCGTTGCCGGCCAATTGATGCCATCGATGAGGTATCGCCCTTCCCCGCGAGAGACCTCGACCAGAATCGGGGGATCAGTCAAGGCGACGGCCCCCTCCGGCAGGGGCTTCGCCGCGGCAAAGCTCGCCCCGGCAATCAGCCCATTGCGATCCTCATCCGGCGGATTGGAGGCGTCGTTTGTGAAGCTGATCTTCAGCACGTGGTCGCCGGCGGTTAGCTGGCCGACCACCGTGTGGAGCAGAGGGTCGCTCTGCAATGCCTGGAACCCGCCAACGAGCTGGTCATCGACATGCACGAGGTATGCGGGGTACACGCCACCCATGCCCGGACCGCCCGCCGTCACCCCAATGACGTAAGTCCCGTCGGCCGCAATGCTGATCGGCGCTGAGATCGCGCCATTCCGGTAGAGCCAGATCCCCTCGTCGATCAGCCGGCCATCGGGAATGTCGAAGGCGGAAACGGGGACGTCCGTGACATCCCCCGCGAGACTGGGCCGCAACACGTGGTTCGCAATGCCAGGCGTCAGCGACCAGTTCGCGTGTCGCTTCGGACGGACATCCGCGAGCCAGTAGAGATCCTCGTTTCGCAGGCCCGACGCCAACGGCGAGGCGCGCAGGGCCTGGACGTCGGTCGCGCCGCTCTCGTCCCATGAGGCTCCGTCCCACGCGAGCCCCATCGCGCTGAGGAAGTCTTGGCTCGGGCCGTGCAGCCAGACCGTTCCCCCAGCCGCTGCGAACTCGCTCAGGTCATCCGCGGACGCTCGAGCGTCATCGCCATCGACAAGAATCCCAGACGCGTGGGCGGCGTCGGGCGCGAGGTCTCCATAGGCAACGGCATCCACGCCAAGGGCTGTTAGCGCGTTGCGGGCCGCGTCGCCTTCTTCCATCACGATGAGTGGCTTGCGCGCGGCAGGTCCCGTGCCCAGGCCGTCGGCGATCAAGCGATGCAGCGTCTGGCGGGCGATGGGCTCGGATGCGCTTTTTTCGGCCAGCGCGAGCTGGCAGAAGACGTAGCTGCCCTTCCCAGCATCGACCTCCAGCAGCAACGCGCGCTCCATGCCGGCGGCCCCGCCCGCGTCGACGATCACCCGCGCCCCCGCGCGCGACGGGCGCTCGATATCACGGTAGCTGACGATGTGATCGGGCGCCCAGAGCGCGAAATCATCGGCCGCGCAACCCTCGGTGACGGGGTGATCCGCACGACGCACAAACGCGATCGTGCTGCCATCCGGCATGAGCGTGGCAGGCAACTGGGCCGGCAAGTGCTCCTGCGCCAGGATGATAACGCGCCCGCCCGAGCGCGCGAACGTCGCCAGCGCTGACTCCTCGCCCCCCGCGCCGACGACGGCGGAAGCCTGCCGCGTGGGCTTGAGAGCGTTCTCGCCGATGAGGAGGCAACGAGCGCCAGCCGGAATGGCCGACAGATCAGTGATGGCCGTGTTCGCGATTCCCGCCTCCGCCAGCAGTTCATCCACGCTCCCGTTAGGATCGTAGATCGCCAGAAGCGACGCATCGCTCACCGGCGCCGGCGCGCCCGGCATGGCCCAACACGAGCGCGACTCGCGGAAGATCTCCGTCCCGTTCTCAGATAGCGTGAAGACCATCTCAAACGCTGCGCGCTCAGCGACTTGGGGCACTCCTACTGAGACTACCTTGCGCACAATCTCGGCCGGTTTCATCTCGAGGTCCATCCCCGTCCGGAACGTGACCACGCCGTCGAGCGAGCACGAGACCTCGGCGCGGAGTTCGGCCGGGCGCAAGACATCGTTGATGAACGTGACCGTGCGATCGACTTCAGCGCCGGAGTAGAACGTGCTGTTCCACTCATTCACCAGAGCGCACTGGGGCCGATACGCCAGCGTGCAGTTCCAGTACATCGGGTTCTGCTCGGGATCCATCTTCCCACCTTCGAAGATGTTCCACGGGCACCCGCCCGACATCCCCTGCGCGCGGTACGCCTCGATCTGGTAGCGCCACGCCTGTCCCTTGGCGGCCCGACGGTACCAGTTCACGTCCTCGTAGGCCTCATCGCCATACAGCATCGTGTACTTGTCGGGCGTGCTCGACGGGCTCCAGAGGTACTCGCCAATGTAGAGCGGCTTCTTGCGCGACCATCGCCACGGCTTGCGCGGCCAGCCCTCGACGACGCGCTTCGAATCGAGCCAGTAGCAGTCGTTTGGCCAGAGCCGGTTGTTCGGGAAGTTGTGAGCGTAGTGCAGGTTGATGATGTCGGCCGCGCCGTTGGGATCGGCGTCGCCGTCGTAGTTGATCAGACGCGTGGGGTCGACTTCGCGGGCGACGTCTGCCAGGTCAGCCAGTCGGTCTTCACATTCGGGGACGCGGTTGCCACCGACGTGCAGGATCTCGTTCTCAAGGCTCCATGAGAAGACGCTCGGACGGGAGCGGTGGCGCTTGATTTGCGCTCGGATGTGGTCGGAGAAGTTGCCCCAGAAGACGGGATTCGCGAGAGCATACGAGCGCGCGTAGCACCACACGGCAGTCTCGTGCATGATGAGCATTCCCTGCTCATCCGCGACATCGTACCACGCCTGGCTCCATGGCTGGGCGTGAAGCCTGAAGGCGTTGATGTTGCCCTGCCGGCAGATCTCATACGTGCGCTCAGCGTCCTCGCGAGCGTACCCGAGCGGGTGGCACGAGTTGCCGCGGATGTGCAGCGGGACGCCGTTGAGGACAAACATCGGACCCTTCGCCCACATCTCGCGAAAGCCGAACCGTTGGCTGTGCGCGTCGGCCGTCCGGCCGCCGATCGCGAGCGCGCTCTTCACGTGAAGCAACTGCGGATCGTCCGGCCACCAGAGAGGCGGGTCGGTCCAGCGAGACTGCTGAGTCAGCGTCAGCGTCCCAAAGGGCTCAACATGCCCGACCGTTTCGCCGAGCTGCTTCAGTTCCTCGCCGTCGCGCTCGACATGCTGGGCCAGCGAGATCTCCGCGGGCTGGCGCGACACGTTCCGGATGGTCGTTTCGACGGTGATGAGCTTCTTGCGGAAGGACGTCGCGACGTAGACATCCTCGACATACACGTCCGGACGCGCCTCGAGCGTGACCGGGTCCCAGATGCCCATGCTCTGCACGTGGGATCCGATCGGATACAGAACCCAGTCGCCCTGGCTCTCGATGCCATCGCGGCCAAGTGGCACGTCGACGCCGGGGTCGCTAGTGAGTTGTTTCCAGCTTCCGCAGAGGACCTCAACCGTGTTCGTGCCACCGACCTTCGCAACCGGCGTGATATCGCACTCAAAGGGCTCGTAGCCACCGGCATGCTCGCCGACGATCTTGCCGTTGCACCGCACGCGGGCCGTGTACTTGACGCCCGTGAAGCGCAGGTAGAGCCGCTGCCCCCGCAACTCGAAGGGGATCTCGAACTCCCGCCGCTGGCAGACCCACGGCGCGGCGTTGACAGGCTTAGGGATCTGCACCTCAGCCCATCCCGGCGCGTCAGCGGGCGGAAAGCTCGGCTCCTGGAGAGCGATGCTCTTCCACGTGCCGCCAAGATCGATCGACGATGATGGCGCCGCGAGAGCGGGCGTGATGGGCAGCAGCGCGAGCAGTGCCGCGACCGAGTGCATGCGAGCCTCCGAAGTCTTCACCACTGATCGTGATGCACGCGTGACGGCTGGAACCGGTCCTCCGACCCCTTCTCCTCGGCGGGATGGCCGATCGACATCATCCCGAGCGGGATCACATTCTCCGGCAAGCCGAACAGCTCGCGCGTCTCGGCCGTGCGATCCTCGCGCGGAGTGATTCCCAGCCAAACAGCGCCGAGGCCCAGCGCGTGGGCCGCTAGCAGCAGGTTCTCAGTCGCCGCGGAGCAATCCTGGACCCAGTACCCGTCGGCCAACTCAAGCTCCGTGTCGCCGCAGACGAGGATGCCAATCGGCGCGCTCGCCAGCATCTTCCCGTACGGGTGAAACCCCGCGAACGCCTCGCGCTTTGCCTGATCTCTCACGACTACGAACTGCCACGGCTGGCAATTCGCCGCTGACGGCGCGGCCATTGCAGCGCGTAGGAGTTTCTCTACCACCTCACCCTCAACGGGCTCGTCCGTATACTGTCGGATCGACCTGCGCGTCATGATGCACTTGATAGCTTCCATCTTGGTTCCTCCGCAGGTGGTGCGATTCATGCACCAGTGTATTACTTCGATGCCTCCAGCCGCAGGTCGTGGACCTGCAGGTTGATCTCCCGCATCCGCGTGACAATCTCCCACCTCGGCCGATCCGTGATGTCAACAGCGCCGAAGGCGAGGTTTTGGCCCAAGACGGCCTTCGGCCCGCTTCCAGGCCCGCGACCGGTGATCTCCTGGTCCTCGTAGATGAACCACATCATCCCCACACACATGGGGTCGGTTGCTGCGTTTCTCATCCAGTTGTAGTAGAACTCGCCGGCCTCGGCGTCGCTGGTTGCGTACTTATCCGCGTACCTGCCGTAGCCGCGCGCGCCCTCATACCAGAGCGCGAAGCCATACTCACCGCATATCACCGGCTTGTCGATCTGGCCTTGCAGCCTCTGAATCCGATCGCTATCGTACTCTCGATCGTAGCGGTCGTAGCCCAGCAGATCGCAATGCCGGGCCATGATCGTCCAGTCCATCTCGTTCTCCCACCACTCAAACGCCACCCAGTTGCCCAGGTACATGTGGTTGGGGTCGATCTCTCTGAACACGCGGTAGAGCATCGCGTAGTAGGCGTCTTCGTAGTGCTGACGGCAGCTCTCGGTCTGCTCGTCCGTCAGTTCCGGTTGCGCCGCGTAGATTGCATCGGCCTCGATATCCCAGCCCGCCGCGGCGTCCTCCGTCGAGCCATCAAACACGGTCTCGACCAGGTGATCCACCAACGCCCGCTTCGCCGGGACATCCGGCCCGAGCTTCATGATCGCGTCGATCTCTTCTGGTTTGATGTACTCCAGTTCATTCTGGAATGACCACCCGAGGATCATCGGGTCGTCAAGGTGGTCGATCATCTGCGGCTCAAGCTTGGACTTGAGGCTTGCCACTACTTCGGCGTTCCACGGGTCCATGTGCCCCGCCACGCGCGGCGTGTCCCACTCCCAAAGCACGGGCACGCGCGGCATGCCGACAGGCTTCGGATGGTTCCACTTCCCGGCCTGATGAAAGCCCCACGCCCGGATGCGATCGAAGCAGTTCTGCGTCGATGCCTCCCGCCAGTCGTCTCCGTACTTGCGGGCAAGGTTCGCAATGCGGAAGCTGACGTACTCGCTGCCGTCCCACCCGCCCCACATTTCCTGCATCCAGCTCTCGGCGAAGGCGCCGGTCTTTGGGGGCAAGTCCTCGAAGATAAACTCCCGCCCGGTTGTCGGCGTGCCCTTCTGGCTCGCTCCCGGAACGGCGCAGATGCCCAGGTAGAAGCACGGGGTGCCCACGGGCGTGATCAGCCACCACATTCCGTCGCGTTTCTCCACGCGGAAGAAACCCGTCGCCTCCGAGGTCCATCCGGATTTCGTGTATCCGCCGTAGGCATCGTAACCCTCGGGCGGCGGCATCTTGGCCAGACGCTTGGCCTCGTCGGCGACATCGTCGATGAGTTGCTGGTCGCTCGTCACCTTGCCCGGCCAGTCGGCGGCGATGTGCTGACCGTAGCGGTCGATGTACGGTGCGAGGGCCACCATGTCGAAGCTATTCAGGCGGACGACTGCCTCGGCAGTGATCGTATCGCCCGGCATCGGCTGGATGTCGAACTCGACCGGGGCCGGGGGATTGAAGACGCGCAGCGCCATCTGAGCTTCTGAAGCCCGGTCCATCTCGCGGCGAACGGAGGCAATCACCTCGCCGTCCCGCTCCAGTTCGGACCAGGCCAGCTCCTGGCTCACGATGTAGTCGCCCAGGTCTTTGCCCCACGGCGCGTGCAGCGCGCCCAGCAGAGGCGCCTCATAGGGTGCGAATCTACCCTCGCTCACGCCGACCAGCTCGCCGTCGACGTACAGCTCCGCCGATTCCGGACCAACCACCGCCCGAATCGTGTAGTCGTGCCCGAGCCGAAGCGGCTCCTGCCATTCGACCGCTCGCCATTCAAGACCGTCTGACACGCCCAGCGCGACCGACGCATCGGCAACATCGCAGCCCTGCACCACAGTGTAGAAACCACGCTTGCTGACCCAGTCGTACTGGCTGACCGGGTAGTAGAGGCAGGTCTGGGCGACGACAAGACTGCCGGCGTAAAGCGCCAGGGCGGTGACAAGGACGATGGGGGATCGGCGTATCACAGAAGCTCCCTCAACGGACGTGTTTCTCGCCGAGGGCCTCGGACGGATAACGACCGAGACCTTCGGCGTTAGACCGGCGGCAGCGGCTACTGCAGCTTCATGATGTGCGTCGCGATCAGCCAGCGATACGCGTCGAACTCCTCTGGGCCCCAGAGGTTGTCATGCTTGTACTTGAGCTGCACGTCGATGGCGTTCCAGATGTACTCGAGGTCGGCCTGAGCCGCGTCGGCCTCAGCGGCCTTCCCGTCCTCCCGGGCCTGCGCGATGAGCTGGGTGAGAGTGTAGATGTACCGATAGTCATCCCAGCCCTCGCGGTACGCTTCCCACATCGCGACAGGGATCGGCGTGCCGTCGGGCTCAAACCGGTTGAAGAAGTCGCTTATGCGGCCGTCGAGGTAGTTGAACGGATCGCCGACGCTGTACTGGTAGATCCACGGGATGAGCGTATTGAACCCCGAGCGCCAGAAGCCAAAGCCATACGTCATGCGCGAGCCGGTCACGGGCGTGTGGTCGTTCTCGCCGTTCACGTGGTTCGGATAGCACCAGTACTCGACATCGCGCGCCTCCATGTCGGCCAGCACCGTGTCGCGATCCGGATCGAAGGGCTGCGTGCACCAGACATTCACCCACGGACGCATCGGCTGGAATGCCTCGACCGTCGGGTCAGCCGTGACGTACGTCCGGACGCCAGGGACCTGCTTGATGGCCTTGAGCGTCATGACCATGAACTCGACGGCCTCGGCGGAGCGGCCAGGCTCGTCGATGGGGTAGTAAAGAAACTCCGGCCAGCCGCGCTCCTGGCGCTCGCGTTCGATCTCAGTCACCGCCGCAGTGACCTCGGCGGCGTACTCGGGCGGCGGGATCGCAACCGTGCGAAGGTGGCTGCCCAAGCCCCCCTCCACGTACTTGCGGTAGATCTCCTGGCAGTTGAACGACACCACGAACGGCGGCGTGAAGTCGTATTCAAGCGCCAGGTCGATCTTCTTGGCGAGGAGATCGTACTGGAAGTCGAAGTTACCGTCCTCATCCGCCGCCCGGCTCCAGACGCCCGTCACCATGTTGCGCGTACCATGGGCGACCATGTCGGCGGCTTCCATCTCGGCCTTGCGCTCGAAGTAAGCGCGGCTGACCTCGTCCGCCGCGCGCTCCGCTTTATCGAGCGGGCTGCGGTAGTAAATCCCGTAGATCTTGTCCGGGTCCTCCTGGAGCGAGATCGGCAGAACGCGGAACTGAACGGGAATCTCGGCGTCCGGGGCGTTCCCGGCGCCCAACGTGACAGTGCCCGCGTATGTGCCCGGTTGCGCGTCCTCGGGGACGCTGACGGTCAGCCAGAACCGGTGGTTCTCACGCGGCGGCAATTCCAGCGAGTCGAAATGCGCCAGGTAGTCCGGGTTCATTCGGTAGATGTAGCGCGTCGTGTAGTTTGGCTTGCATCGGACATACGGCACGTGCCGGACGTCGATCTCTGAGGCGGGGATGACGGCATCGCCCAGCTTGAGGTCACTCGCGGTGACCGTCACGCCTGACAGCCGCTCCGTTGGCAGCACGGTGAATGTCAGCGGCTCGTCTTCGCCAAGCGTAGCAAACGCGCGAAGCTCGGGATCCAGAGCGTGCTCGGGTGGAACAGTGTTGGGGAAGACACACTCGAGATAGTGCTGCCGAAACACCATGTAGCCGCGCTTCACATCCTTCTCGCGGAGGGGGAACCACGCGCGGCTGTCGACATGCGGCTCTTCAACCCACTTCTCCCACTCCTCGGGGATGGCGACCGTGACTTCGTGCCGCAGGGGTTCGATGACGTCTTGCACGACGGAGGTCTCCATCTCGCCGGCGACCATCACTGCCGCGATCACCCACCGGCTCGCGGGATCGATATCGATGCGCAGGCCATCGTCGCCGATCTCAACCGGCAGCGTGACCCAGATGAAGCGCTCGCCGCCCTCGAACTGCACGCCCTGGACGGTCTCGCCGATGGCCAACGTGAAATCGTAGAACTGGTAACGCTGGCTCTCGCTCGTGCCGCAGATGACAGTGACCGTGTGGGGCCCGGCGGGCACGCTCGCGAGGAAGCTCGCGGGCTCCGTCGAGGTGATGCAGTCCTCGGTGATCTCGTTCGTGTAGATCGCCGGCGGGTCCATCGTGCCACGACTCGTATTCTCAACGGGATCGCCGAGAACACGCGCCCTGGCCTCCAGGCCATCGACACCTTCCCATCCATAGCCTTGGGCGTCAGTGTAGATGGTGTCGGGCAGGACTTGCTGAAAGCCCTCGCGGATGGCGGAGCTGTCCGAGCCAAAGTCGAAGAGCTGAGCGGCCGACGCCGGTGTTGCGATGAGTGCGGCAAGAAGCGCGATCATGGCTACTCACCTCCGCCTTTGGGATTGAACGGCCCGGGGATGATTCGGATCGTGGCGACCTCTTCGGGCGGGCCGACGAACAGGTCAAGCTGCGCGACGCCGGGCTGGGGAGCCTGCGTCAGTTTCAGCCAGGCTTCATGCGTTCCCCGCTCAAGCGCCCACATGCCCTCGGCGACCACCGCGTCTCCCTGTCTCAACCGCGCCGCGACCTGGGCCACCTCGCCCTGTGCCAGGCCAAGCAACCGGAACTTCACCCCGAGATGTTCGGCGTCGTCGTAGGCGATCGATTGCAGCGCGACGACCTCGCTCAGCGCGGGCTCCGCAAAGCGCGTCAGCGCGATGTCGTCGATGAAGAAGTCGAGCACATCCCCGTGCTTGAACTCGGATTCTGAGATGTAGAACTGCATCCGCGTCACGTTCCCGTGGCGGGCGATCTCCGACAGTGGGATCACGATGCTCGACGTCTCCCCCACCGTCAGTTCCGTCAGGTTGCGCTGGTACTGCCTCGCCTTGTCGGGCGTGTAGAGGATCATCCCAAGGCCCTTGCTCGGCAGGTCATCCCTCGAGCTTTCCGTGTGAACCGACAACTCCAGGTAATCGTAGCCCTGCCAGTCGCGCAACTCCTCAGGGATGTCGAGGTAGATGCGGGGCCAGCCGATCGGGTACTTGATCTCGCCGGTCTCATGGTTCACATCGATGTGCAAGAGCAGGCTCTCATCGCCTAACTCGGCATGCAGGTCGCTGGTCGTCGCATCGGCCTCGGCCGTCGTCCAGTCGCCGGCGCCCGCGCCGCCCTCAATGGACATCCGCTCCATGGCGGGCTGGGCAACGCATGTCGCGAGCGCGAGAATGGATAGCGTCGCAATCGTGGCACATCTGTGGGCACGAATCATCGTCTGCCACCTCCGTGGTGTCGGCGGTCGTCTACCAGTTCGCCCCCCATCGCGAGGAGTCCTCACCGACCATGAAGTGTGATGCCGCACACGTTCTACTATGCAGGATAGTATTACACGGACGTCGAACGAAGGGTATGGCGGCCAAAAAGCGGAGGTGCATTTGGTATGAGATTCGCGTGGATGGCAGTCGGCGGCATGCTGGCGCTATTGACAGTCACGGGAGAAGCGCAACTGGGAGCTGGGGCCCATCACTACAGCACAGATTACATCCTCGGCTCGGCCCCCGCACAACCGTACTGGATCTGTGTCGGCGCTACGGCCGTCCCCGAGGGCGAGGTGCTGACGGGCGTGGTCTGCATTGGCGATGTGACGGTTGCTGGCGAAGTCCGTGGCGACGTTGTCGCGATCGGAGGATCGATCACGCTGGAGCCCACGGCACTCGTGGCGGGGAACGTCACGGCCGTCTGTGGTGACGTCGTCCAGGCCCGGAGCGCAAGAGTGCTAGGCGAGGTGGCCGCGCAACAGCTCCCGGAGGTCCGCTCAATCGATCTGCCGAGTCAGGGCGCTGACCCCAGTCGCTTCCATATCGGCGACGCCACCATCCGCGACGAGAAGCTCGAGACCGTGATCGCGATAGGCGGTACGCTGACGATCGCCGGGGCGTCCGACGTCGCCAACACGCGAGTGTTGGGCGGCGACTTGGTCGTGGAAGGCGAGGCCAAGACGGGGAGCGCGCATGTCGTCGGCGGCACGACCACCTTCCCGGGGGAGGAGCCGCATCCCGCCAACGTGACCGAGCCCCAGGTGCTCATCTGTAGCGGCGGGTCGAAAACGCCGGCGGCGAAGGCCTGGATTGAGCCACGCATCAAGGTCGGCGCCAGCGACGCGCGGCTCACTCTCTGGTCGCCAGATCCCTGGCACAGCAATGCGAGCGTGTACCTGCGCGTCGACACTAACGGCTCATTGGGACTGACGATGAAGGCCGTCGCCGCGCAACGCCGGCCGGAGGGCGCGCGACCCGCCCCCGAAGGGCGTGGTGGGGGAGGTTTCGGCGGCGGCGGGCGCGGTGGTGGTGGCTTAGGCGGCGGCCTAGGCGGTGGTGGCGTCCTGTGGCCCGCGGCACCGATCTTCGTCCCCAACGGCTCGCCTCCCGCGTTGGCCCGGTCCACAGCCTTGGGCGTTGGGTTCTCAGTTGAGAGCAGACCAGGCAAGGGGCAACACGTCTCCGAGGTGTTCGCCCTATCAGTTCCGGCGGATGCCGGCAGCCTCGCTCAGAGCCCTGGAGCGCACGGCGGCGGACGGTACTGACAGTGTAGAGGGGGTGACCTCCGATGAGAGGCGATTGGGTGCGAGGAATAGCGGCGGCCGTCTGCCTTGCGTACGCGGCACGCGCGGCGGCCGATGACCAAGTCTACATCACCGTCGGGCCGACGCCGGTAGCCGAGGGCGCGCGCATCGGCGGGCTGGTCGCCATCGGGCCGGTAGACATCGCCGGTTCGGTGATGGGAGATGTAGTCGCCCTCGGCGGGAGGGTCGTGCTACGAGAGACGGCGGTCGTGGCCGGTGATGTGATCGCCGTCTGCTCGGAAGTGGAGGTCGCCGAAGGCGCCACGGTCGGCGGGCGCGTCATGCCCGATCACTTGCCCGAGCTTCGTCAGTTCCACACCGGGTGGGCAGGCAGTGGCGGGACGACCGTGCGGTTCGGCGACACGGAGATCCCGCGACTGCGCGTTGAGGAGATGCCGCGCCGCCTGGTCGTCATCGGCGGGGATGTCCACATGCACCAACGCGCCAGGATACCGGACCTAATCGCCGTCGGCGGCGACGTGAGGCGCAAGTCCGGCGCCCGGCTGGGGAGTGTTGGGATCATCGGCGGCTTCCTGCCGCATGGGAGCTTTCGGCCCTACCGATGGGGCGCCGCACTGGATCCCGTCTGGTACCCATGCAACGGCCCGGTCCGTTCCGGCGCCGAGGGCGCGAACACGGCCGGACTGAGCGTCGGCCAGAGCGAGTGCGGCATGGACCTGTATATGAGCCCTGGATTAGCCAATGGGGGTCGGCTGACGCTGGAAATCGGTGGTGAGGGGAGTGACGGCCTATACCTCTACCTGGACGTGGCCGGAGCACGCCGAGGCCTTAATCCAGAGGCGGAGGTCGGCCGCTGGGCCACGAAGTACGATCCGTTCCACCGTCCACGCCCCGACATTCAGCCGCTGCCACCTGATGCCGATCCGCTCTACGCGCAGTCACGCGCCATCGGCGTCGGCATGATACTCGAAGCCTCAGGCTCAGACCGGCGGGGCAGAGCCGGAACTCGAACGGTGAGGCTAGGCATCCCAACAGGCGCTGACATGCTGATCGACGCCGATGAGGTACCGGAATCGTATGTCCAACAGTGGAGAGAGGACGCGTTTGGGATCCCGCCGCTGCGGCTGCCGAATGACAGGTGAGGAGGCAGACAGAGATGGCCCGGTGAAACCCTCAGTCGCGCATCGAGACCGCACTCTTTCCTCATAGCTGGAGAGCCGTTTCGTGAACTTGATCCTGGATATCCAGGGCATCAGCAAGGCTTTCCCCGGCGTTCAGGCCCTGCTCAAGATCGATCTCGGCGTGACGGCCGGCGAGATCCACGCTTTGGTGGGCGAGAACGGCGCCGGCAAGTCTACGCTGGTGAAGATCCTCGCCGGGCTGCAATCACCCGACGAAGGCGAGCTTCGCCTCGACGGGGAGCGCATCGCCAACTTCGGCCCCAACGCCGCGGGCCGCATGGGCATCGCGGTCGTCCACCAGCATATAGGCCTTTTCCCATCCCTCAGCGGACTTGAGAACCTCTTCGCGGGCGATCTGCCCACAACCGGCGGGCGCGTTGACTGGCAGCGGATGCGAGTCGAAGCGCGAGCGCTGCTGGGCGCTCTCAGACTGCACGTTGATCTCAACCGCCCCGTCGGCGAGTTGAGCGTCGCTGAGCGACAGGAGATCCAGATCGCTCGCGCGCTCAGGCGCGACGCGAAACTGCTGATCCTCGACGAGCCGACCGCATCGCTCGGGCAGCGCGAGTGCGAGGCGCTATTCGCCTTGCTTTCGCGATTGCGCGAGCAGGGGATGGCGATCGTCTACATCTCGCATCGCCTCGAGGAGGTCGGGCGGCTGGCCGATCGGATCACCGTGCTGCGAGACGGCGAGTCGGTCGGCACGGTTCAGGCGAGCGATGTCGACCGCGCGCAGATCGTGGCGATGATGGTCGGGCGCGAGGTGGATGAGGACGCCCGTCCCGAGCCGCGAGAGTCAACCGGTGACGTGCTGCTGTCCGTCAGGGGCTTGACGCTGCGGAGCGCGCTGGAGGACGTCGGACTCGAGCTTGAGCGGGGCGAGATACTCGGCGTGGCGGGGCTAGCCGGCAGCGGCAAGGAAGAACTCGTCCGCGCGCTGTTTGGACTCGTGAAAGCGGATTCAGGCGAGATCCACACGCCCAAGGGGCGGGCGCGCATCACGGGCCCCGCCGCGGCGAGGCGATTGGGAATCGCCTACGTGCCGGGCGACCGGCACGGCCAGGCAGTCGTGACGGGGATGGCCGTTCGCGAGAACGTGACGCTCTCGATCCTGAAAGACCTCTCCTGGCTCGGATTCCCAAAGCGCGCCAAGGAAGACGAGATCACTCGCCGACAAGTGGCCGACCTCGACGTGCGAGCGCATTCGATCGAGCAGGCTCTCTCGACGCTGTCGGGCGGAAACCAGCAGAAGGTCGCCGTTGGTCGCCGCCTCGCGGCCGAACCGCAAGTGCTCGTGCTCGAGGAGCCGACCCAGGGCGTGGACATTGCCGCCAGAGCGGCCATCCACGACCTGATCCGCGACCTCGCGCGACGCGGCGTCGGCGTCCTGCTCGTGAGCTCAGACCTCCCGGAGCTACTCTCACTCAGCGACCGCATCATCGCAATGCGCGGGGGCGCGGTCGCCAGCGTGTTCTCATCTCAGGAGGCCACGCCCGAGAACGTGATGGAAGCCGCCCTCGCCGCCGAGAGCGAGCAGGCAGAGGACACTGAAAGAGCTGGCCGCAAGATCCGCATACCAATGCGCGAGGCCGTGCTCGGCGCGGCGCTACTGGCGCTGTGCCTCGTGCTAGCCATCCGCATGCCGCACTTCGCGGACGCGCGCAACGTAACGGGAATCCTCATCAACAGCTCGCACCTGGCGATCTGCGCCGCGGGAATGACGGCTGTCATCGTTGCCGGCGGGATCGATGTCTCCATAGGCGCGATGCTGGCGCTGACATGCCTCATCATGGGGATGATGCTCGAGGCCGGGGTCCCTATCCCCATCGCGTGCGTGGCGGCCGTCGCGGTGGGCACCCTCATGGGGTCGCTGAACGGCATCCTCGCCACATGGCTGCGGGTGCCGGCTATCGTGGCGACGCTCGGGACGCGGAGCATCTTCCGCGGGATCGCGCTCAAGCTGACGGACGGCAGCTGGCTTACGGAGACCCCGATTGCGTTTGAGAGAATCGCAGGCGCGGGTCCGCTGGGCATCCCCATCCCCGTGCTCATCGGCGGGGTCACGCTCGGCGTGGCGGCAGTCGTGATGGGCCACTCGCGCTGGGGCCGGGCGGTCTACGCGGTCGGCGACGATGCGAGCGCCTCGCGCGCCGCCGGCATCAGGCCTCAGCGGACACAGTTCGCAGCCTTCGCGGGGCTGGGGTTCCTCGTCGGCATCGCCGGAGTGATCTACGCCGCGGTCAACCCGCCCATCCAGCCGAACGCCGCGCCGACGCTCGAACTCATCACGATCACGGCGGTCATGGTGGGCGGAACGAACATCTTCGGCGGCAGCGGCTCCATCCTGGGGACGCTTCTCGGCGTCCTGGTGATCGGAGTGATTGCCAACGCGCTGACGCTGCTGATGGTCGACGAGTTCTGGGCGCAGGCCCTCCAAGGCGCGCTGATCCTCGCGGCGGTGATGGCCGACGTCATCCGTCGACGCATCCGCGGGAGAGGGGGGGAGGCCACATGAGCGCCCTCTCGCAGAAACGCGCCGCGGGCACTGGGCTTTGGCGGCGACACGAGTTCTGGCTCGGGGTCCTGTTTCTGCTGACCATCGTCGTGATGTCGATGCTCTCGCCGGACTTCCTGACCGCCGCCAACATCCTCGAGATGCCACGGTTCTTCGTCGAGCCGGGCTTGCTGGCGCTGGCGATGACGTTCGTCATCATCACCGGAGGGATCGACCTGTCAGTGGGGTCGATCATGGCGCTCGCGGCTGTCATGACTGGGATTGCGTGGCGCGACTGGGGCCTGCCGATCGGCGCGTGCGTCGGCGTCGGCCTGCTGACGGGAGCGGCCGCCGGAGCGGTTAACGGGCTCATCATCACGCGGCTTGGCGTGCCGCCGCTGATGGTGACCCTCGCGACGATGGCGAGCTTCCGCGGGATTGCGATCGGGATCAGCGGCGCCAGCCCGGTCAGCGACTTCCCCGACTCATTCATCAACATCGGCAACAGCTACGTGCCGATCACCAAGGACCTCGGCGTCCCCGCGCAGCTCTTCATCTTCCTGGCGCTGGCGATCGTCGCGGGCATCCTGCTTTGGCGAACGTGGCTCGGCCGGCAGATTTACGCCATCGGGCACAACGAGACCGCCGCGCGCTATGCGGGCATCAATGCCAGTGGCGTGAAACTCGGCGTGTACGTGGCATCTGGCGTCATCTCCGCGCTGGCCGCCATCGTGGCGGTCTCGAGATTCGCCACGGCCAAGGCAGATGCGGGTTCGGGCATGGAGCTACTCGTCATCACGGCGTGCGTCCTGGGCGGCATCGACATCTACGGCGGGCGCGGAACAGTCATCGGAGCGGTGCTTGGGGTGCTGACCATCAGCGTGCTGGGGAACGGTCTGCAACTGGCCGATGTCGGCAGCGAGGCGCGCGCCGTGGTAACCGGGGCGCTCCTCATCATCGCGGTCATCCTGGGCCAGATCGGGCGAAGAGGCCGGGGCGCGGGGAGCGCCGAATAGCCATTTCTGATTTCCGCACGCGAGTTAAGGACAGGGGAGTGTCACATGAATTGCAGAGCATTGCTGGCCGCGCTGATCGCGGTCGTCGTCGTTGCCTCGGGCTGCACGACGCCAACGCCCGACGACGAGACCGTTACGGACGCGTCGGGCGACGGCGCGACCGAACCGGATGCCGGATCGGCGCCGACCAAGTCCTTGGTCCCCGTCCCGGACGCTACGACGCTCGTGACTGGTGACACGATCACGGTAGCGATGGTGCCGAAGCTGAAGGCCATCGACTACTTCAACGCAACCGAGCAAGGCGCGAAAGTCGCCGCCGCCGAGTTAGGCGTGGAGCTGATCTACGACGGCCCGATCGACAGCCGCGTCGAGGATCAGATCGAGCTGATCAACAGCTTCATCACGCGGAAAGTCGATGTCATTGCGGTTGCGCCGAACGACCCTGATGCCATCGCGGCCGTGCTGAAGCGCGCGAGAGACAAGGGCATCCACGTGATCACCTGGGATGCCGACGCCAACCCCGAAAAATCCCAGCGCGAGTTCTTCGTCGACCAAGCAAGCCCGCAGGGGATCGGCGCGTCGCTGGTCGATGTCATGGCCGAGGAGGCCGGCGCGGATGCTAAGACCATTGTCATCACCGGGACGCTCACCGCGGCGAACCAGAACGAGTGGATGAAGTGGATGCGCCACCGCATCGACGAGAAGTATCCGGAGATGGAGATCCTGCAGGTCAAGGCCTCCGGCGAGGACCAGCAGCGCGCCAAGCAAGTGACCCAAGACGTGCTCACGGCGCACAAGGACCTCGACGGCATCTTCGCCATCACATCGGTCGCCTTCCCGGGCGCGGCGGCGGCGCTCGAGAGGTCCGGGCGAGTCGGCGAGGTCGCGCTGACGGGTCTATCGACGCCCAAGAGCATGCGGCGCTGGGTCGATTCGGGCACGGTCAAGACGGTCGTGCTCTGGAACGCGGTTGACCTGGGCTATCTCACCATCTACGCGGCGCAGGCTCTCTGCGACGGCAAGCTCGCGCCAGGCATCACGTCCATCGACGCCGGGACGCTCGGCACGAAGGCCGTTGAGGATGACCGCGTCGTGCTCGGCACCCCGATGCGCTTCACTAAAGAGAACATCGGCGACTACGACTTCTAAGACCGACTGCGAATCCATGATCACGGTGAGCATCGAGGCCGTCCGGCTACTGCTGGGCGGCCTCTGCTTTTCCCCGGCAATCGTCGACGCCTTCGGCGGGGATGAGCTTGAGGGCGAGAAAGAAGAGACCCGGGACGATGATGACGTCGTCGAGATGGCCAAGAACGGGGATGAAATCAGGGATAAGGTCAATAGGCAGCAAGATGTAGCCGATCGCCAACCCCAGCAGCACCCTCGGCAACCACCCCACACGCGGATCGCGCAGGACCAACCGGTAGACGGTAAGCTCTTGCTTGAGCTTGCGACCAAGTTCCTTCAGACGATTCCACATGGGTCCAGTCACCTGTTCGCCGCGTCGCCGCAGGGCCACCTCCGCGAGCCCCGGCGGGAGGAGTATGGGCCCGGCGTGGCCAAGGGCTTGGATGCCACAGGGGGAGTCGACATGAAGAACGTGCTGGGGGTCAGCTTGGGCGATTCGGCGCGCGACTTCGAAGCCTCCGTCGAGCTTCTCGGCCATGACGTGAACCTCCGTCGCGTTGGCACGGATGGCGACATTGACAGGTACGTCGAGCTGCTGAAAGAGAACGATGGCAAGGTCGACGCGTTTGGATTCGGCGGCTTTGATGTCTACGTCCGGAGCGCGGGGCGGAAGTACGCTTTCCGCGCGTCGAAGAAGATCCTCCGGGGCATTGAGAAGACGCCCGTGCTCGACGGGAGCGGCGTCAAAAACACTCTCGAGCGCGCGGCAATCGTCTACCTGCAGGAGAAGGGCATCGTCGACTTTGCCGGCACGAACTCGTTGCTGGTTTGCGGGGTCGATCGCTTCGGGATGGCCGAGGCATTGGCGGCTCAAGGCGGGCCGGTTGTCTACGGCGACCTGATGTTTGGCCTGGGGATCCCGATTGCTTTCCGCTCGCTTGGCACGCTGCGCTTCGCCGCGAGACTGATCCTTCCGATCGCAGTCCAGCTTCCGATCGACTGGCTCTACCCGACCGGCGACAAGCAAAAACAGATCGTGCCCAAGTTTGGCAAGTATTATGCGTGGGCCGACAACGTATGCGGTGATGGCCACTACATCCGCCGCCACGTGCCTGGTGATATGACAGGCAAGACGATCATCACCAACACAACAACCAAGAAGGACGTTGAGCTCTACCGGGAGCGAGGCGTCACGAGGTTGGTGACCACGACCCCGTCGTTCAACGGGCGCTCGCCCGGCACGAACATCTTCGAGGCCGCAATCGTCGCTGCGATGGAGAAAGATCCCGCCGAAATCACGGACGAGGACTACGACCAAGTGCTGAATGAGATCGGCTGGAAACCGACGATCACCGAGTTGGACGGAGACACACAGTGAGCGAAGGCAACGTTGGCGCGGTAGTGCTGGCAACACATGAGACGGGCTTCGGCGCCCCGGCAGAGCTGGGCGGCGAGACGGCGGCCCTCATCGAGGTGGGCGGCGAGACGCTGGCGGCCCGCGTCGTGAGCGCGGCCGAGGATGCGGCCAGCGTCGGCACGGTCGTCTTGGTTGGTGGCGATGACGCGCTCGGAGCCGACGAGCACCTGAGCACGACGGGCAATCCGGCGAAGGACATCGCCGCGGCACTCGCATTGCTGGACGACTGCCCTCATGCCATCATCTTGCCCGGCAACATCCCATTCGTCCGAGGCGCGGAGATCGAGGCATTCGTCCGGGCAGCGGCGGCTGCCTCCGTGCAGCTCGCATATCCGCTCGTCACCCGAGGCGGCTGCGACGCCGCGTTCCCGGAGATCCGGCGGACGTACTTCAAGCTCGTCGAGGGCGAGCTTACCGGCGGGAACGCGCTGTTCATCGACGTCCCCACATTCCAGGCGGACACTGCAATCATCGAGAAGGCAGCGGAACTCCGCCGCGAGCCGGCGAAGCTCATGACGATGGTCAACCCGCTCGTGCTGCTGAAGTTCAGTTCCGGGAGGATGGGCTGCGGCGACATCGGCGAACTCGCGCAGAAGGCGCTCGGCTTGCGCGCGACGGCGATCGCCATCAACGCGCCGGGCTTGGCGACAGACATCCAGAAGCCGGGCGACCTGGAGGTCGCGCGGGAGCGGCTGGGCTAGACATAGCCTTTCCACACGTCGCCAAGCGAGATCCGCTCAGCGGCGTTCGTATCGGTATCGTACATGGCGAATGAGGGCGTCTCCTTGAAGCCCATCAGCTCGCCCGCCCCGAGCACAAGCGTCTCCCCCACCCGCTTCTCCGCCGCTTGATGCACGTGCCCATAGAAGACGGCGTCGTACTGGCCCGTTGCCGCGAAGGCCTCAGCCGTGGGGGGCTCGTGCGTGGCGAGGAGTTTCCGCCCGCCGATCTCCAACTCCATCACCGTGCCGTGGAGCGTCACGTTGCTGCCCCGAGCCAGATTCGACTGCAGGAAGATGTCGCCATCGTTGTTGCCGAAGACCACGTGTACGGGCCCATGGAATCGCTTCAGCGCAGCGATCACGAACGGCGCGCTAAGATCGCCACAGTGGATCAGCGCCTCGGCGCCGGCCTCGGCCGCGCGCTCGAGCGCCGCCCGCAGAGGGATGAGGTGATCGTGGCTGTCGGAGATGACGGCGATCTTCATGGCGTTCCTCGTGAACGATCTAGTAAGCCCCGCGACGCCGGATGACCGCGCCCAGGGTCTTATAGACAATGACCAGGTCGAGCAGCAGCGACCGGTTCGTCAGGTAGTAGAAATCGTACTCGATGTTGTCCCGGAGCGGGAGATCCTTCCGGCCGAGGATCTGCCAGAGCCCCGTGAGCCCTGGCCGGACTTCAATACGCCGCCGCTGCCACGGCTCGTACTGTTCGACGATGTATGGCATCTCGGGCCGCGGGCCGACCAGACTCATGTCCCCCTTGATGATGTTCCAGAATTGGGGCACCTCATCGAGACTGTATTTGCGCAGCCACGCGCCGATACGCGTGACTCGCGGGTCGTCCTCCCCCGCCGGCGCGTCGGCGTATGGCTCAACATCCGAGCGCATGGAACGGAACTTATACATCGTAAATGGCTGCCCGCCGAGCCCAACCCTCTCTTGCCGGAAGATCGCTGAATCGCCCGTCTGCCGTCGGATGAGTACGCCGACAACCAGGATCAGCGGCGACAGCACGAGCAGTCCTAACGACGAGGCCAGAATGTCGCAGCCACGTTTCAGCAGCTCCTCTACGGATCCAAACGACGCGTGCCCGAGCCCAATCGTCGGCAGATCACCCAGCCCGTTGATGTCAGCCTGACCGGTCAACACTTCGAAGGGGCCGGAGATCACCTGGAACTCAACGGGGTGCTCTTCGCACTCGGAGACGACATCGAGCAGCGCGCCAGGCTTCAGGCCTGGTTGCGCCACGATGACCGCCTCAATAGCATGCTCGGCCACCAGCTCGGGCACGTCGTCCAGTCCGCCCATCACGGGCATGCCCTCCACCTCGTCCGCGCCGCCGTTTGCGCTTACGAACCCGACGATGCGGTGGCCAAACTCCGGGTGCTCGCGAGAACGACTCAAGACGATCCGGCCAAGCTCGCCGCACCCGACGATAAGCGTGCGCGCTTGGGCTCGGCCAGTGGCAAGAGCCCGAGCGCGCCGGTTGCTCAGCAGCGTCCGGCCTACGGACACGAGACTCAGCGCGATGACCCAGAAGAGGATCAGCATTCCACGCGAGTAGTCAGTGCGGCTGAGGAACGATACCGCGGCGATCATCAGCGTCGCGAGAGTCACCGCGCGCACGCTGTCGGTGAGATCGTGGAACGGCTGCGCGACGCGGCTGATGTTATACAGCCCGAGCGCCTCGAAGGTCGCGAGCCAGAGCGGCAGGATGACCGGGAGCGTCCAGAGATACATCGTCAACGGGTGCTGCAGTTGGGGGCGGAGGAGTTCGGGCGTGATGAGGCGCAGCCCATACGCGGAGACGACAGCCCCCACGCAGCTGGCGGCATCGGATAGCACGAGATGGAGTAGGTGTCGGCGCTCGAAGGCGCGCCGGGATGCTTGCATGGTACTAATCGGGACAACGACTCGCGGATCTTGTTCCCAGAGTTATCGGTCCGGCGCGGTGAGGTTCACGTGGACCTGGCAATCGGCCTCCCGCTCCCCGGGGATGAATCTCACTGTGCCGTGCGGGTCGCCATCGCGCTGGCCGATCTGGAGCATGCCCAGAGCCGGTTGCTGGAGGTGCCAGTTGATGCCGGCCATGATGCAGATCCGCCTGCAGATGGGGCCAAGAAGCCCAGCCGGCAACTCGGCGACAACCGACACGGCCCCGCCGACAGTGTAGGAAACATGCACGTGCTCGCCGTCATCGGACGCGCAAACATGCACCTCCGTCGCGGCGGCATTTACCGCCTCGCGCACGATCGAATCGACGATCCGGACGACAGGCATCTGGTCGACGGACTCGGGCTCCTCGGATGCTTCGCCCTCGTTGCCCAGGCTGAGATCCATCCCAAGCTCGGACGCTTGCCCAAGACAGTCGGCGAGCGTGACGAGCGTCTCCGGCGCCCGCTGACGGGCTTGGCCGGCCTTCAGCGCGAGGCCCGCGACCGGTGGGAAGATGTCCGTCCGCGACGCGATCAGATCCTCAAGCGTGATGTCACCGGCGGCTTGCTCGATCATCGCGGTCGTCATGTCGCGCAGGTCGGGGCTGAAGTCCTGGTGCTCGATGACTGTGAGCGCGGCGACGAGATCAGTGCCCGTGCGCAGCATCATGCCGAGCTGACGGCACCAAAGCGATAGCTCGCGCAGGCGACGTCTGGTTTGGCGGGTGGATGGGCTCATGGGCGGATCCGTTTAGTCCCACTGTTTCGTGCCCTCGGTGAGGACACCGCCGGCTAGATTGAACATTGCCTCGATCTGATCATTGGACAGGCGCGTGTCGACGACGTCATGCACGATATCGGCGAAGGCTCTCGGATGCTCGATGGAGCGTTTCTCGTCGACGACCGTCTGCATCAGCCCGTCCCATATTGCGTTGAACTGCACCAGCTCCGGCGGGGCGGCGAGCTTGAGTTCGCTCAGCTCAGCATGCATGTCCTGTTCCTTCTTGACCCCCTTGACGCTCTCTTGCATGCGCTTGAGCCCCTCGGAGATGCCGTCAAGAAGACCGATGATCTCAGACACCGCGACTACGCCCGACTCGCAGTCCACCTCGCGTTGACGCCAAACCGTGAGATCATCGAGGGCTGTTTCGAGGGCCGGCACGCCGGTTGGAGCGTAGTCTTCATTGGCCCGGATGTGCGCCTCGATGACGGCTCTCCTGCACGTGCCCTCAAAGTCGTCGGTCAACCTGTCGAACTCCTGCGTAAGCTTGGCGATTTCGGCAGTGCGGAGCCGCCACGCCTCCTGGAGCTGTTGTTGCGTATCGCCCGCCTCCGTCTGGCGGAGCACCCACGACCCGCGCACTTCATGCAGCCGCTCGCGAATCCCGTAGAGCATTGTCGCCAAGCCATGATGCTGTCTTCGCAGACGGCCGATCTTGCCGACATTGGTCAGCCATCCCATCCCGGCGCCGGCGTCGGCGAGCTGCGCCTCCACATCATCTATCTGCTCCTGGAGCTGCGTGGCCTGGGCCTTCAGCGCCTCTTCGCGCTCGTTCAACGCGGGGTTCTGCGTCGCGAGATCATCCAGCTCCGCCGCGTCCCTGTCCTCAATCTCGGCGCGGTCCGCATGCAGCTCGCTGATGCCCTTCTCCAACTCGACGCGGCGCGAGCCCTTGATGTCGTGCATGGCCGGCATGCCGTCCTCGAACACCTGCCGGATGTTGGGATCGAGGTCGTCGTAGCTTTCATCGGCAGTCGAAACGGCGTTGCCGATGGCCGTCTCAACGCTGTCTTGCGCCTCGACGAATTCGCTCGTGATGCCGGTGTTGATCTCGTCAACCTCCTTGACCAGCGCCGCGATCTTCTCGCGCTGCGTGACGAGGTACTGGATCATCGTCCCGAGATCATGAAACGACATTCATGCACCGACCTTTCCGGCCCGCGGACGCATTCAGTGTCCGACACCGCACGTGCGTCCCAAGTAGCGGCGTTTCAGCTTCCACTTCAGCCCGGCAAGCTTGCCCGCGCGCCGATCCGGATCCACGGCATCGAGTTCATCGAAGCCGCCGACGTTGTCCCAGTAGAGCGGGCACGCGCCGCAGCAAATCCGCTTCAAGTCGCAATTGCCACACGTCGGAGGCAGAAACTCCTTGCGGCGCCAGTATCTCGCTGTGCGAGAATTCCACACTTCATCAAACGTCTGATGCAACAGATTCCCAATGCCCTCTTCAAAGCTTGAACACGGCAGCACTTCGCCGGTCGGCCCGATGCTGAGCAACCCATCCGCGGCGGCGCAGGAGTTGCTGCCGATGCCGGCGGTGATGGGGTTGAAGATGCAATACGGGACGGGCGAGTACCAGACGAGGCGGATCCCGCGTTCTTGCGCGCGGTCGATGATGGGCGTCAGGATGTCGCCGATATCAGAGTACTCGATCGTCTTGGGCATCTCGCCCGCCGTCACGGCGGCCCCGGTCCGGATGACCATGTTCATGCTGAGATACTCGCTGCCCAACTCGTCGAGAGCGAAGTCGACCAGCGCCAGCACGTGGTCGGCATTCTCAGGGCAGATCGTCGTGTTCGTGTGCGTGTGAATCTCAGCCGCGCGCAGGTTGCGGACCGCCCGGATCGACCGCTCGAAGGACGTCGGCACCTTGGTGATGGCGTCATGGGTCTCCGCGTCGGCGGCCTCAAGGCTCACCTGAGCCGAATCGAGTTCAGCCGCCTTGAGCTGAGCGACGTATTCGGGTTTTGCGCACCGGATACCGTTGGTGATCAGGTTGGCGCGCATCCCTCGCCCCTTGGCGTGGGCGATGAGTTCGGGCAGGTCGTGGCGCAGCGTCGGTTCGCCGCCGGTGAACGAGATCGTCGGGACATGGGCCTCGTCGTAGATGCGGTCGATGACGCGCTTCGCGTCATCGGTCGACATCTCGCCCGA
Organism: uncultured Armatimonadia bacterium; assembly: GCA_964555935.1. Taxonomy (GTDB): domain Bacteria; phylum Armatimonadota; class Zipacnadia; order Zipacnadales; family VGFC01; genus CAZKUN01. The sequence continues at coordinate 15,805 of CAZKUN010000057.1, read as the reverse complement.
CCGATCGCCGCGCGGGCCCGCGGAGGCGTAGCAGAAACTACAGCGATGCGTGCATCGGTAAGTCAACGCGATCTCAGACAGCACCGGGAACTTGATCTCATGCTGGCCAAAGGGCGTCATTCGGACGCTCGGCCCGCCGAGGGGATCGTCGTTCAACAACCGATGCAGCGACAGCAGGAGGTTGTCCAGATCTTTCGCGATCGTCTGCTCGTCGACGCCGTACTTGCCCGCGATCGCGCGGACGACGCCGGGCGCGTCGACCTCGGGTTGCTCGTAGAGCATCGTCAACATCTCGACTGCTGTGCCGTTGAGGTGCTGCGTGCGGTTGGGCCGCAGGATCAGGAGGCCGTCCTCCGGGCGGATGAACACGTGGTCGCGCGTGGTCGCGATGAGTTCGGATGCGAAGGCTTGGAGCTTATCCATAGGTTCGCCCGGCTACCTGCCTGACTTGCCGCCCCTTCCCTTCTTACGACGCCATGAGTTTTCGTCGCCCCCACCAGGTGCGGGTGGGCCGCCCATCGCCGGATCTCGCGGCATCCCCTCGCCCCCGCCGCGCAGCATTTCCTGACGGATGTCTTCCCGAACGCGCCGTGGCCGAATCGGTGTTCGCTTCTGAAAGGCGCCTTGAGTGGCGATGGCGGCAACGGCCCAGATTCCGATGAAAGCCAGCAGCACCCCGAGCCCGCGCAGGCTGAGCGTCACGCCACCGGACTTGTGGCCCGTGCCGACGAGCAACAGCACCAGGCCGCTCACAGCGGCGGCGCCACCGAGGATCGCCACCGATCCGGCGAGCAGCGGATCGCCGGCCAGGGCCGATCCCAATGGCACTTTCAGGCTCAGGGTGATGCTGCCGTATATCACTGCGGCCGACAGGACCAACCGCACGGCGATCCACGCAATCTTCTCGGGTGGCGCGGGATCGTCCTCAGGTTCTGGCTCTGGCGCGACATCCTCGACTGGTGCCGTCGCCGGCGTGAGGACGGGGTCGTCGGGCTCCGCCTCGAAGCGATCCGCAACTTCGTTTGCGGCGGCGACCGTGCTGATGTCATCACCACAGCTATCGCAAATGGTGGCGACAATTGCCGATCTGTTTTGGTGTCCGCATTGCGGACAGACCACGATTCTCATGGTTATACCGTGTGGCCAGTATCACGGGCACGCGCTGCGTCTCTGAGCGCCAGCAGCGAAGCGCCCGCAGTGCTGGGAGGCCCCTCGTAGATCAGCGGCCCGGCGTAGTTGGCCGCCTGCAGCGCGGCCACAACACTGGACCAGTCGATGTCGCCCTCGCCCACTTCCGCGGGCTTGCCGATTGTCGTGAAGCCAGCGACGTGAACGTTGGCAATCCATCTCCCGCACGCGCGAATGAACTCGGCCGGATCGAGCCCCTCACGCCGCGCCTTGCGGACGTCGAGGCAGATGCGCGCGGCGGGCAAGTCGATGGCTCGCACGAACCGGGCGATTTCGCGGGCATGGTTCAGTCGCGCGCGGCCCTCACGGGCTCGCATGTTCTCAAGCGCCAAGACGATACCCGCCGCCTCCGCGCGCTCCGCGATTGGCCCGAGCATGTCGACGAACCATGCCTCGGCCTCGTCTTGATCGTCCGTCGCGTCTCTGAGGAGCGCCTCTTCCTCGGCAGCCCAGCGCCCGCCGGTCATGTCGTCGATCCCGCCGGGATTCGCAAGCGGCGGGTGGACCGTGATCACGCGCGCGCCCACATCGGCGCCCAGGTCGATCGTGTCGCTCAGCGTCTGGGCGAGAACTGACCTCACCCCGGCGTCTTTCGTCGCCGCGAAGGTCGCGGTCTCCGAGTGCAGGGACACCGGCAACGCGAGCCGCGCGGCCGCGTCCCGCACGACGCCCCTCAACTCGCCATCGGCCGGACGAAGCAGCCGAGGCAGTTGAATCTCAGCCCACACAACAAGGCCCTCGTCGCGCAGGGCGATGATTTCCTCGACGCTCGCGCCGCCCGTGCCTCGGATGTTCGCCGGTAGCCCCGGCCTCATCGTCGCCCCCATCAGAAGCTACTCACGCAAGCGCTGTGACACGCCGAATGACACGCGCTGTGGCACACGCAGGCGGAGTGACACGCCGAGTGACATGCCGAGTGGACGCAAGCCGAGTGACACGCGTCGTGAACGCAAGCCGAGTGGCATGCGGAGTGACACGCCGAGTGACACGCATCATAGCCGAACGCCTGGGCCACCTTGAGCCCCGCCCCCTCAACGCTCTGCACGGCGAGCGACGACGCGGCCTCAACCTTGCTGGTCACGCCGCTCGCGAAGTCCGCGATCGAACCTGTAATCGCCTCCGCGCCCTGCACGAGGCCGGAGTCGCGCAACGTGGATGCCGGCGCGAGTTGGTCGCCGCCGACCTCCTGCCAATGCTTGTCGTAGTCACGGTCGATCATGAGCCACGTCCAGTTGCTGTGCCAGTGCGGCTCCTCCCATCGGCGCCCGTGGCGCAGATCGTCCCAGTAGCCGTTGATGCGCTGGCGATAGTGCTGGCGCGTGGCATCCTTGTCGGCGTTCCACACCTTGGTCTGAAGACTCTTGGCGACTTCATCGATGACGATGGGGATGTGCGTCCGCTGGATCGTGCCGTCATCCATGACCCCTGCGATCAGCGCGCTTTCATATGATGTCAGCGACGGGTCATCCGGCTTGTTGACCTCGAGTTGCAGAGGCCGCCGGTTGATGATCGAGATGATGCCGCGCTGCGCCAGCGAGAGCACCAGCAACATGATGACTTTCGCCGAGTTGCCGAGGTAGAGCGCAGCCTCGATGGCGTTGAGATCGGGCACGACGCCGGCGGTCTCAAAGCTCTCGATCTCGATCTCGGGGGCCTCGTAGTACTCCTCAAGCTTCGGCACATTGCGCCCGCGCCTGTAAAGCGCGATCATCCCGATGATGGCGATTGCCAACACGATGGCCACGCCCAGGAAGATGCCAATCCACTGAAGGCCCGCCTTAGCCTCCGCCACGTTCGGCCCCGTGCGAGCAACCGCGTCCTCGTCTTCCTCATACGTGCCGGCCTCGGCAAGTGAGAAGTGCCGCTCGGGGAGATAGAGCTTGATCTCACCCCCGCCGTTCGCGGGCAGGCTCTCTTGCTCGTAGGAGACGGAGAGCCAGTTCTTGCCGGACTCCTCATCCGGCGTGACGAAGTAGACGATCCGCGGCCAGTCGGAGGTCTCCTCCGTGACGAGCCCCGACTCGTTGACGATCTCGTCGGTCACCTGCTCGGGGGTCGTGATGCTCGCGTCGAGTTCAATGGGCAATACCAGATGCACGACTTCCTTGCCCATTGGGAGGCTCCACTCGGACGGAGCCCACGAGAACACGACCCACGGCTCCCCGTCGCGGTCGGTGCGCTCGACAGAGGGGCTGTGGGCTTGGAACTTCACCGTGCATTGGTAGGTCGCGCCGAGTGAGGTCGAGCCACTCCACGAGATCCTATAGATGTCGGCCTCGTCGCCAGGGCCCACGTCACAGAGGCGCGCCTCCGTCTCGCCGGGGAACGTGATTCCCGAGCGAATGACCTCGCCCGATGGTAGCAGCGGCCCGATGTTGCTGATTCTCTCGCGGGTGCTGCCAGTCTCGCTGAACGTGATGCCGATGGTGTCGTCGACGACACCGTCGGATCCGAGGACAACGTAGTGGTAGACCTCGTCGAGCTGAGGCGGGCCCTGGGCGAGGAGGGGCATCGACATGCCCAACAACGCGAGTCCCGCGAGGGCGATCCCGCCGGTGCGGACGATCGACAGCCTGCTCGTCCGAGTCATCTTCCCCTCCGGGCGAATCAGGCGTGGAACCGCCTGTGCATTTCCAGCAACCGCTCAAGCTCGTCAATCGGCGTCGGTGAATCGTCGACACGCAAGTCGACGACCCGATCGTTGAATCCGGCGGCGCCGACATTCTCTCGGACGACGATCACGGCCGCGGACTGCTGTCCGCGCCTGTCTCCACCCGCGCGCTGACCCGCCTGCAGGGCTGCCAGCAAACGCTCGGCCAGCGGCAGCGCCCGAGCTTCGTACGCGCTCGCCATCGCCGCGATGACTCCAGGCCCCGCCAACAGATTGCCCTGGACCGTGTAGCCGTCACCCTCAGTGGCGCCGGCCCACGCCTGGCACTCGTTCCCGGTAAAGTTCGCGACGCGTCCTTCGCTGTCCACAACACCAACTTGGCGTTTCTGAGCGTCCGCGTCGGCGGACGTCAGCCGGCCAATCACCTCGCCGGCGGCAAGCCCGTCCTCCAGCAGACCGAGCCCGTCGGGGCCGTAGTCCGTATTGGCCCAAGATTGCGTCGCGATCGCGCCGATGCCTCCGGCCGCCCACGGGACGACCGCGCCGACCGCGAAGTACTTGCTCTGCACGGCGACGCCGAGATCACCAGAGTCGAGATCGATGGCGGCGATGCTGAATGTAGCGACAGGTCTCGCGGTGATTCTCTGGGTCATGATTGTCGATTCGGCCGCCGGGCGCCAGCCGGCGAGAGTTGGGTAATGCGTGGTGGTGCTTTCGCCAAGAGGGGGGCGGACGCCTTGTGCGAGGCGCAACGCGGCTGACTGGCCGTGTCGGCTAGTCGACCTCAAACCGGACAACGCGGACGTTGGGGTTAGCGCGCTTGGGGTTGAAGGTGCGGAGCAGGGCGATCCCCGCAATGAAGCCCGCCACGTGCGCGGCGAAGGCCACGCCCGCGCCGCCGCTCGCATCGACCGGGCCGACGGTGTAGAGCGTGTTGATCGCCTGGAGGATAAACCAGATCCCGATGAATACGAGCGCCGGGATCTCCATGACGATCGGGATGATCACGATGATCACGAGTGACTTGACCCACGCCGTGCGGAAGAGCACGAAGTACGCCCCAAGGACGCCCGCGATCGCGCCGCTCGCGCCGATCATGGGGATGTTGGGAAACCACGAGAGCAGGCTCTGCGCCAGCCCGGCGATGATGCCGCAGGCGAGGTAGAACACGACGAACTTGAAGTGCCCGAGGCGGTCCTCCACGTTGTCGCCGAAGACCCAGAGGAAGATCATGTTCGAACCGAGATGGATGATGTCGCCGTGGAGGAATTGGCTCGTGATCAGCCCGCCAAAGACGTGGATCGGCCCGGTCTTCACCCACTCGACCGGGTTGATGAGGTAACGCGGAACGAGCGACCACTCAAGCAGGTGATTCGAGCTGAAGTACTGCGCAATATGCACCACCACGCAGATGGCGATGATCGAATACGAGACGTAGGGCGTCGTGCGTGATGGGATGCTGTCGCGGATTGGGATCATGGTTGGCCGGCCCTCGGGCGGGGCTGTACAACAAAATGGCCGCCCCACGTATCGCGGGGCGGCCATTTCAGGTTCGGTGGACTTACATCATGCCGGGCATGCCGCCGCCCATTCCACCCATGCCGCCCATCCCACCCATGCCGCCGCCAGGAGGGCCACCAGGGCCGCCCGGAGGCATCGGCGGAGCGGGTTCGGGGATCTCGGCCACCGCGGACTCGGTGGTCAGGATCATCCCGGCGATGCTGGCTGCGTTCTCCAGCGCCGAACGGGTGACTTTGACGGGGTCGATGATTCCTGCGTCGACCATGTCAACGATCTCGCCGGAGAGCGCGTTGAGGGCCTTGTTCGGTTCCTCATCCGCGAGCTGCCCGACGATGACCTCGCCCTTCAGACCTGCGTTATCGCAGATCTGGATCATGGGCGTGGCAAGCGTGTCCTTGACGATGTTGACGCCAATCAGGACATCGCCTTCGGCCTCGATCGTCGCAACGGCGTCGATCGCTCCGAGAAGCGCCGCGCCACCACCAGGAACAATGCCCTCTTCGACGGCCGCGCGGGTCGCCGAGAGAGCGTCCTCGTAACGGTGCTTGCGCTCTTTCAGCTCGACCTCGGTCGGGGCGCCAACCTCGACGACGGCCACGCCGCCAGCGAGCTTCGCGAGGCGCTCTTCGAGCTTCTCGCGATCGTAGCTCGAATCGGTGTCTTCGATCTGGCGACGAAGCTGACCGATCCGACCGCGGATCGCGTCCGCTGAGCCCGCACCCTCGATGATCGTCGTGTTGTCCTTCGTGACGGCCACGCGCTTGGCGCTGCCCAACTGATCCAAGGAGAGGCTGTCGAGGCTGATGCCAAGCTCCTCGCTAATGAACGTGCCGGCGGTGAGGACGGCCATGTCCTCGAGCATCGACTTGCGCCGATCGCCAAAGCCGGGAGCCTTCACGGCCACGGCCTGCAGCGAGCCGCGCAGTCTGTTCAGAACCAGGGTCGCGAGCGCCTCGCCCTCGATGTCCTCGGCGACGATGACCAACGGCCTGGCGGCCTGAATCGAGAGTTCGAGGATCGGCACGAGGTCGGGAACGCTGCTGATCTTTTTCTCGAAAAGAAGGATCAGCGGGTCCTCGAGGACGCACTCCATCGTCTCCGCGTTGGTCACGAAGTACGGTGAGAGATAGCCCTTGTCGAACTGCATGCCCTCGACGTGCTTCAACTCGGTGGCAGTGCCCTTCGACTCCTCAACCGTGATGACGCCATCTTTGCCGACCTCACTCATTGCGTCGGCGACGACCTTACCAACTGTCGCGCTGTTGCCGGCGATGGAGGCAACCGCCTCCATCTCCTCCTCCGTGCGGACCTCAACGGCGATCCCACGAAGGTACTCGACAACCGCCTTGACGGCCTTGTCGATCCCTGCCTTGACGAACATTGGGTTCGCGCCGGCAGCGACCGAGCGGAGGCCCGAGAGCAGGATGGCCTGGGCGAGCACCGTGGCGGTGGTCGTCCCGTCACCCGCGACATCGTTTGTCTTGGATGCAACTTCCTTCAGGAGCTGGGCGCCCATATTCTCGAAGTGGCCCTCCAGCTCGATCTCTTTCGCGACCGTCACGCCGTCTTTGGTGATGGTCGGTGCGCCGAACTTCTTCTCAAGCAGCACGTTGCGACCGGCCGGGCCGAGTGTCACCTTTACGGCGTTGGCAACTGTGTCGGCGCCTGCCATGAGGGCCGCGCGCGCATCCTCATGAAACTTGATCTTCTTGACTGCCATGGCTAGATTCGTCTCCTCCCGTCCACACGGCCGGGCTCGGCAGGCCTGGGGATCACGTCCCCAAGTTTGGCCCGCTGGCCCTTACTCATGGATGCCGCTTAGGCTTCCTTGGCGAAGATGTCCGAGGAGTTCAGAATGATAAGCTCCTCGTCACCATCGGTTATCGGCGTCCCGCCGTACTTGCCGAATATGATGCGATCGCCGGCCTCTACTGGCGGCGGCGCATACTCGCCATTGTCGAGAACGCGGCCCTCACCGACTGCGATAACGGTGCCGGCCTGCGGCTTCTCCTTGGCCGAATCCGGTAGGATAATTCCGCCCTTCGTCTCTTCTTCTGCGTCCTGCTTGATCATCACGCGGTCACCTAGAACCTTCAATGCCATCTCGTGTACCCCCCTTCAGGTTGCGTTGGAAGTCTTCGCTGGGCCGCCCCGCAGCCGATCCGAACGGGGGTATTGATCCCCCAATACGGCCACTCGCCCAGCGGGGTTGACATTCGCGAGTGATGAGTTTGCCAGGATTGGCCGCGAAAGTCAACCGGAAATAGCGCGACCCGGCCTTAAGGCCTGTCTCGCGCTCTGAAACCCATTACGCAACGGCTTCTCCGACGAGGAGGCTGAGCTTCAGTTCGCCGTCCTCCGCGTCCAGTTGGATAGTGTCGCCCTCGGAGAATTCCCCACGCAGAATGGCGCTGGAAGCGGGGTTTTCAACCAGTTTCTGGATCGTGCGCCGCAGCGGGCGGGCGCCAAACCGCGGGTCGTAGCCCTTCTCCGCCAGGAGCGTCTTCGCGTCGTCGGTCCACGAGAGCGAAATCCTCCGCGCCGCGAGCGCCTCCCGGACGCGGTCGAGCATGAGGTCCACGATCAGCGTGATCTCCTCGGCCGTGAGCGAGTGGAAGACGATGACCTCGTCGATCCGGTTCAGCAGCTCCGGCCTGAAGGCCGCCTGCAGCTCGTCGAACACGCCCTCGCGCATCGTCTCGTAGTGATCGGCGCGCGCGTCCTCACCCGCCCCGTCCGGCGGCGGCGTGATGAGGTGGCTGCCGATGTTGCTCGTCATGATCAGCACCGTGTTGCGGAAGTCCACCACGCGCCCCGTGTTGTCGGTCAGGCGGCCATCCTCCAGCACCTGCAGGAGGATGTTGAAGACGTCCGGGTGCGCCTTCTCGATCTCGTCGAGCAGTATGACTCGATACGGCCGGCGACGGACGGCCTCGGTGAGCTGGCCCCCCTCCTCGTAGCCGACGTACCCCGGCGGCGCGCCAATGAGGCGAGACACGGAGTGCTTCTCCATATACTCGCTCATGTCGATGCGCACGAGGGCGTCCTCGTCGTCGAAGAGGAATTCGGCCAGCGTCTTGGCCAGCTCCGTCTTCCCTACTCCCGTCGGACCGAGGAAGATGAAGCTCCCCTCGGGGCGGCGCGGGTCGCTCAGTCCAGCCCGCGCCCGGCGGATGCACTCGCTCACCGCCACGACCGCCTCGTCCTGTCCTTTGACCCGGCCGTGCAGCCGGTCTTCCATGTGCAGGAGCCTGTCGGCTTCCTCCTCGAACATCTTCGTGACGGGAATGCCGGTCCACTCGCTGACGATCTGCGCGACGTGTTCAGCCGTCACCTCGTCGCCCGCCGGCTCCGGTTGCTCCGCCCACTTCTGCTCCGAGAGCGCGAGCTTCGTCGCCAGCTCCTCCGTCTTGTGCCGGATCTCCTCGGCGCGCTGGTAATTGCCCGCCGAGGCCGCCTGCATGCCCTCATCGTTGAGCTTCTCGATCTCCTCGCGGAGAGCGCTCGGAGGGGGCGGCAACTCATACGCGTCGATGCGCAGCATGCTCCCGGCCTCGTCGATGAGGTCGATCGCCTTGTCCGGCAGGTGGCGCTCGGTGATATACCGACCCGCGAGTTCCGCCGCGGCCTCCACCGCCTCGTCGGTAATCGTGACGCCGTGGTGCTCCTCGTACCGCGCCCGCAGCCCCTTGAGAATCTCAACCGTCTCCTCGATCGTGGGCTCCTCGACTAGCACCGGCTGGAACCGACGCTCGAGCGCGGGGTCCTTCTCGATGTGTTTGCGATACTCGTCAAGCGTGGTCGCGCCGATGGCCTGCCACTCACCACGCGCGAGCGCCGGCTTCAGCATGTTGCCCGCATCCATCGCGCCCTCGGCCGCTCCGGCGCCGACGACGGTGTGCATCTCATCGATGAACGCGATGACCTGGCCCTCGGAGGCGCGCAATTCGTCCATCACGCCCTTGAGGCGCTCCTCGAATTCCCCGCGATACTTCGACCCCGCGACCATTCCCGCCAGATCGAGCGCGACAACGGTCTTACCGGCGAGGATCTCAGGCACGTTGCCCGCGACGATGGCCTGGGCGAGGCCGTCGATGATGGCCGTCTTCCCGACGCCCGGCTCGCCGATTAGGGCTGGGTTGTTCTTTGTGCGGCGGCTGAGAATCTGAACGACGCGGCGGAGTTCTTTCTCGCGCCCGATAACCGGGTCGAGCTTGCCATCGCGAGCAAGTTCGGTGAGGTCGCGGCTGAATCGCTTCAGCGCTTCGAACTTCTCGTCGGCGTGCTCGTCCGTCACGGCGTGAGAACCGCGAACGTCCTTCAACGCCACCAACACCTGCTCTTCGTCAACCCCGCGCGCTTTCAGCATCCCCGCCGCGGCGCTCTTGCCATCCTTCAGGATGCCAAGCAGCATGTGCTCGCAACCGGCGAAGGTGTCGCCGAATCGCTGGGCTTCCTCAAGCGCGAGCGTGAGGGCCTGGTTGGCCTGGGGCGTGATGTAGATCTGCTGCGTGTCCGCGCCCGGGCCGCCTACTTGCGGCCGCTGCCCGAGACTGCGCTCGACGTCGCCGATCAAGCCCGCGACGTCGGTGCCGGTCGATTCGAGGACGCGCCCCACCATGCCCCCCTCCTGCTCGAGAACGGCCAGCAGGATGTGCTCGGTGTCGAGCTGGTTGTGGTGGTAGCGCTGCAGCACCTGCTGCGCGCCGCCAACCGCCTCTTTCGCCTTAGCCGTGAATTTCGCAAAGTCCATTGTCAATCCACCTTCCAGACCTCAAGCACTACTCGACTTCGTCCTCCCCAGGCGCATACTCGATCTCGACGATGTAGCTTCGCGACGTCGGTGGGGCCGGATTGAGCGCCTTGCGCTCCCCCTTCAACTCTCGTCTGAGACCATCGATCTCCTGCTGCTGCCGTTCCACGCGTTCGAGCAAATCCAGAATGACCTCGACCCCGGCCAGGTTTACGCCTAGCTCCTGCGTCAGACGCTGGATGCGCCGAAGCCGCTCGATGTCGGCGTCCGAGTAGAGCCGCAGATTCCGCTCCGTCCGCTGAGGCAACACCAGTCCCTCGCGTTCGTACATGCGGAGGGTCTGCGGATGACAGGAGAGCATCCGGGCAGCGACGCTGATCATGTAGACGGGTTCATCCGAGTCTCGTCTCATGGTCGGCCTCCCGGTCGGATGGATGGCTACTCGAGATCCTCGCGCGGGTCTTCATCCCAACTCTCTGCGAACTGTTCAAGCAACGCGCGCTGGTCTTTCGATAGCTTGCTGGGCGTGATGACGAGCGTCTTCACAAACTGGTCCCCGCGCGATCCGCCCTGCTTCGGAACGCCCACCCCACGCATCCGGAACACCTGCCCCGTCTTCGTGCCGGATGGGATCTTGAGCTTGTGTTTCCCATGCACGGTGGGGACCGATATCTCTCCGCCGAGCGCGGCCTCGGTGAACTTCACCGGGATCTCGATGCGGATGTCATCGCCCACGCGCTCAAACAGCGGGTGGGTCTGCACGTTTGCCCGCAGCGCCAGGTCACCGCGCGGTCCGCCATGCAGCCCGACCGGCCCCTCGCCGCGAAGCATGATCTTGCGCCCCGAACTGACGCCAGCCGGTATCTTCACGTTGATCTTGCGACTGCGCTTCGTCTCGCCCGAGCCGCTGCAGTCATTGCAGCGACCGGTGACCTGCTGGCCCGTTCCCTGACACCTGGGGCAGCCGGCGGCCATGTTGAAGACCCCGCCGCCCTGCTGCATGAAGCCCGAGCCTTGGCATCCGCTGCATGTCTCCGTCGGTCCGCCGAGTCCCCCGCATGCCTGGCAGCGGTCAGTGATCGTGAGGCTAATCGACTTCTCGGCGCCGTGGACCGCTTCTTCGAAGGGAATGTCGAGCTGATACTCGATCGTCTCCCCACGCTGGGGCGCGTTCGTCGCCGTGGCCCGACCGGCGCCTCCCCCGCGCTGCTGTCCGCCGCGGCCGAACACATCGCCGAAGATATCGCCGAAGCCACCGAACCCGCCGCCCGCGCCGCCTCCTTGGCCGGTGAAGAGGTGGACAAACTCGTCGAACGGGACATTCTGGTACTGGCCGGACTGCTGGGCGTGCTGGTACGCCTGGCCAAACTGATCGTACTTCTGGCGCTTCTCCGCATCGCCGAGAACGTTGTGGGCCTCGGTGATCTCCTTGAATGTCTTCTCAGCCTCGGCGTCGCCCGGATTCACGTCGGGATGGTGCTTGCGAGCAAGGCGTTTGTATGCCTTGCTGATGTCCTTCGCCGACGCGCCGCGCGGGACGCCCAGGACCTGGTAGAAGTCTTGTTTTTCTGCCATCTTAACCACCGGCCCGTGCGTGTGTCGTCAAGCTGCAATACATCGACTCAGCTGCTAGCTCGCTTGCGAACCGTCACCGTCAACACGCCGTCCGCCAGCGACGCCGCCACCGACCCGAAGTCCGCCTGTCGCGGCAGCGGAACGAGGCGTTTGAACGGTCCCCGAAATCGCTCCGCGCGAAGGACGGTTCGATCGCCGCCATTCGCCTGCGGCGTCATCTCTCCGGATATCTCGAGCGTCGTCTCGTTGACGGTCACCGCGATCTGATCCTTCTGCAACCCCGGCGCGTCAACTCGGACCACGAACGCGTCCGCCGTCTCGCTGACATCCAGGGCGGGCATCACGCGTTCGCGTCGACCGCGCCGCGCGCCCCAGTTGCGCACCAGCGGATCGCCTAGCGCTCGGCCAAGCCGAGCATGGAGCTGCATCATCTCTCGCATCGGACTCCAAATCCTGCTCATGACGCCCCTCCATTCCCTGCCGTCCGGGGGCCCATCTACGTCAGCTCAACCCTCGTTGGCCGCTTCTTGGGGATCGTCAGCGCCAGCACGCCATCCGCGAGCCGAGCCTCGATTCCGGCATCGTCCACGGGCGTCCGGAAGCTGAACGACCGGAGAAACTGCCCGCGAGGTCGCTCGCGATAGTGGCACGTCTGGTCGTTCGAATCCGTCACCCGCCCGCCCGAAACCGTCAGGCGATTCCCCTCGAGGTCAACGACGATGTCATCCCGAGGCACGCCGCAGATCTCGAGCGAGATCTCAAACGTCTCGTCGGTTTCGACGATGTCGGT
>CAZKUN010000057.1:0-3267 GCA_964555935.1 uncultured Armatimonadia bacterium | reverse complement strand
TGTCGGTTGATGTCCGATCGTCGCCATGCGGTCCATGGCCTCACCACTCCATCTCGCGACGACGACTACTCATCATCCGCCGTGAACTCAGCATCGATCACGTCGTCATCGTCGCCGCCGCCCTCTTCTGCCGGCGCGTCCGCGTCGGCGCCCGCGGCTTCAGCTTGCGGCCCCTCGGCGTCTGTCGCCTGCTGCGCCGCCTGGTAAACCCGCGTCGACAGCTCGCCCATCGCGGTCTGAGCATCCTCAATCGCGGCCTTCATCGCCTCGGCATCGTCGCCCTTAGCCGCCTCGCGCAGCGCCTCGACCTTCGACTCGATCGTGGTCTTGTCGGACTCCTCGACCTTGTCGGCCAGATCCTTCAGCGCCGTCTCGAGCTGGGTCGCCATCCGGTCGGCGTCGTTGCGCGCGTTGGCAAGCTCGCGGAACGTCTCGTCGTCATCGCGGTGCGACTCGGCCTCGTCGACCATCCGGCTCACATCATCGTCGTCAAGATGCCCGGAGCCCGTGATCGTGATGTTCTGTTCCTTGCCCGTGCCCTGGTCCTTGGCGGCCACGTTCAGGATGCCGTTGGCATCGATATCGAACGTAACCTCGATCTGAGGGATCCCAGCGGGCGCCGGCGGCAGCCCGTCAAGGTGGAAGCGTCCGAGCGACTTGTTCTGGCTCGCCTGGGCGCGCTCGCCCTGCAGGACATGCACTTCAACCGTCGGCTGGAAGTTCGATGCGGTCGTGTAGACCCGCGAGACCTTGGTCGGGATCGCCGTGTTGCGCTCGATCAGCGGATCGAACATATCGCCACGAGTCTCCACGCCCAGGGTCAGCGGCGTCACGTCTACGAGAACCATGTCCGTCGAGCCGCCACCCAGAACGTCCGCCTGGATCGCCGCGCCAACAGCCACAACCTCGTCGGGGTTGATGCCGCCCGCCGGCTCCTTGCCCAGGAGATTCTGGACCAGTTCCTGGACCGCTGGCATGCGCGTGGAACCACCGACGAGAAGCACCTCGTCTATGTCGTCCTTCGTCATGCTGGCGTCTTTCAACGCCTGCTCGATCGCGACCGTGGTCTTGTCGACCAGGTCCTTCACCAGTTCCTCGAACTTGGCCCGCGTGATCGCCATCTCAAGGTGCTTCGGCCCCTCACCCTCGACGGAGGTGATGAAGGGCAGGCTGACTTGCGTCTGAACCGTCGTCGACAGCTCGCACTTGGCCTTCTCAGCGGCCTCTTTCAGGCGCTGCAGGGCCTGGCGATCCTTGCGGAGATCAATCCCTTGCTCTTTCTGAAACTCATCCGCGATGTGATCGACCAGCCGCTCGTCGAAGTCGTCACCACCAAGTTTCGTGTCACCGGTCGTCGCTTTGACCTCATAGAAGTCGCGGTCCTCACTCGACTTGTCGACCTCGACGTCGAGGATCGACACGTCGAAAGTCCCGCCACCCAAGTCGTAAACGAGAACGGTGGCTTCCTTCTGCTGTTCCTGATGGCCATATGCCAGGGCGGCCGCCGTCGGCTCGTTGATGATGCGCAGGACCTCAAGCCCAGCGATCTCGCCGGCCTGCTTTGTGGCCGTGCGTTGGGTGTCGTTGAAGTACGCCGGCACGGTGATGACAGCCTGAGTCACCGGCTCGCCCAGAAATGCCTCGGCGTCGCGCTTGAGCTTCTCCAGGACCATCGCGGAGATCTGCTCAGGCGTGTAGTCTTTGCCGTCAATCGTCGTCGCGTCACGCGAGCCGATCTTACGCTTGATGCTCGCCACCGTGCGCTCTGGATTCAAGACTGCTTGCCGCTTCGCGGGTTGGCCGACGAGACGCTCCCCACTCTTGCTGAACCCGACGACAGAGGGCGTCAGACGGCCCCCCTCAGGATTCGTGATGACTACGGGATCGCCCGCCTGAACCACCGCTACGGCTGAGTTTGTCGTACCTAAGTCGATGCCTACTACGTTACCCACAGTAACTCACCGCCTTTTCTCGCATTCCAATGGCCCGTAGCGGTATCCCCGCTTGACGAGCTATGTCTGTCAGCATAACTATGTGCGCAGCGGCAATATACTACATGAGTCTATTACTGTCAATACCCATGAGTGCGATTTGTCAACCCTGTTGTTGCGACCCGGAATGCACGAGACGCGCAACCACACGCGGTCGAGAATGTCAGAACAGAATGGCGCTCAATAAAGACGGGGCTCGCCGACAACACGGAGATACCATCGTGGCACTCATCGATACTGACGCGCGCCGCGCGCAATCGCGGCGGGCATTTCTTGGGGCATTGGCCGCTGCTGCCGGATCGCTGGTCACATCCGGCGTCGCGTGGGGGCAAGACCGCAGCCGAGTCGTTCTCGTTCGACACCACGGGCTCGACTCGATCCTCAATACCTTCCACTACCAAAAGATCCTCGACATGCTCACCGAGGCCATCGAGTTGCTGACCGGAGAGACTTCGCCGGGTACGGCGCGGCGCAAGTTCTTCGGCATCAACGACAATCTCGGCGTCCAAATCGCCGCTCACCCCGTCGGTGTTGTCCCGGAGGTGGTCGACGCCGTCTGCACCACCGCTGCTCGCGCGGGCGTGTCGCCGGACCGGATGTTCATCTATTCGGCCGACGAGCGGGAGTTGTTCAAGGCCGGCTTTGGGATCAAACGTGAGGGCCCGGGCGTGAGGTGCTACGGCGCCCGGTCCGAGGGCTACCGCGACTCCGTATCAAAGCTGGTCCTACCCCACGTCACCGCCATCGCCAACGTCCCGTGCCTCTCGCCTCACCCCGTGGTAGGTCTGTCGGGAGCGCTGCACAACTTCGTCAACTCGGTAACCCTCGAACGCCAGCATGAGGCCTACATCAGTGGCGGCGAGCGTCTGCCGGCAGTGCTCAGCAAGAACGCGCTGCAGACGCGGATCAGGCTCCACGTAATGGACTGCGTCCGACCGGCATACGACATCCCCGAGACCGGCAAGCCGAAACGCTGGGCCTACGATGGGCTCATCGTGTCCACCGATCCCGTCGCGATCGACGCCGTGGGCACGGCGATCCTCGAGGCCAAGCGTCGCGAGATTGCCGGGGCGGATTGGCCGCTTGACCCTTCGCCCATCCACGTCGAGGCCGCCGCCACGAGATTTGACCTCGGCACCTCTGACCTCAACCAGATCGAGATCCTCCGCATCGGTCCGATGGACGACGCATTGATTTAGCCCCTCACGCCATGCAGGTTCTACCCGCATTGCCCATATGAGCAGGGAGGTTTTCGGTAGAGGTGCCAAGAAACTGG
>CAZKUN010000056.1:0-42004 GCA_964555935.1 uncultured Armatimonadia bacterium | reverse complement strand
CCGTTCCCTGTCGGCCGCGTTCCCGGCCGGATTCGCCGGGCAGGAACGTCTGCGAGTTGGCGAAGTAGAGCCCGTTGTGCTTGTAGAAGGACGCGTGCTCGAGGAAGGCCTGGATCGGAGGGTCGGGCGCGGCATCCCACCGCAGCCCGTCCGGGCTCGTCGCGATCCGCATCGTGGGGTAGTCCCACGGGTCGTATTGCGTCCAGAACGCGAGCTTGTACTGCCTCGCGGGGTCGGGATCGTCGTCCCGGATCACGCAGGCATCCCCCGTGAGGGCGCTCGGCAGGTCCAGGGCGTTGTTATCCCGGTCCCCTTTGAACATGAGCTGCTGGAGGTCGGGCTTCGTCCACCTAATGCCGTCGTCGCTCTCGGCGTAACAGATCGGCCCCGGGATGACGTCGTCCTTCCATCGGTCCGCCTGCGCGTGGAGTTCCGGCGGCCAGTCCGGGTTGCGCCCAAGGTGGCACGGGTAGTACCACATCCGAAACTTGCCCTCGTCGAAGAGCACGGTCCCGTAGAAGTGCGTCGCCAGGTAGTCCGGAGCGTCGGGATCATCCCGGCTGGGCGTCAGGACCGGCTTCTCGCGGACGGAGGGTTTCGTGAGGTAATAGCAGAGGTTGCTCTTGAGAGGGAGCGACGCGTCGTCGATCGCCAGAAGGACGGCTCGGCCCCCGGTGGACGCACCGGTCGTCGGGAAGAGGAACTGACCGGCAAGGCCCAGGACAGCCAGCGAGGTCCCCGGAGTTCGTCCATGGTGCGCGGGCATCTTCCCACTCTCCTTGCAGTGCGTGTCGCGGCGGCAAAGTGAGGCGCTTGCCCCTGATATAAACCGCAACTGGCGCGAGTGTCAAACGGCGCGCGCCGAGCGCCCCAAGTCCCCGCCAGTGGCAGGACGGGCTTGTACCGGGAACGAATTTGCGGGAGCGACAGATTCGACGGCCTGGCCAGATGAGGAGAGACGATGTGCCGGAGATGAGCGCGCGGGAACGCTTCTTGAGGACGATGAACTTCGAGCCGGCGGATCGCCTGCCGATCATGATGAACTGGCTGACGGCCCCGTACGTGCAGGAACTCATCGGGCTCGCCCCGGAGGAGTACTGGGCGGACCAGATCGGAGCACACGCTCGGGCGTTCAGAATCCTGGGCGTAGACTTCTGCGAACAACTCGCATTCCCCCCTCGGGAGGAGAGCCAGCGTAGCTGGTCCGGTGGCAAGGAGACGCGCTGGCTAGATCCGGATGCCGTGGCGGCGGATCTGGACCGCCATAGTGCGGAGGCCGAGCGCGATCTGGCGTCCGCGCCGTCGCGTCGCGAGACGCATATCCAGGCGATCTGCGACTATCAGGTCGTCACGCAGCGGCGCCTGGGCGACGATTGCCTGTGGCTCTTTGGCATGGATGCGCACGGTCCGCATGGCATCGGCTTCCCGTACGGGGCCTATGGCTACGAGGGTTTCTTCCTGGCCGTGGGCGCCCATCCCGAGGTCATGGAGCGCTACTGGCGAACGGGGGCACAACTGGCGCGCTGGCACAACGAGTGTGTCGCCGAGGCGGCGCGCCGGCTGGACTGGCCGCGGATCGGTTACATGGGCAGCGACATGACGACGCAGACGGGCAACATGATCTCACCCGCCATCATGGCCCAGCGCTTCTTCCCGCACCTGGGAGATGCTTTGGAGCCGTTGGTGGGCGCCGGGTTCAAGCTGATCTGGCACAGCGACGGCAACATGAACGACATGATCGACCCGCTGATCGACCTCGGCATCGCTGGCTTCCAGGGCTTCCAGGAGGAGTGCGGGACGCGCGTAGTCGATGTCGCCAAACGGCGCGCTCGCAACGGTGACCCGCTGATCCTCTGGGGCTCGGTCTCCGCCGTTGACGTGGTGCGCAGCGGGACCTTCGCGGATATCCGCCGCGAGGTGGAGCGCGTGCTGGATGAGTGGACGCATCCGGGCCTGTGCCTGGGCACGGCCAGCGCCATGATGGAAGACGTGCCACACGCCAATATCACGGAGATGTACCGGCTCTTTCGCACGCTCGGAGCCGCGCAACGCGGACGCAACTGATGCCGCGAGCCGGACGCCATCAGAGGAGTGAACTGAGATGAGATTCAGCCTCGTGTTTGCCGCCGGCTTACTATTCCAGGCTGTCGCGGTAGGCCAGTCGGCCAGTATGGCCGGCAGTCCACTTGTCATCTCCGTCAAAGACTTTGGAGCTGAGGGAGACTGGGACTGGGGCAACCAGACGGGGGCGGATGACACTGCGGCGTTCCAGAAGGCCATCGACTATGCGGCCAGCCCTGCGTCCGAGAGCGCGGTCGTCTACTTCCCCGCAGGCTCCTATCGCATCTCGTCGACCATCTACCTCCCAAACTGGGTCCGCGTCACGGGCGACAACGGACGGAACTCCCAGATACACGCCGATCCGGACTTTGCGGACGCGTGCATGTTCCACGCGAAGAACGGCGAGCAATCGATGTTCAACAGCCGGCTTGAGAACCTATGGATACGGGTGCATGACAACGCGAGGATAGAGGCTGTGATCAGGGCCGATGCCTGGCAGGAGAACTGCGGGATGTCCGGGGTCGTGATAACCGGGTTCACCAAGTACGGGATTGAGCTTCAGTTCGGCTATGGCGGGGCCGCCACGCTGCACGTGGAGGACTGCGAGATCTTCGCCGGACCGAGCGCCGTGGAGGACTCCGCGGGAATCTATGTCCATCAGATCAGCCTCGTCGCGGCTTTCATGCTTCGCGTCGACTCGACGACCATCGCGGGGGCCTCAAGCGCCAAGCCTCTCGGGTACGGCATCTTCATGGAGAACGACACGCTCGCAGCGCGCGTCGTGCATTTCGAGTATGCCAGGCACGGCGTCTGGCTGGAGCGCAAGTCCAACGCGATCCTCGACGCGCTGACAGGTTCGTTCA
This sequence comes from uncultured Armatimonadia bacterium, assembly GCA_964555935.1. Taxonomy (GTDB): domain Bacteria; phylum Armatimonadota; class Zipacnadia; order Zipacnadales; family VGFC01; genus CAZKUN01. The sequence goes on along the minus strand of CAZKUN010000056.1, from coordinate 39,080 downwards.
CTCGGACGGGCTCCGCGGACCTCGTGGGCCTCGCAACGAATTGGGAGGGCTTCCTCGCGGGCCGAGGACTGATGCCCAACGGTTTTGAGTACACCGTGCGTGACACCCGCTCTGGGGACCACAAGCGAGGCAACGTTTCTCAGATCGATCTGCCGCAGGAGTGACCGCCACGGGGCCGGGGTCGTCGCGCTCGTAACGCCAATCGCCGAGTACCAAGGAGCACAGGCATGGCACGACACGCGCTCGTCGTCTCCGCGATCGTCATGGCATCGATGGCGTCGGTCGCTCTGGCGGACACTGTATTCGTCGAGGCTGAGAGCTTCGACGCGTCCTCCGACGGCTGGAAGGTCACCGCGAATCCGCAGACACGAGCGGCGTCGCGCGCTGTCACGCTCAACGGCGCTACCGGCCCTGGCGATGCCGTCGCCACGCAGTCGATGACCATCCAGGAGGCCGGCCGACACCGAGTCTGGGTGAGGTACCTGAACCACGGGGAGTGGCGAGGTCCATTTCAGGTCGCCGTGTCGGCCGAGGGGCGCGAGCTGGCCAGCGAAGTCTTCGATCTCGCCGCCGACGAAACCGCGAAGAGCTGGGACTACGTCTGGCAATCGTTCGAGGTGGACCTGCCGGCCGGGGACGTAACCGTCCGGCTCAGCAAGCATGAGGAGCAGAATTGCAGCGGCTACGTCCGCCACGTTGACTGCTTGCTGCTCACCTCCGATCTGGGTCTGGAGCCGAATCACATCGAATTCGGTCCCCAGACCTACCTGCGCGTCACCGTCGGCGACGCGTATGAGCAACCGATTTACGTTCACGTGTTTGCCGACCACTTCCGAGCCCCCTGGTACGCTCACTTCAGCATAGCGAGCGGCGGGCTGACCTCGGGCATCCGTCCCCCGGGGGGAACGCTTCTCGACAGGGGTGCGGTCACGCCATGGTGCAACATCACGCCGATGCTCTACCAGGATTCCGGCGCGATCCTGAACGTGACGGCTCGTTACACGTACCACGACCGCGCGGATCGGCTGAGGGCGACGCTCGAGTTCGCCACGGCGCCCGACGAGGACGCGGTAATCCGAACGATCCGCGCCGACTGCCAGCCGAATGGTCTCGTCATTGCTGCTCCACCGGACCTGACGACTCCCGAGAACATCGCCCGGTTGAGGATCGACATGGAGGTCGCCGAGGAGACCGGCAAGATCGCCGACGCCTTCGGGTGGCCGACGCATGGGCGAAAGCCGGAGCGCTTCCCATTCTTCGTGTCGGCCAGGATTGGCGGCTACGGGACTCCGGTCGATGCCGCCGTGACTGAGCGCGAGGAGAAGACCCTCTCCTACTTCGGCTTCACGCCGGAGAAGAACCGCGTGATCCACGGTCTCTGGCACATGGAGGAGGGCTCGTACTGTCGCCCGGACCTTGGGAAGATGACCGAAAGGGCTGCGAGTCAGGCCGCCGAGTTCAGGGCCCAAGGCGGATCGGTCGAGGACATTGTCTACTGCATGCTCATGGATGAGCCGACGGGCCAAGCCACGAGCTTCATCGCCCAAGATGCGGCGTATGGAGAGGCGTTCCGAGAGTGGCTGAGGGAGATGGGCCTTGAGCCGGCGGATCTGCTGATGGCCGATTGGGGCGAGGTCCGTCCCGTCACTGACGCGCAACGTGATGAGTTCCCCGCTCTCTACTATTTCACGCAACGGTTCCGCACCCGCGCGCTGGGTGATTTCATGGCGACGCAACGCCGGATTCTGGAGGAGGCTTACGGCGGGACGTTCCCCGTGCTCGTCAACTTCAGCGACGGCGCTGTCTATATGGCCAACTTCTGTCTCCAGGGCGTGGACTACTTCGAGTTGCTGGATTCAGACGACCAGAATGCCATCTGGGGCGAGGACTGGTCGAACCTGGCGTCCACCTACCAGTGTGGGGCCTACAACGTCGACCTGATGCGCGCCGCCGCTCGCGAGCGCGGACAGACGCTGGGGCATTACCTGATCGCCTATGCCGGTCGGAAGCCGTGGGACATCAAGCTGAAGGCGACCAGCGAGGTGGCGCGAGGGGTCAAGGCACTGACGAGCTTCTCCTACGGACCCAGTTGGGGCAGCCACGAAGGCGGGCCGCACTGGGTCAGCACTCAGTGGTACGCGAAGCCCGAGACGTGGTCGGCCAACGCGGGAATCGTGAGGGAGATCGGTGGCGCGGAGGACATGCTCACCACGGCCATGCCCGCCCCGGCCAAGGTCGCCATCCTCTACAGCTCCTCGACGGATGTCTGGACGCTGAGCAGCAACTACGCCTATGGCTTCGACCGCATGCACTCGTGGCTGGCGCTCGCCCACGCTCAGATCCCGGCCGACATCGTCTCCGAGCGACAGGTTGCGAAGGGGATGCTCGACGAGTACCAGGTCTGCTACCTGTCGGGTCCGAATCTGAGCCGCGCCGCCGCGGCGAGGGTCAAGGAATGGGTCGAAGCAGGAGGCACGCTATGGCTCAGCGCGGGAGCGGCGGCGAGGGACGAGTACAACCGGCCGCTTTCGCTCCTGAACGACATTCTGCCAGCCGACCGACAGGGCGCGGAGGAACTGCAGAAGCATCTGTCCGCGGGCAAGTCGCTGTACACGCTGGCAGGCCAGGATGAGGCGCGCTGGGACGCGGGCACGGCCGAGGTACTGTCCGTGAAGCAGAACCTCGCGCCACGAGGGAATGCCGAGGTGCTGGCGGCCTTCAGCGACGGGTCTCCGGCGGCCGTGCGGGGGGCGGCGGGCCTGGGCAGCGTGTACTGCGTTGGCTTTCTGCCGGCACTGGCATACATCAAGGCGGCGGAGGTGGCCAGGAACGAGTTGCATGAAGGGACCGACGATCCCGCCGAGGCCGAGCTCCTGGAACGTTCCTACAATCCGTGGGATTATCCGGCGGATGTCCGCGAGTTCATTCTCGCCCCCGTCCGCTCCGCCGGCGTTGAGGCGCCGATTGCGTGTAGCGTGCCGCTCGTCGACGCGGTCTACATGACGTGTGATGAGGGGATTCTCATTCCCCTGGCAAACTACACCTTGAGGCCCATCGAACAGCTCTCGCTGAAGGTTGCCGTAGCCCGCCCCGTTGCGCGCGTCGAGTCCGTGCGCCATGGCGCCTTGGAGTTCAGCCAGGCAGAGCCGGGGCGGCTGGATGTCAGACTGCCCGTGGACAATAACGACTTCGTGAAACTGTACTTCCGCTGATCAGAGCGGGATCGTACCCCTCCGTGGAGGTCCCTATGGACACCGTAGCGCGTCGCGTTTCACTCGCTCTGCTGCTGGCGGCGGCGACCGTGGTTGCACGAGCCGCTCCCGGGCCGCCGGTGGTGGACGAGCCGCTGGGGGCGCGCTATTCCCTGGGGATGACCCTTTGGCACCTGGGTCGTAGCCCGGAGATGATCGCGCGCTTCCACGAGTACCTCCGGCAGGACGGCCACTCCCCCGACAAGCTGATGCTGAAAGCGGCGCTTGCCTACCCGACCAGCCTGCACAGGATTCTGCTGGATTTCGAGCTGGCCAGCCCGGAGCAACTGAACGGTTGGAGAGTCGACGGCGAGCACGCGGTCAGTGGCGCCACCGACGCCGGGCCAACCATGAGCGCGCCGTTGCTCGTGCCGAAGACGGGGACATATCGCATGTGGGTGCGGTACATGGGACGGCCGGAGGCGCGGGCGGTGACGGGCCTGCGCATCTACCGCGCCGGCGAGGAGAGCCCGGGGCCGCTATTCCAGGCGGACGAGATCTACGATGAACCGTCTACCGAAGCCGGGCCGGATTGGCACGACCTGATAGTCGATTTGCCGGCCGGAGACTACACGGTCCGCCTGAGCCACGTGACCCGCTGGTGGCATGGCCCGGGAGCCTATGACCTCCGCAAGATGGACTGCATGTACCTGACCGAGGAGCTGTGGGCAGACCCGCCCACGGCCGAACAACTCCAGGCTATCCGCGACAGCGCCTCTCCTGATGGCCTGCAGTGGGCCACCACCATACCTCTGGCCGCTGCCGACCGAGAGACGTGGGGGTGGTGGCAGGTGCGTCCGCTATCCTGGGAGGACAGTCTCAACAACCCGCGACTGTTCGCCCTGAGCCGTGAGTTCTGGCAACAGACGATCGATGAGCTTGCCGGCCGGGAGTACTCCGAGCAGAAAGACAAACTCCCTGACTACCGCGCGCCGGAGCGCCAGGTGGTCTTCAACGAGACCTGGAACATGGTGGCCAACCCCGCGCGCGCCGCGCGGCAGGTGGCGACCCTCCTGGCCGACGTGCAGACAGAGCCCCTGCCGTACCACTACGTCTGGCATGACATCCCCGGCAACATCCCCGACCTGAGCGCCGCCGATCGGCCCGACGAATACGGCGGCTGGACCTTCACCCAGGGGTGCCTGTTTGCCAGCTATGGCAACCCCAAAGGCACGGTGGCGACCGAGGTCCCCGTCCGCCACGCAGGCACGTACGCCATGTGGGTCCTGTCCAACTCCACCAACCTCGGGTATACGGCTCCCTGGTTTGGCACGGCCAGCGTGGATGGCCAGGAGCAGTTCACGTATCACCACGAGGGCAAGATCCCCAGCGTCTGGATGAAGATGGGCGAAGTGACGGTGGACGAGGTGGGGCCGGTGAGGGTGAAGTTCACCCTCGATGGCGCCGGTGCCGGCGGGACGTATCGACGCGTGTACACCCTCTTCCTGGTGGACGACCTGGACTTCACTCCCAAGGGCACCACGCGCCCTCCGTGGACCCACGACATGTACCAAGAGCGCGCGACACAAGCGGGAGCCGAGCCGGGCGAGGAGTTGCTCGTGTGGACCACCGACAACCCCTACACGCCCCTGAGCCAGGAAGTCTGGGCAGACCATACCACGGTGGGGCGCTCCTGGCCCGAGCAACCGGTGAGCGGCCGCGAGACCGAGAGACACCTGGTCATGGCGCAAGACACCGTCCGCGCCGTGCAGGTGGGTCTCCGCAATCTGACCGGGGAGCCATTGGCGCTTGACGTGCGAGGCGGGCCGCTCCACCAGGGCCAGAAGACCTTCCCCAACACGGCCCACTGGCGCGTGGTGGCCTTCGCGCCGTCGGGACCCGATCGGCAGAACTGGACGCCATTCTTTCTGCTCCGCCGGCCCAATGTCACCGTGCCTCCCCACAACGTCGCCGGTATGTGGCTCACCGTAGACTCTCATGGCCTCGATCCGGGGGAGTACGCCACGGAACTGAAGTTGACGGGGAAGGGCTTGCCACCGCACGTGGTCACCGTCCGCGCCCGCGTCGCCCTTGTTACCGTGGCTCCGCAACAGCCGGTCTTGGTGGATGGTTACACGCGGCCGCACGAAGGCGAGGACCACCTGCGGGACTTCGTGGAGCATGGCCTCAAGATCTGGCGAGGTGAGATGCTCAAGGCCGACATAGACAAGTGGGGGATTCGCCTGTTGGCCGCGCGCTGCAGAACCGCCGAGGACGTCGCCCGAATTCGGGCCCTGGGCGTTGACTACGATGACTGGTTCGCGGTCATCATGGACGAGCCCCACGGTGAGACCGAGGAGAAGCTGAAGCCGTACCTGGACGCGGCGAAGGCTCTGCGCGACCTTGACCCAGAGGTCCGCATCTCTTTCAACCCAGGCGAGGCGGGGACGGTCCCGACCTTCGAGATCCTGGAACCCTACTGCGATTTCTGGCTGCCATACATCTTGCACCTGTCCCAGCATTGGGGTGGCCCGGAGAAATGGGCTATCTACAAGGCCAAGCCGTGGATGTGGTACACGACGCCGTGCCTGTGGGACAAGAACCCCGATCTGCCTAACAGCATCGCCGCGCAGATACGGCAAGTGCCCGGCCAGACCGGCCTCTGCGTGGGCACGGCCTTTTTCGCCCTCAACTACCCCTGGCGTGACCAGTGGGACACCGCGTACGAGCACATCCGTGACGCCTCAACCATGGGCGCGGTCATCTCCCGCCATGGGCCCGTCCCCACTCGCACGTGGGAGGCGATCCGGGAGGCCATCCAGACGGCCGATATGGCCATGCTCGTGCGGGAGAAGGTGGGCGCTGACAGGTTCGAAGACGTCACTGATCCCGCGCTGCAGGAGCTGATCGCGGAGGGCACGGCCGACGAGCTGATTGGCTGGCTACAGCAGCACCCGTGAGCGGGCCAGTGCCGCGATTCCGCGCTGGCTGAACGGTCAACTACTCCTCGTAGAACCAGTCCACGCCGATCCGCGCCATGTGAATCCCCTCGCGATTGTGGTAGCCGACGAGGACGACATCATCGTCGAGGAACTCGACGCACTGGTAGCCGAAGTCATCTTCGGGGTCTTGCGCGATGTGGCGCTGGTGGATGAGCGTCTCGCCCTCGTCCTTGGAGATGGCCGCCGTAAGGGTGCAGCGGCGATGGATCTTGGGGTTCTCCGCGTCGACTGACTTCTCGCTGATCCAGATGAACAGAAGATCGCCGGTCGAGGGAATGCGCCGGACGGTGGGAAGCCCGGCGTAGGGCATGGGGATGTCCTCCCGCTTGATGGGCGGACCCCACGATTCCCCTTTGTCATCGGAGTAGGCGAACACGGGATAGCCATGGTAGGTGCGAGCGAACATCAGCAGGCGGCCGTCCTTGAGTTCGACCACGTCCGCTTCCTGGACTTCGACCTTCTCGTCCCCAAACAGGTCGACCGTGTTCGAGCTGGGGTACCAACTGTACCCGCCGTCGTCGGAGGCGAACGAGATGCCCACGTATCCGCTGTGGTCGCTGGTGCTGGGGAGGTAGGCCTTGTACTCCCCGACCGCCAGAATCCGGCCGGTTGACAGGCGCTGGATTCGATCGTTGTGGACCAGGAGGTAGCCGGGGTGGGGCGTGTAGCAGAACTGCTCGCTCCACGTCACCCCGTCGTCGGAGGAGCGCCGGTAGTAGTTGGTGGCGTAGTACGGCGTGGCGGGATGGGTGCTGTGGTAGTAGGTGAGCAGGATGTCGCCGCCTTCGAGGCGGAGGAGGCCTGGGGCCCCGATGTTGCCCTTGGCGGGCGCCTCAAGCCGGTTCACGAGGACCGACGGCTCGCCCCACGTGCGGCCCTGGTCGGTCGACTTCACCGCCATGATGTCCCCGTCGGCATATGCCATCAGGATCGAGCCGTCGGTGAGTTGGATGAAGTCGCCCATGATCCCGCGGTAGCCGTGGTCCTTGCGTGGCTTCTGGATCGCATGGCTGTCCTCGAAGAGTCCATCACTGGCGGCGGCCGTCGCGAGCGAGATGAGCAAGACAATGGCAAACTGGGTCGCGCATGTGGGCATGGTCTTCTCCTCTGGGTGCCGGATCTGGCGCACATTCCCAGCCGCCACTTCGTGACGCGCCGTGCAACGGCCTCTACGCTTTATTAGTGTCAGACACCATTTTACTAGGGCCGGTATTCGGCGTTATGATGCCTGAAACAGCCGTAAAACTAGTGTCTGACACTAATTGATTCTCGCTACGTGGTGATCCAGAAGGGTTGGGTCCAGGCAGTGGTGGCGCCGCGACCCAGGCACTCCGCGCGCGCGTAGATCGCCTCCGAGGGGCACCCCGACTCCGTCCGCGGCACGTCCGGCAGTGCTGCGAACTCATCCATCATCAGCGTGCTCGAGCCGGCTCCCACCTTCTTCACGATCGCCCCGGCCCTGACGATCCAACGCACCTCGTCGGCGTCTGACTCCACCATCACCGCCTGCCCGTCGTCACTCGCGCCGGTTCGGCTGATCGTCACGCCGTTTGAGGCGTAGAACCGTCCGGCGGCCAGCGCATCCACGATACCCTCGGGCGTGACCGGTTGGTCGCCCGGCCACTGTACGCAGTTCCACGCGACGAAGCAGTCATCTGCCCGGTGCTGATCGTCCGTGGCATGGCCGAACACGCGCCACCCTTTGCCCAGCAGTCTGTCCCACCGGTCGGTGGCCTTCGCCTCGCCACTGAGCCGCTCGACGACGCCCGTGTAGATCTCCATCCCACGCATCCCTTCCATGGTGTCCAGCAGCTCGTCTGTCGCGTAGTCGGCCCATGGCCGCCAGTTCGGGTGGTCGAAGATGAAGAGCCCGCCCGCCGCGTGGGCCTGCTCCATGATCTCCCTTGGCGTCAGCTCGTGCGGCGGCAGCGTCCTGTCAGCGCCCAGATGCATCAGCGTCTGGCCGAAACGCGAGGTCACCTCCACCGCCTGTATGATACACATCGAGGTGTGGGCCCGCAGCGCGTCGGCCTTGAGCAGAGAATCGTGCTCGGACAGCGCCAGGTAATCATGCCCCGCTGCCTCGTAATGGCGGACGATGTCCTGGGGATCGAGTTCGCCGTCGGAGACGGTGGAGTGTCCGTGGTGGTTCCCCCGCAGCCAACGGTGCGGCGCATCGAGCCCCAAGTACGTCGACGTAAACCGTGCCATCTTGCCCGATTCCTCTCGATTCTCGGAGCGCTGCTCCTATCCATCACCATTCGCCGGTCATGCGGGCGTCCCTCCGATTGGCCGGGCGAGCAGTTCTGGGCATGTGGACCTCGGCGCGGGAGGAGCAGCGCTCGTCATGGGGAGGATGACGCTCGGCATGCGGCCAACTCGCACCCAGATGGGCGGAAGTGGCCGCAGTCCCACAGCGGACATGTGGGATGGCTGCGGATCCGATGGAAGGGGAAACGGCTTCGTGAAGCGTCCGACCGGCGGCTCGCACGAGGGGGCAAGTCCACCGACGCCGTCGGACGGCGCGGACGACACTCGGCCGCTCGGCAGACCTGGATCGCTCCGCAGGCGCCTCACCGCGATCATGGTCGGGATCGCCACAGTTCCCCTGGCCCTTGGCGTCCTGTTGTCGTATCTCTATGCGCGAGAGGCGATGCGCGGACAGGTCTTCCGCCACATGGAGTCGGTGGCGGAGAGCAAGGCCACGTATGTGGAGCGCTTGGTCGCCGAACGGGTCCATGATGCCACCGTCTTCGCCGAGGGTCGAGCCCTACGCGATGGGATCTTAAGCCTTGTCCCTGCCCGCGCGGCCCATGGTGAGGCGGGCGAAGAAGCGCAGCAGATCGTCACTGCGGGGCTGCGCACGTTCCTGGACGATTACACCGACTATCTGAGCGCGTCAGTCACTGATGTGGCCACGGGCGATCAGCTCTTCTGCGTGGGGACGGACATGCCCGGGGATTGCGAGTCCCACGTTGGGAGCCCGGACGTCGCCGAGTCGCAAGCCGCGTCAGGGCGGTGGATCTCTCCGGCCCACCGGCACGACGATGGCCGTCCCACTGTAGCTCTGGTCGTGCCCATACGCCACCCGGAGCCCGCTGCAGGCCGGACGGAACCCCTTGCGCAGTTGGTGCTGCACCTGGACCTCGCTCGGAGCATCCACCCATTCCTGAATGATCTAACCGGCATGGGCACGACGGGTGAGGTCGTGTTGGTTGATGGAAGCGGGCTGGCCCTCAAGGACCTCCGCTACGAACCGAACACCGCGTTGGCCCGGAAGATCACTGCCCTGCCTGCGCTCAGGGCAGCTGGGGGAGAGACGGGAGTCGTGGAGGTCGATGACTACCGACCGAAGCCAGTACTGGCCGCCTATCGCCACCTGCGGACACTCGGCTGGGGCCTCGTGGCGAAGACGGATGCCAGCGAGGCGTACGCGCCCATCAGGCAGCTCGCCATATTGCTCGCGAGCGTGGGCATCGCGGTGGCCGCGCTGACCGCAGGGCTCGCGCATTGGCTGGCCGGACGAACGGCGCGACCGATCGCACAGCTCTCCGCCGCCGCGCGCGCTATGGCGAACGGCGACCTCACGGCCCGCGTGCAGACGGGCGGGTCCGACGATATCGCCAGGCTCGCGCGGGACTTCAACGCCATGGGAGACCAGCTCTCGCGGATCTATGGCGAACTCGAAGAGAGGGTCCGCGACCGCACCGCTCAGTTGGAGCGGAGCAACACCGACCTCGAGATGTTCGCCTTTGTGGCCTCGCACGATCTGCGCGAGCCGCTGCGAATCGTGACCATGTCCGTGCAGTTACTCGCCCGACGCTACGACGAAGAGTTGGATGAGGACGCGAAGAAGTGGATTGGACGCGCTGTGGATGGCGCCGCCCGGATGGCAACGCTCATCGCCGACATCCTGGCGTTCTCACGGGTCGGGGCGGCCGACGCCGCGTTCGAGCCGACCGACCTGGAGGCGGTGCTGGACCAGACGCTCAGGTACCTGGAGCCCGCGATGGCTGAGTCCGACGCGATCATCGCGCGCGCTCCGCTGCCGACTGTCACGTGCGATGCATCTCAGTTCGAGCAGATTCTCCAGAATCTGATCGGCAATGCGATCAAGTTCCGGAGCGAGGCGGCGCCGCGGATGGAGGTCGCCGCGAGACGCGAGAGCGCCGAATGGGTGTTCTCCGTCAGTGACAATGGTATCGGCATTGCGCCTGAGCACGCGGATGACATTTTTGATGCGTTCCACCGACTGCACTCCAAGGATGAGCACCCCGGCACCGGCATAGGCTTGGCCACTTGCAGGCGGATCGTCGAGCGCCACGGTGGGCGGATATGGGTGGAGTCCCGCCCCGAGGAGGGCTCGGTCTTCTACTTCACTATCCCCGATGGCGCGCCCGGCGCCACGCCGGCCAAGGGAGCCGACCATGCCTGTTGACGTGCTGCTGGTTGAGGACAATCCCGTTGACGCCGAAGTCGCGTTGGAGGCGCTCGCCCAGGAGACGCCAGACGTCCGGGTTAGCCTGGTCAAGGATGGCGCGGAGGCGCTGGCCTTCCTTCGTCGCGAGGCCCCACATTCCGCGGCGATGTGTCCCAACATGATCCTGCTGGACCTGAATCTCCCCGTGAAGAGCGGGCGGGATGTGTTGGCGGAGATCAAGGCGGACCCTGAGTTGAGGCACATCCCGGTGGTCGTTCTGACGGCTTCGGCGAATGAGCGCGACATCCGCGAATGCTACGAGCTGCAGGCGAGTAGCTACGTGACCAAACCAGCGGACTTGGATGAGTTCATCGATGCCGTGACCGCCATTCGGACGTACTGGCTGACGTTCGCGCAACTCCCCGAGCAGCGGCAACGTGGGAGGAGTTAGGCCCGGGGAAGCGCTGAACGGGAACATGTTCGGAGGTGATTGGCGTGATTCGAGCCATCGTTGCGGATGATGAGGAAGTGTCGGCGGGTCTGCTCACGGATCTCTTGTCGGCGACGGCAAAGGTCGAGGTCGTCGGCACGGCGAGCAGCGGGGCGGAGTGCCTGCAGCTCGTTGAGCGGGAGCGGCCCGACGTCGTCTTCCTCGACATCCGCATGCCCGACATCGATGGTCTGGAAGTGGCGGAGACGGTCATTCAGGAGGAAGATCCCCCGCTGATCGTATTCGTGACGGACCACGACGAGTACGCGGCAAAGGCCTTTGGCCTCGAGGCGCTCGATTACGTGGTCAAGGGGATCGATCTCGAGGCCTTCGAGCAGCGCGTCGGTGAGACTGTGCAGCGACTCGACCGAGCGGTCGCGCGAAAGGGCTCGTCCCTCGACGCGCTTCGCGAGTCACTGGCTCGACTGAGCGCCGGCAACGCGCGACCGGGGCACAGGAAGCTCCCTGTGAAAGACTACGACGAGCGAACTGTACGACTCGTTGATCCGGCCTCGGTGATCTACGTTCAGCGCTCCGGGGGGCATGCCGTCCTGCAGAGCACCGAGAAGCAGTTCCGAACGTACCACACGATCGATCGCCTGGAGCAGAGGCTGGCCGGCGACGGTTTCATGCGGGCTAACCGTGGGGCGCTCATCAACGTCAACTACATCGACCATCTCATCCCCAACGGAGACGGGTCATACGACGCCGTCCTCGGAGACGATGGGCAAACAGTGTTGACGATCTCCCGCGGACGAGCCCGGCCGTTCCTGGAATCACTTGGAATGTGAGCGCCAGCCGTCGTGCCCGCCAGCTCACCACCCGCCGCGGCCCCCCATTTGCGCTTCGTCAGAGACGGTCGCCCGGCAATCCCCTCCATTCGCGCCCTGAATACACCGTTCGCGGGACGAGCCCAAGAAACCCCCGAGATCCCTGCTATAGGTGACCGTGTCGCCCAGAGCGTTGGTGACCGTCGCGAGGAAGTTGTTGTCATCGTGGGTGTAGCTTGTCACCTTGCCGAGCGGGTCGGTGACTTTGGTCAGCCGGCCGGCGCCGTCGTACGCGTAGGCGACTGTGGCATCCGTCGCGTCGGTCACCGCCTGGAGTCGTTCTGAGGCGTAAGTGTAAGTCGTGCGATTGCCCAGCGGGTCGATCTTGGCCGAGATGCTGCCGTCATCGTGGATCGTGGTTCGAGTGTAACCCAGTGGGTCTGTGATGCTCGTGCCGCCGCCGCCGTAGGTGAACGTCGTCACGCCACTTTCGGGATTGGTGACTGTCTCGATCTGGTCGGCTCCGTCGTAGGTGAAGGTGCGCGTGTAACCGTCCGGCGTCTTCACCGATGTCATCCGGTGCTCGTTGTCGTACCCGTACTCGGTGATGCACAGCCCCGGCGTGGTGACCTTTACCAGGTCTCCGTTATTGTCCACATCAAACAGCGTGTCGCGGCCGGCCGGATCGGTGATCTGCTCCACGCAATCATTCACGTCGTACGACAGAGACCAGACACGGGACAGCGGACCGGAGATCGTCTGCAGACGATCGCTGCCATCGTAGTTGTGGGTGAACACATTACCGCGACGGTCAGTGTGGGTCTCCAGCTGTCCGCCACCAACGTATTTCCACTGCCGTCCCCACACGGTTTCCTCCGTGTACGTGCCGGGACCAGGTCCTGCGGTCACCTCCGTGTCGACGCCGGGAGGCTTTACTTCATTGACGTACGTGCGCACCGCCCCACCAGCGGTTTTGACGTCATACGTGATTCCCATCCCTTCATAGACTGTCACCACAAGCGACTTGAAGATGCTCGACGCCCAGCCGAACCCGAACGGGCTGGATTCGGGGTTGGCGACGTTGTAGGTCCAGTCTACCGGCGCTTCGACGCCACTGGACGGCACCAAACCTCCGGTAGTCCACACGTTGCCATGCACGGGGTCGAAGGAGAAGTCGGACGTCGTGCACGCCAAGCACCCCTCGGTTCCGCTGCCTTCGGATGGCTCGCAGTCGGGCCGACCGGAAACCCCGCCCGGGGGACACGCCGCCTCCTCGCATCCACTCCCCTCGCCGGTGGGCGGAATATCTTGACGGTCGTCCGGCCGCGCCTTCTCGGTCGCCGCAATCCGCTCGTTCAACCGCGGATCGCGAAGCGCCCCTAGGTCGACGGCTATCGGCCGGCTCGGCCTGAAGCCCGCGTAGCCATCGGTCGCCGACCCACTTGCCGCTCCAGCAGTCTCGCCCCACCCGCTGCCCTGACACGGATCGTTAGGCTCCCAGTCACAGCCGCACGAGTACAGCGTCGGGTAATCTCTCGGCTCCGGTCCCTCCCCCCAACCTGGATTTCCCAGCACGCCATGGTCCGTCTTCTTGTCGGTCGTTGCCACGGTCATCCCTCCTGCTCTTCGGTTGACATCTCTCGTCCGTCTCAGCTCTGTCTCGCACGGGCGGGCCATCCCGGCCCGTCACCTTCCCGCCGCATCTATCCCTGGTTGCAGCCAATACTAATACAACTTATATTAGCAGTTTGAATAGAACTGTCAAGATATATTCACAAATAAGCCGGCTCGTGGAGGTGCGCAAGCCGACGGCTTCCCGGCGAGCCGTTAGACTGCATCGCGCTCGGAGACGTGTTGGGGCACTTCCACGATCCCATCTTCCGGCAGATATCAGCGGCGGATGTCCCGGTCGCCGCCTGCCACAACGCAAGCACGATCTGCTGCCCCGAGTGCCGCTCTCCCTTCATGAATCCGACCCTCCTGCGTGTCAACACGGCCGCGATTCGCTAGCATCCCAGGCGGGCTAAGATGCGGGGAGTAGAATCGGATTCGGACGGAGTGAAGGGGGTAATGCCGATGGAGCGGGAGCGACACGCGCTGGAGCAGATCAGCCAGACACTGAGGCGAGGTGGAGAAACGTCAGGGCGTGACGGTTGCGCGGGAACGGCCGCCAAGTCGTCAGCCGCCCCGTGGTCTCGTTCGCGCCACCATATACTTGCTGACCGCGTCGTCAACGAGGTTGGGCGCTACGATCCGGAAGTCTTCGACCACGTTCGTTGGCAGATCGCGGCACGTATCGAGACCCCGGGAATCGGGAGCCGTGGATGTCTAACGAGCGACGGCTTCGACCGAACTGACGGCCGTGATCTCGAATGCGGCGCCCGGCGCAAGGCGGCCGACCATATCGATCGTGAACTTCCCGGTCTTGCCCGCACGGAGTTTCTTGATACCCGCGCGGCCAATGCCCACGATCTCGCCACCTTCGCGGACGGTCGCGACGACGTCGACCCGCACGTTCGCGGCACCGTCGTTGCGGACCATACCGGTGATCTTCGTGTCGCTCTTCCACTGAGAGAAGAGGATCGGGACGTCACCAAGCGCCACCGGCGCGGCGTCCCATCGCTCCCACGGCTGGGCGACGTGAACTGTGGCTTCGTCGAACTGCTGCCTGAGTCGGATGCGCTTGACGAGCGTCCTCGTCTCGCCCGGTGCCAACGCCCAGAGGGTGTGGGCGGGGTCCAGAGAGTCGAGGTTTCCGTTTGAGCCGACGACATTCCCGCTGGCGTTATAGGCGGTGATGTCGATCAGGGCATTTCGAAGACCCAGGCCGGCATTCGGGTTCTCAACGGTGAAGACGGCCAACGCTTCGTCGCCTCCGGCTGCCATGGTATCGAAGTCGCGAACCACCAGCGGCCTCACGCCCGCGGCGCCAACCTTCAGATCGACTTCCTGATCACCGTTGACATAGGCGGTGAACTGAAAGCCCGGCGGGAACGTGATGTTCTGTCCCTTGATGAACGCCAGCGGCCACGAGATGATGAGGCCTGCGCCGACGCCGACTCCTGTCCGCCGCTGGCCGTGTTTCCGCTCAATGGCGCGCACTTGAATCTGCGTGCCATCGACCGCGATAACGTAATCGACGATGAAGTCGATCTTGCCTCCTCGGCCAAAGACCTTCGATCCTCTGGAGCGCGTGACCGTGCCCTCGGCTCTGGCGCCGTTGGCCACGAGGATCTCACCGTTCGCGCCGAGGCTCGTGTCTCTCACCACAAGCGACACGGGGTCTGCGAGCTTCTCTCGGCCCGACTTGATTCCCTCAACGAGCTGCAAGGTGATCGGCGTGCCGTCTGGAAGCGTGACCGGCGCCGCCCGCGCGGCCTCGAGGCCGGCGAACAGGGCGATCGCGGTTGCTAGCATGGCTATGCGCGTGCGTTTCATGGTCTCTTCCCCCTCATGTCATCGTTCTGTGGGTCCCTCATCACAAGAACACTCGCGCGACTGCGGGAATCACCCGCGTTGGGCCCGCGGCATCATTGGTCGGCGGCCCCGGGCGCGCGGTATAGGAACGCGGTCGGCGGCAGGGCTTCGCCGATGATCAGGCGGACCTCGTCGATGTAGCCGTCGAACTGATTCCCCGGAACGCCCTGGCCCTGATACGCGACGCAGCCGATGGCGAAACGCTGACGACTGCTGAGGTCCGCGGGAGGCGACAGCGAGGCTTCGTCGACGATCCGGCCGTCCACGTACATTCGCACTGTGCGCTGCGCGCGGGTGACGGCGACATGCTGCCAGACGCCAAACGGCAGCGGCGGGCCGCGCAACGGGCGATCCAGGCTGTTGGCCCCAAACTGCGGGTAATAGGCCGGATCGGCTTCCGAGTCGGCTTGTATCGCGCGCAGCTCGAAACCTCGGTCCTCGAAGTTGCCCGAAATGCCCTTGCCGGCAATCACGGGGCTCGTCGAGGCGGCACGCGGCTGGATCCATGCCTCGAGAGTGAAATCCCGAGCGCCTACGTCCAGCTCATCGATGGCGTTCATTATCAGGGAACTCTCGGGGTCGGCGGTGAACTCCAGAGATCGCCGCGAGGCAAGCGTGTTGGGGAGCATCTCAGAAGGCGGAGCGACGTTGACGCGCTTGATCCCGCCCATGAACACGCCGCCTTCTTGGCCTGGTCCCAGCGCGTCGCGAATGTCCGCGCCGTCCTCCTCCTCAAAGCGCCAGTGCCCGCCGCTGGTATCGGCCTGCGTCTCGGCGGCGCCTTCAGTGGTAGCGCTCGGGGTTGCTGACCAGTCGAAGGGCTCGGCCATCGTTATCCCGACCACCACGGCCTCGTATCCGTCAAGGATTAGTAGGAGTTCGTTGGCCTCCGCGCGCGCGAAGGCGCTGCCCGACCGGATCGAGCATTGGGCCAGCGCTGCCGGCAGGCTGAACTTCACGCTTTGGGTCGACGGCGCCGCGTTCACGGCCACAAGGTCGATGCCCGTGGGGCTCGCCTTGGCCCGCCAGTGCACGTGCTCGTTGTCAGACAGGAGGTGGCCCGGATCGACGTCCTCGGCGAGCAGAATAGGGGAGAGGCGCCGGACTTCCTCGCCGATTGCCTTCGCCGCCGCCCAGCGCTGCTCGCGATCGAACGCCATCATGATGTCTTTGTAGTAGTAGACCACGAGTCCAGTGGCTCCGTGGGTCAGAGCCAGGAATGTCATCGCCCGCATCTCGCGGGGCGTCGGGGCTCGGCCTCGCGTGCGCATCGCGTCCAGCGGCACGGTGGCGCCCGGGATGTCCCGGAAGTCCGGCCGATTCATGTAGCCGCCATACGCTTGAATAACGCACCAGGCCGGCTTCCCACTCGCCGTGGCGGCGATGAGCGCGTCGACGTATGCTCCCACATCGGTGATCCGGCCGCTGTTGCCGATGGGGTATGGGTCGACCGCGAGCACGTCGCCGGCCCCGAGGAAGGCGGCGCTCGTATCGGGATCCGGGTAGTTCATCAGCGTGAGCGTAAACCGGGACGGATCGGCCGCGCGCGTCCATTGATGATGTTGCGAAACGGCTTCGGCATCCTTCTCCTCGTCGGAGAGGTACCAGCCGAGAATCGCCGGATGCTCCTTGAGCCGGTTGACATCCTCGGTGATGGCCTCCTGCTCGGTTCGCCCCTCTAGGAACGGGCTCTCTCCCCACATGCCCTTGGCGTAGTAGTCCTTGAGCGAGAAGATCTCTCGCAGCCCGCGCTCTTGCAGCGCGTCCAGGTATTGGATTTGCGCGTCAGGAGGGCTTCCCGGCCCGGCGTAGTTGATCAGCATGTGGAACGGGCTGTCGGCCAGATCATCGAGGACGGCACCCATCGCGGCCGGGTCCGTTAGCATCTGGCCGGGCGTGTTGGCCACGTAGATCGCCAGCGGGAAGACGGGCTCGTCGTTGATCAGGAACCGGGCGCCGTCGATGTTCACGCGGGCCGGCTGCGCCTCCGCGCCGGCCACGCCGGCCACCAGCGCCGCGAGTCCGAGCATGCGGATCACGTTGACGTGGCGGGGCCTCATGAGCTGCCTCCCTTCGCTCGGAACCCGTAGAGGTCAGCGTCAACCATCTCCACCAGCACGCGCGCGGGCCTGTTCCGTAGCGCCGCCAGGTTGGCGCCATTCCTGAATGTCACCACATGCTCGATGCTGTTGGCATGGATGGGCTCGCAGTCGTCAAATGAGAAACCGTCGAGCATCCGGTTGAGGCACAGGTGCGGGGCGGACGAAGGCGTCGCGTGATCGCGAAGCGTGCCGACGGGCTCAGCGGGCGCCAATCCAACGCGGACTCGGCCGTGGCTGGCGTCTACGTTCAGTCGCAGCGTATCGCCATCCACGATCATTGGCTTGCTGATCAATACCTCCGGCTGCGTCCCGGCCCGCAGGCTCACGTAGCGGTTGTGCTTCTGCACGTACAGGGCGGTATTGTGCTTCACGACCCGGTTGTGGTAGTACGGGTTCTGCAACGGGTTGTTGCGGATGACGAGATGGTCGCCATCCATGACGTTGACATAGAACCAGTCCTCATCCCCGACACGCAGCGGCGGAAGCGAGCCGATGACCACCCGGTCGTAGGCGTCCTCCTCCGTGCCGTGCGGGATCCACGCCTCGCGGCTGGAGGTCCGGTCCCATGTCTTGCCGCCGTCACGGCTGAGGGTGATCCGCAACTCGTTGGTGCCCTTGCGATACCACGGCCAGACATGCGGGTGGTCTGGTGTCGGGGTCAGAATCCCGCCACTCTCGCCGGTCGTGCGGTCGGAGTGGAACCAGCTCAGCAGGCCCATGACGACGCCCTCAGCACAGAAGGGCATCAGCATCATCGGTTCGTCATACTGGTGCGGCAAGTGCGGGTCGTCGGCGTCCGGGTAGAGCGCGGCCTCGGAGTGCCAGTTGATGAGGTCCTTCGACGCGAAGCGAGCTACCTCCCGCGAGGGCATCCAACTCGGCGTTACCCCCTGGTCGATTGCCACCCATTCGTCGTGGATGTCGTCATAGTAATGCAGCATGCGGCGGCGGGGATTGAACTCGCTGTCTGCCGAGACAAGCTTCTCTCTCCAGTCTGGGTCGCCTAGGAAGTCGGGCAGCTCCTTGGCGAAGTATCCTTGCGGTGAGTGCTCCCACGTGGCCATTACGCCGACATTCTCGTCTGTCACCAGCCGCAGGGCGAATTGTCGGCCCGGATCCGTGACGTTGCCGTGCCGGCCGAGGTCGAACACGTATGAGAACGGCGCGCCGAGGTTGTTCTCGCGAGTGGTACCGAGAGGCGTCGGAGTTGGGCCTGTCGACAGGTCAGCCGCCGCCGGCGCGTCGCGCAGGCCTAGGTCCGGTTTCTCCCAGTGGATGCCGTCTGGGCTAGTTGCGTATGCAACGGCGCTACGCATGTGATGGGCGACGTCCTCGGTCTGCGCGGCGAGACCGGGGTCCCACCACATCGCCTGGTAGAAGGCGAAGAACGTGCCATCCTCTCGGCGACCAACGTAGTTCGCCGCCGCGCCGAACGTCTCCCACGGCTGGTCGGCCGGTAGCACCACCCCCATTGCCCGTGGATGGTGCGTGACGCGGTCGAATCCAGTGACGCGGGCGAAGGGGTAGTCGTCGATCGCCAGATGCCAGGATGCGTTTAGCCTTGGGATGTCGACGGAACGCGCGTGTTCGAGACCCATGTGAGGCTCCTGGCGGCATCTGTGGACGCGTTGAGGTGCGAGGTTGCTCTCCCCCTGACTTCGGCTCAGCCGCCGCGCGATCCTGCCCGAGTCTTCTCGCTCGCTGCGTCGGCGATCTCGGCCAGCGTTGCCGGCCTTACCTCGAGCCCGGCCTCGGAGGCCGCGGCTTCGATGGCATCGGCGACGGCCTCCAGAGCCTGGCGCGCGGGCTCCGCCGGATCGCCGTACTCGCGCGTGTTGTGGGTCATGACAACGACCGATTTCAGCCACCAGTCCAACTCGATCTGGCGAGCCACATGACGGCGGATCAGATCTTCTGACAGTTGCAGGATGTCGTCTCGCTCAAGACGGAGGTGCCTCGCGTCAGCGATCTCGTCCGCGGGGCGATTGATGTCACGCAGGTCTACCGCAGTCGGCATCTCGATAAATGGCAGGTCCCCAGCGCTCAGTCGCGATTCTCGCGATGCCTGGTGAGCGAAGGGCTCAGCGCCGACCCAGGTGGCTCCAATCTCAGGGCGGTTGCGGCCCGGCAGCGAAACGCTGCCCTGACTGAATCCCAAGCCGGCGAGGATTGGGAACGTGTCGTCGGTAGCCGAGAAACAGCCCGGTCGAAAACTCTTAGGCGTAGCACCGATCGCGGCGCCCACGCGGTCCCGCCCGACGCGCAGGATCTCCCGCTGCTCATCCGCGGCCAACTCGCCAAGGTGCCTGTCATGCCCGAAGTCGGTCGTCTGCGGGTGCATGTGCATCCCAAGGTCAGCCCCGGCCATGGCCAGGTCAGTCGCGACGTCGGCCTGGACCTCGGCGAGACGAGGAATGAGGAAAAGCGTTGCTCGGTGCCCGCGATCCGCCAGCGCCTCAACGTACCCGCTCATCGCGCGCTCGCTGAGCGCCCAGTCAGCGGGCCCGCCGGTGATGCACTCCTCGCCGATGGTCTCGCAATCCATCGTCCAACTGACATACAGCGTATCACGATCCATCATGGCTCTCGCTCACCTCATGATCATTGGCGGCTTGATCACCGACTGCCACCGGTATGATGCTGCCGTCAGTCGGGTTCTCCGACAGCCTGCAGCGCGCAGTCGTCATACGTGACATGACCTTCGTTGTAATGGCCTCCGATGCGCGTGTCGAGGATGAAGCGGACGCGCGTCGAGTTGGCCGTGGTGGTGAACGTTACCGCGCGTTCGGTGTAGTCGCCGGCCTCGGTGATCTCGGCCTTTGAGTGCTCAGCGATGACGTTGCCGCGGGCGTCGAGTTCCTGGATGGCCAGCCCGGCCGAATCGCCTGGGGTCGCGCCGAAGCCCTTCCCGTGAAGGTCGATCCCCTGCACGAAGCCGGAAGCGCGGTACTGCGTGTCTGGCATCACCAAGACATCCTGGTAGACCATCGTGTGGCCGTCGCCATCGGTGTGAGTGCGTAGGGCCTGCTCGCCGGTGCGGACATCGGGCAAGCCCGTCTCAGGATGGATGGAGTAGGCTGATTCGCCCCAGATGTAGCAACGGCTCGGGCTGGCGAAGACGTACGTCCATCCGAAGCCCCCTGCCGATTCCCCGACGCGGCCAGTCGTGCCCGCGGCGCCCTGCTCGAAGCCGGGGTTGACTAGCAGATTGGCGTCGGACACGGTCTCCGCCGCCTGCATGGTGACGGGCTCCACTCCATAGTGGCGGATGCCTTCGCCCACCTCGATGGCCTGACAGATCGCCTCGCCGCCGTAGGTGCCGCGGAACCGTATCGCGATGACGCCGTGCTTGGTCGCGACGTCCCTGAAGACGAGTTCCGCGGCCCGGTTGAAGCCGCCGGCCGTCGCGGCGATGTCAAGCGCCGTTATCAGCGGCTCCCCGTTGATTTCGATGTCCATCACGCGCTGGCTCGCCTCGATGCGGCGCGTCTCGGCCAGTAGCAGGCGCACGTCGTATTCCCCGGGCGCGAGCGTGAAATATGCTGTGAACTCGGGCGCGTGAACGCCATACCTGAACAGCTCCGGATCCCGTGTCCCGGCGATGCCGGAGACTCGCCTCTGCATCCACCAGGAAAGATCCACCGGATCGGTAGCGTTGCCCGTCCTGACCACGAGTTCGGTTGCCGGCGCCCACGAGTCCTGGCTCACATAGTCGGTTCGCTTGGGGTAGCCCAGGATGACCCGCTGCGGCTGCGTGGGGCGCGGCGCGACGTCGCGGCGGCCACGCGCGTCCTCGTTCGACCACTGGACCCCGCTGATGGCGACCTCGCTCCCTGGCGACGCGGGATTGCCCTCGCCGCGCGCCACGATCCGAATCTCATGGCTCCCCCCGGGCAGCCCGTTCCGGTAGTACAGCACCTGCTCGTGACGTGACCTCGGCGACCAACAGTCGACGGAAACGAGCTGCTTCTCCCCATCAACATACACGTCCGCCAGCCCGCCCGCCGGCCCCACCGAGCCCATGACGCGAACTTGGTTGCCGGTGAATCGATGCATCAGAACCGCGCCCGATGTGGCGGCCGTGACGCGGTCTTGCCGGCGGCTCCATTTGTCGTCCAGGTCAAGCTCCCACGCGGGAAGCGACTGCTGCGGGTCATCGCCCTCGATGGCGATGTGCCGCGACCCCTCGTGGCGAATCGTGACGATGAAGTCCCGGGAGCCCGTGGCCGCCCACTCCCACCCGCCGTCTGGGGCGCTCGACTCCGCCAGCAGCTTGCCGTCCGCCGTCACCCGCTTCGGCTTGTAGGAGAGGCGCAGCACGTCCTCACATCCCGGCGGGGCGTCGAAGGTCTCGTACTCGATCCGCCCATCGCCATACACGACCCGCCGGACCACCGAACTCGACCGCACGATGTGGTTCTCGCGCCCGGCCCCAAACGGCCCGGGCATCCAGGCTATGGCGGCAAGCACGTGGCGAAGGGCCATGGGGTGAGCGATCTTGAACCAGCTCCCCGCGACTATCGCGCCACCGTCGATGTTGTCCTCGACGACTCCCGTCTCGTGCATGTCATACGTCGCCAGAATCATCTGCCGCCGGGCCATCTCGGCAGCCCACTCGTCCTCGGCGAGCACGCCGTATTCGGCATAGACCGTCGCCAGTTCCATCGGCCCGTACCAGAGCGATCGCCCACAGCATGCCGGGCCCTCGGGGTACGCCCAGGCACCCGAGTACACATCGCCCCCTGAGCCTGGGGCGGCGCAGGAGCGGTGGATGAAGAGGTTCATGATGTTCCGGCAGTCAGCGCGCCAGTTCGGGAACTCATCGGGTCGCTCCATCATGTACCTGACAGCGAACTCGGTCACGTTCTCGGCCTGAAGATAGTTCTCCCAATCCCAGTAGTTTCGCGCCCAGGTGTCGGCCTGAGCCCAGAGCGGGAGGAGTTCATCGTTCAGGTATCTGCCGCCGGCCTCGCGCGCCGCGAGCAGCGCTCCGTGGCGACCCTCATAGCCCATGTCGATGAGTGAATCGAAGAACTCCAGGATGAAGACCACGCCGCCGGTCTGCAGGTCGCCCCAGGGCGCGTCCTCGGGGTTCGCGTACCGCCCCCACGGCGCGGCGCCCGGCGTCAGATCGCATTCCATGGCCAGCACATCCGCCCAGTGTTTCGCAGCCTTCAGCCAACGCTCGTTGCCGACCATCTGAAACGCCCGGACCATGCCCAAGCCCACCTCGGCGACGATGTCGAGCTGAATCATCCCGCGCGGATCGGCTTTCCCGTATGGCTTGCCCTTCACTGGCACGCTGATGAGGAAGCGCGCCCACGGGTATGCCGGTCCCGTCTGCATATGGTCGAGAAGCACGTCGGCGGTGAGGGAGATGTGCGCGATGGCGGCCGGATCGCCGGAGTAGCGGTAGTAATCGACCAGGCTGAGCAGCACGTACGCCGCGCGCTGGCCGAGGTCGCCGTTGGCCCAGTCGCCGATCGGCGGAATGGTGATCGTGCCGTCCGGCGCGATCCGCCACGCCCCGCTGTAGACATAGTGCGGGGCGGGAGTCGGAGCATTGAGCGCCCAGGGGTAGCGCTTCAGAGTCTCCGCGGCGATGCGCGCGCGGAGATCACACTGCCCGTTCTGGCCCGCGTACCAGGGAGCGATGACGCCGTGTTCGTCCTCGACGGCCTCGTGGGCGTAGTAGCGAGGTAGCGACTGCTGGGTGACTCCCGGGCAACTCAGCAGAATCAGGATGAGCGCGATCCCGGCGACCGTGCGGACCATTTGGTTATCTCCAAACTGGGTACCCGCATCCCTGGCCGACCGAGCACCCATTCGTCGCGACCCTTCGGCAGCCAGGCGTCACATGCCTCCACATACGAGGGTTTCGCGCGCCAATCGCGAAGCGTCTGTCGAAGCTGCGGCAAGCCCGCCGGGGGGAGACACGATGACCTTCAGCACCAAGCCTCGAGTGATCTACAACGACGACACCTGCTCGCTCCGCACCATCGAGCCGCCACACGCTGTGGAGCAGGTCTCTAGAGCCCTCGACTACCTTGCCGACAGTCAGGTCGATTGCCTGTGCTGGTGCATGTCGACGGGCGATATCGCCTATTCCTGGCCTTCGGAGGTGATGGAGAATGCCTTCGATCTCGCAGAGAAGGACGCGGGCGTCGAGATGGCTCGGATGAGTACCGAGAGCAACCTCCTGCTCTCCCTCCATCGGGAGGGCGTCGACTACCTGCCTCATCTGATCGATCTGGCCCACCAGCGCGGCATCTCGTTCTTCGGAAGCTTCCGCATGAACGACGCGCACCACAAGTCCCGCCCCCATGGGATGCTGGCGAGCGAGTTCTGGAAGAGCCACCAAGAGTGGCGGCTCTGGGAGGTGACCGATGGGAGGACCTACTACAACGCGTGCCTGGACTACTCGTTCCCCGAGGTCCGACAGCTCCGACTCGACGCGATTCGCGAAGTTGCAGGCCTCTACGATCTCGATGGCATCGAACTTGATTGGTGCCGGAATCCCTTCGCCTTCCAGCCGTCGGAGGCGTGGGAGAAGCGGCACATCCTGACCGACTTCACCCGCGAGGTCCGGGCGCTCCTGGCGGAGTTGGGGGCGAAGCGAGGCCGAGAGATTGGGCTCATCATCCGCGTCCCGGCGCACGAGGACAAGCGCAGGCGCGGCGGCATCGATGCTGAGGCGTGGGTCGAGCAAGGCCTGATGGACGCGCTCGTGGTGAGCACGCTCTTCAACAACTACGACGAGGATTTCAGCCCGTGGGTCGACCTCTGTCGGCACCACGGCGTGTTGCTTTACCCATCTGTGGAGGCCGGGCCCGCTCACAACGCGGCGCACAACCACGTCACGCCCGAGACGGCGCGCGAGATCATATCCCGCACGGCGGGAGCGGCTCAGAACTACCTGTCGCAGGAGCCCGATGGCCTGTACCTGTTCAACTACCCGTGCCGGCTGTTCGAGCGCGAATGGACGGACGAGGAGTTCGACGAGTTGGCATTGTTGCTGTCAGACGTCGGAGACCGCGACTCCCTGCGAGGGCGACGGAGGCAATATACCTTCTGGCAGGGCTTGCCGATCCAGATCGAGGCGAGCCGTCCCCCCGAGTTCCATCAGACGGTGGCGTTCACCGTCCGGGATCCAGCCGTGGCCGCCGTGGACACGCGCGTGACGATTCGCTACCGACAGGTCACCGAACGAAATCCCCACGCCACCGAGGTCTTCGAGCAGGGCCCCACGGTCGCGCCGGGCTGGGTCGAGGTCATCCTGAACGGTGTGGCCGTGCCCGAGGGTGTGATGCGGCGGACAGCGCAGCCTGCCGGCAAGATCCCGTCGGGGTTCGAGATAGGGGAGCACGAACTCGTCGAGGTTGAGCCGCCGCCGGGGATGCTCGCGGACGGTAAGAACACGCTGGCGTTTCGCATCCCGCGCTACCCGAGCGAGCGCGATCCGTACATCCACATCTACGAACTCGTGGTCGACGTCCAGCCGGCGCCGTAACACCCGGGTCAGCGGCGCAAGACCGCACACGAGTCTTCAGCGTTCAGCACGGGGTCCTTGCGGCCCGACAGGATGTCGGTGCCGGTCAGTGGTACGGGGGCGATTGTCTTCTCTATCCCGAGGTGGAACAGGAACCACGTCTCGATGCGCCGGTTGGTCGAGATCGCGTGGCGATAGCTGTTGCCGATCTCCGGATCGGCCAGGCATTCGCGGGCTGTTCGCTTCTTGCCGACATGCATGAGGAACGCGCGGATCAAGTCGGTCATCAGGCGCCGGTGAGAGACCCACTCTTCGGACCCGTAGTCCTCTTCCTTGTCGTAGTTCCGATGGTAAGGGATCATCAGGCACGCGCCCTCACCGTAGCGGAAGAACAGCCCCGCATCGGATGTCTGCACATCATTGGGTCGATCGACCTCGACCCGCGCGCCTTGCAGGCCGAACTTGTACTCGCCTGACAGACCCAGCTCATCCCGCCACCACCCCTCGGGCGCGTAGCTGAAGTCGGTTGCGGAGTAGTGCGGGCCCTCCTCCGGCGTGTGGACGAATCCCTCGGCAACCGGGAAGAGCGGGCAATCGGCTGACCACAGCCACTTCCCTCGGAAGATCACTGCGCCGCCGCCCCTCGCAAACTCGTTGATCCGCCGGTAATTGAGGAGCCCTGGGAAGCCGTACGTCTCGGCGAAGCCCTCCGCGTCCCACAGCATCGGCCCATCGCCGGGCGCTCCCGTGGTGTCGAGGATCAGCGCGTCGTACGGGCTCAGGTCAACGTCGTGGGCCTCCCAGATCGGCAGGATATCGTAGTGCGTCAGCCCCGTCACGCTGTAGGGGAGACTGTAGATGTCAGACACGCGCGCGGATATCACCAGCAACCGAGGCGATGACTCGAAACGAGGCAGCCGGCTCATCCGCCTGAGCAATTCCACGTCCTCGGCCCACATCTCCGGCTGTTGGTAGTTCATCGGCTCCGTGTAGAACCCGACCACATCATGCCCCGCGACATATGACGCGAGCGTCCGCTGCCGGCGAACGTCGATACTCGCGGGATTGGCCGACGTTCCGCCGTGCGAGAAGTGGATGATCTCCGCATCGGGGTAGAGCAATCGGTAAGCCCTCTGCGTGTTGTAGTTGTGCCCCGCGTCGTTGTAGACGTCGCAGATCACGCCATCGAAGTGTTGCGCCTCCAGGCGGTGGTCGGTGCGCGGGTTCTCGCCACCCCACAGCACGAGGTCCCACGTGAACGCCTTCAGCCCAGGGCCGTCCGCGTCGCCCGGGTACCTCTCGTGGATGTGTTTCGCGAACTCCACCTGCCCGCCCGATTGCAGGCGCGTTGACATCCACCGATCGAGCAGGAACTTCTGCCACGGCTCCCACGTGGCCGCGTCCTCGAAGCCGAAGCCGACGATCCGCCGAAAGTCAGCCTCATGCCGCCGCACGTTGGGGATGTCTATCCCGCCCGGCCACTTCTTGTTCCAGCCGCTATAGAACGGGTGGTCGTAAGACTGGTTGTCATCCTCGAAGGTATCGAAGTCATCCGGGTCATCGCGTTTCTGCACGTCGGTTCCAAACTGCATCCCCGTCTCTTCCTGCAGGTGGACGCCGTAGAGATTCTCCGCGCCATATCCGTCGACGCACCGATCCACAACCTCGCGCCAGAAGTCGTCGCGCGCCTCGGCGTCGAGCGCGATGTTGGCGTAGCTGTATTTCGACCAGGGGTAAGGCCAACTTGGTCCCCACCAGATCTGCAGCACGTTGCGCTTGCCCGCCCGGGCCAGTTCGGCGCAGCGCTCCGTCGCCAACTCGGGCAGCGGTCCCTCGCCCAGGATGTGCTGGAAGCAGACGTACCTCACGTCATCTGACTCGAGGATGCGCTCGTATGCGTCGTCATCGAGATGGTTCAGTCCGTAGACGATCACCGCGCCCTCGATGCCGTCGGCCCCATATGCCGGCAGCGTCCACGCGCCGATCAGAGCGAACCCGATAGCCAGTCTACGTGCCATCTGCGTCACCTCTTCGCGGGGGTGCCCCTCCCTTCACCACGCTATCGGGCGATCCTTCTCCCCGTCCGGCGGGGGCAGGTTGCCGGCGGAGACGAACCAGCTAGCGAACGTCTCAGGGCTCCGCAACCAACCACGCGCGGTCGACCCAGATCGCCGACACATTCTCCGCGTTGTTTCCTGGAGCAATCCAGAGGGTTATCCACCCGCGCAAGTCGTCGTACACCCCCACGTCGTAGGTGTGGTAGTCGGCATCACCAATGTCGGCGGCGTTCACGACTAACGGCTCGCCTCGGCTGTCGATGCCGCACTGGAATGCCACGCCCTCCGCACCGGTGACTTCGCACCGGACGGAGATGCGGCACCGGAGCCGCTTCCCCTTCTCCGCGGCCGTGGTCACCACCGGAATCCGCCACAGTTCTCGCACGAGGCCCCGCGAACCGTGGGAGCCCGGCATCCAGGCGGCTGTCCCTGTCGAGGCTCGCGGATCGCCGACCGAGCCCTTCGAGAGCGGCGGGTCATCCCCCGCGCCCTTGGCAGCGAACCCGACGTTCTGAAGATCCGCCCAGTCCCCGCGCGGCAATGTCTCGCAGCCCGGCGGAGGCGCGATCTTGCCGACCGCGACCCTCTCGCGAACGCTTGGGAACCAGTCCCGAGCATTCTGCTCCGAGAAGTGGATGATTCCGTTCGCCTCCATCACGTCCAGCACGTGGTCGTAGACGGGCTTGATTTCGTCGTCGACGGGCCACGCCGTCCCGGCGGCTTCCGCCTCCTCCCGCAGTTCATCCCAGCGCGTGAGCAGCACGTACAATAGGGGCAACTCCGCCACCTCGACGCGCTGGGTCAGCGTATCGTCTCCCTCCACCGATGCCATGGCGGCCCGCATGTGCTGGAGGCCCTGCGTCAGCGTGGTGAGATTCAGGAAGTCACTGCTCCCCGGTTGCTGCGTCATGAACAGGTCTTCAGGATGGGCCTCGAGTTCATCGTGGAAGACATCGATGTATGCCTGAACGTGAGGCGCGGCCGGGCCGAAGTAGCCCTCGAGGAACTCGCCCATGAGCGCGTCCGCGTCGCGAGTCGGGTCCCAGAACAGCTTCGCCGACACCCATGCGCGCAGGCGCGACATCTCGGCGCCGGGCGACGTGTAGGCCCCCTGCCCGAAGACGCCCTTTACGCTGTTTCTGGCGAAGTATCGCGCGTTCGGACCCAGGGCCCGCAAGTTTGGGTGGGGGCAGAGGTAGGCGGCGAAGTTGGTGACATAGTCCCAGATGTAGATACGGTCGTGGATCTTGGCCCAGGCCTTGAGATTCCCGCTGAAGACTCGGTTGCGCTTGTTGCGGTACGGGACGCTGTACGAGCACCCGGTCGCGCATAGCCAGATGACCACATTGGGCCGCGGGCGGAGGTTCTTCGGAGGCTTCTGACTCCAGTCGTAGGCCAGCGTGTTGATCGCCATGGCGGGGAACTCGGCCTCCACGGCAACCGCGACCTCGTTCACGAGTTGCAGCAGCGGCCCCATCTGAGAACCCTCTGCCTCCGCGATCGCCTGGCACTTCTCGCACTGGCAGTAGCTGTTGTTGTCGTTCTGCGACACCCAGATATTCGTCGCGTCGGGCTGGTGCGCGCGGATGTCATCCAACACGATCCGCGTCAGCTCGGCAATCGCCTCCGCATTCGTCAGGCAGAGCTGCCCGCCGCTCCCCATACGCTCGCCATCCACCTCGCCGTACCACTCGGGATGCTCCTCGAAGTAGCGGGCGGGCGGCATCTGGTGCCGGAACGAGTGCACTCCACTCAGCTCGGCGTACTTCCCACCGCGTTTCCGGTCGACCTGAGTCCGGCCGCCGTTCAGCCTGTTGCGCGCGCACCAGTCGGCATCCTGACAGTCACCCCAATACGGCTCGCGGTATTCGAAGACCGGGGCATCGCGCGTGTCGAGGTTGGGAATGGACAGCGTAGGAATCTGGGGTATCGTGCTTGCTTGAGGCGTCCACCACCGGCAGCCAACCACGTCTTCCAGGAAGGCATAGACTGCATAGAGCGTGCCGCGAGGACGGCCGCCCGCCAAGACCAGGTCGCTGCCGACGGTCCGGAGGATGAGTTCCTCGCCGCCGAGGCCCTCAACCGAGAAGGTCTCGTCCACCAGTTTCGCCGCGCCGGGCCCGACGAGCAGATTTACGCGGCCAGACGAGCGTTCGCCCGCAATCTCGAAGGTGGCGCCCGTGACCTGTCCGAGGAAATCCGCGAGTTCCTGCGCGGCATGCTTCTCCGGCGCCGTTGCGCCATCCGCGACGACAACGGTCGCCTGACTCACCCCATCACTGGTAAGCTGCATCTGAGTTTCCCCCAATCCAAGCCCAGCTACGGCCAGCAGCATACTCAGCCCGGCCAGTCGTATCAGCATTGTGTCGTGCCTCCGTCCCTCGGTCAGCGCCTTAGACCGGCGTGATCGTCATTCGGATCGTCGCGCGGGTTACGGGCCTGCTCAGATCGATGCCGATGCGCGTGGGGCGTCGGTCGCCCCTGACGTCCTCTTCGATCTCTGTCGCGTTCACGTCGAGGTTGCCGCCGGTGGACACGATGTCCACTCGCACGGCGCCCTTCCCATCCCGGACCATCAAGGCGTCCGACTCCAGTCGCTCCCACTCGCCGAGGGTGATCAGCGCCGTGCCGAACGCGCTTGGAGCGGAGAAGATCACCTCATCAGTCACCGTCAGCGATCCCCGGCCCGTGCGGCTGAAGACGAACTCCCGCTCGAGCTTCTCCAGTCCAGCCACGTCGTATGCTTCGCTCAGGTCGAGGACGATGATATCGCGGTCATCAGTGAACTCCCGGCGCAACACGCGCCCCCTCGCCTCGGCGCCGGCGCTCTGCAGCGTCCCATCCACGAGCGGCACGGGGTGTCCGTATGAGTTGAGCATGTCGCTGTCGTAGCGGTTGGGCCCGAAGGTGCGCGTCGTGTAGAGTTCTGAGCCCGGGTCGATCAAGGGGATCTCGCCGTCGATGGCCACGACGAAGCTGCCCACGTCGTTGTGGTTATGGTGCTCGGCGTTGTGGCCTCCCTTGAGCGCGACGCCGAGGGCTCCCGCCTCTGGTTTGAGCGGCCTTCCCACCAAGATCGTTGCCTCGTCGAACCAACTCCGAAGACCGGTCGGGCTGGACGCGCTCGCGCGCGTCGGGCCGGCGTCGGCCGAATTGGGGAGACCAAAGGCAGCCACCTCCAGGACGCCGAGGGCGTCGGGCACTGTGGCTTCCCAGTCTGCCAGGCCCAGTCCGTAGCGCCGGCTGATGAAGCGCACCAGGTCCGCCGACGGCATTGGCCGAGGGGCGCAGTCAGCGAACGCGGGGTAGACGCCGGGGAGGATCTCCATCCGCGCGCCGAACTGAGCGACGAGCTTCACGTGCTCGTTCGCCATGAGGTCGATGCGGCCGCGTGTCGCTTGCCAGATCGATTCGGCGAGTAGCAAGAAGCGGCCAAAACCGCCATTCCAGTAGCCCAATCCCTCGGTGCACGAGCCATCTGCCGGAAACCCCGACAGGAAGATCGGGATGTAGCGCTCGACCGCCTCGATGTAGATCGCCCGTTCGTCTCGATCCTCGATGAGAGTCAGCGCCGCCCCCACCACGCCGGACAGACAAGCCGCGTTCCAGTTGTGCGTGGCCTCGAGCCAGGTGAACGGCCGCGGCTGGTTGATGAGGATGAGTTCGCCCTCGAGCATCCGGCGGAAGGGCTCGAAGGCCCGGTGGCGGATCTCCCGCCTGATTTGCTCTCGCGCGGCCGTCTCGAGTCGCTCGCCGAGGAGCCAATCCGTGGTCGCGAGGATATGCGAGAGTCTGGCCGTGTCGATGTCGACCTCCGTCGTCTCGCCCCGCCAGTTTGTCAGGTGTGGGTCGTGGAACGTGTGGACCCAGGTTGGTTCGGCGCAGGTCCTCTCGATCGCGTCATGGACCGCCAGGAGGAATCGCCCCTCGCCCTCAACGCACTCAGCCAGAACGAGGTCTCCCAGGCGCGACCGCGCTTCCCTGGCGTAGTCGTTGTACACTTCCTCTCCGCCGGTGCGGACGTGGTCGAGGTAGAGGTCTTCGGTGAGGTCGGGGAAGGGCACGCCCAGCAGCGTCTCGGCTCGGCCCACCACTTCGCGGAAGGCGGGCAGGCCAGCCAGCGCGTCCCAGGGGGGCCTATCCGAAATCGGTCGCCCGAGGCCCGCCGGTCGACTCTCCAACATCGCCGCGATCTGGCCTATTCGGTTGGTGTCCGCTCGGCCCTTGCCCATTCTCTGCCCTCCCGGAAGCGTGCGGTCGCCGCTACGCGACACTGAATTCGGCCTGGGGGGCACCCGTCCCTCCTCGTGAGCGCGCGCCCAGAAGGCGTGTTCGGGCATATTGGAGAACGTGCCTACCGTTGGCATTGAGGTCCGTGAAGAGCGACAGCGCCGTGCCGCTCGCAGGACAGCACGCCCGTGGAGGAAACGCGATGACTCGCCAAGCTAGCGGTCGCATCTGGATGGTCACTTGTATGTCGGTGCTGGGCGTTCCCGCTCAGGCCGCGGAACTGCCAACCGAGGGCCTCGTGCTGCACCTGGATGCGGGCCGGATCGCGGCCGCCGACGTCGGGGATGGGGGCAAGGTCTCGCGCTGGGATGATGTTTCCGGACGCAAGAATCACGTCGCGCAAGCGGATGAGGGAAAACAGCCGGAGCGCATCGCCGACGCGCTGAACGGCCTGGCGGTGCTCAGGTTTTCGGGCGACGAGTACCTTGACGGTCCGGCGGTTCTCGCCGAGGGCGACGCGAGCTTCACCATCGCCGCGGTGTGGATGCGGGAGGACACGGCAGCAGCGCAGGCGATCTGCGAGCAGGCCGGCGGCGGCGAGGGGCGGCGGGCGAGCCTGCTGACGGTCAACGACCGGTACGGTTTCAACGGTCAGAACAATGATCAGCACGACCTGGTGCAGTATCAGGCGGGGGCCTTCAACCTGTCCATCCTGGTCCTGGACGACACCGGGATGGTCCGGCTCTGGCACAACGACGCCCGAGGCGGCACGGGGCGGCGCGGGCAGATCGACAGGACACTCCAGAACACAGGTAGCGATCTGTTCAGAGTCGCCGCGAAAGCCACCAGCGGCGGCGAGTGTCTCCGGGGCGAGATTGCCGAGATCCTCGTCTACGACCGCGTGTTGACCTTCGCTGAGATCGAGACGGTCAACGAGACGCTGGCTGAGAAATGGGATCTCGGGAAGCCGGACGCAGACGGGAAGAGGAGCGTGACGACGATGGCCAAAGAAGACATGGACAAGGGGCCGGATTACACGTCAAAGGTGCCCGCATTCACCTTCGCCGACACGTTGGCGGAGCAAGAGGCCGAGCTGCTGGATAATCCGCTGCTGGCGCGATTCGCCGAGTCGCGGCGCAAGCTCGCGGCTGATCGGTATCGACCCCTCTATCACTTCGTCAGCCCCGAGAGCAGCCTGAACGATCCGAACGGGCTGTGCTTCTGGCAGGGGCGCTGGCATCTCTTCTATCAGGGCTACCCGCCGGAGGACCGGCGCCAGCACTGGGGGCACGCGGTCAGCGACGATCTGATTCACTGGCGCGACCTGCCGTATGCGATCTACCCGCACCCCGAGGAATGCTGCTTCTCCGGCTCGGCGATGGTGGAAGACGACCGTGTCATCGCGATGTACCATGGCACGAAGGTCGGGAACATGGTCGCGGTGTCGGACGATCCGCTGCTGCTGAACTGGGAGAAGGTCACCGGGCAGGCCGTCGTTCCCCATCGCAACGCCGACGGCTCAGTGCCTCCCTACAATGTGTTTGACCCATGCATCTGGAAGCAGGGCGAGTTCTACTACTCCCTCTCCGCCGGAACACTGCCGGCTCCGGGCGGCAAGCGGCAACGCGCAAACTTCCTCCTGCGCTCAGCTGACCTGGCGGAGTGGGAGTACCTGCATCCGTTCGTCGAAGACGACCACTACTCGCTGATCGGCGACGACGGGGCCTGCCCGTACTTCTGGCCCATCGGCGACAAGCACATCCTCCTGCACTTCAGCCACATGAGCGGCGGCAAGTATCTGCTGGGCGATTACGACACCGACCGCGACAAGTTCGTGGTCACCGACGGCGGCGACTTCAATTTCGGCCCGTATGGCCCCGCGGGCGTACACGCGCCGTCGGCCGCGCCCGATGGCGAGGGCGGAGTGATCGCCATCTTCAACATGAATCCTGGCAAGCCGACGCCCGGCTGGGACCAGATCATGTCGCTGCCGCGGCGGCTGACGTTGGGCGATGGCGGCGAGCTGCGCCAGGAGCCGGCGGGAGACCTTGAGTCCCTGCGCGGCGAGCGGAGGCAGGTCGGTGAGACGGTGCTGCCGGCGAACCAGGACGTGGTGCTGGAGGGCGTCAGCGGCAACACCATGGAGCTGCTCGCCGAGATCGATCCGCAAGGCGCGCCGATGATCGAGCTGAACGTCCTGCGCTCGCAGAACCGCGAAGAGTTCACCCGCATCGCGCTCTACCCGCATCGCGGCTACCACCACCGGAGCCGCGATGGGCGGCCGGGCAACGACACTATAGTCACCATCGACACGTCCTACTCCTCCGAGTTGCCCGACGTGCGCTCGAGGGCTCCCGAGACCGCGCCGGTCTACATCCCGGACGGCGAGCCGCTGAAACTGCGCGTGTTCATCGATCGCAGCGTGGTTGAGGTGTTCGTCAATGGCCGCCAGTGCGTCGCGGTGCGAGTCTACCCCGGTCGTGAGGACAGCGTGGGCGTGTCGCTACGCTCGCAAGGCCGCGACGCGGTGTTGAGGTCGCTGGATGCGTGGCAACTGGGCAGCATCTACGACGAGTGACTGGCCGCTCAGAGGCCGCGATAGTTGCGTCGTCGAACCGGCCGCTGAGCCTTGCCCGACAGGAGAAGCCACCCATGCGAATCACAATCGCCATTGCGCTCTGTCTCACCACGTTGCTGCTCGTCGGGTGCCCGAACGAGCCGGTGACCGATCCCGAGACGACATTCTCCCCTGACTCCGAGTCGCCAAGTGACGGCGCGGTCGCCCCTCCGGAGGGCGGTCGTGTCTTCGGCGTCAGCTTCCAGACGATGAACAACCCGTTCTTCGTCGATCTCGACGAGGGCCTCCGCTCCGTCATCGAGGCCAACGGTGACGAACTCGAGACCCTCGATGCCCAGTGGGACAGCCTTAAGCAGAAGAACGATGTCTCCGACCTGATCCTGAAGGGGTGCGCGGGGATCTTCATCAACCCGGTCAACTGGGAGGGCATCAAGGGCAGTCTGCTCCAGGCCAAGGAGAAAGGGATCCCCGTCGTCATCGTCGACGCGCCCGCCAAGGACGCGGCTCTCGCTCTGTGCACCGTCGCTTCCGACAACGTTGAAGCCGGCCGTCTCGCCGCACAGGCCCTCGCGGAAGCGTGCCCTGAGGCGAAGATCGTCGTGCTGCACCACTCGGTCAACAAGGCGTGCATCGATCGCGTCGCGGGCTTCACGGAGATTATCGACACGCACGATGGCATGGAGATCATCGACACCCAGGAGGGCAAGGGAACCAAGGACGGCGGTCGCTCCGTCATGCGCGATCTCGTTGGTCGTTTTCCTGATGTGAACGCAGCCTTCCCGATCAACGATCCGAGCGCCCTGGGCGCTGTATCCGCGCTCGATGCCGCCGGCAAGCTGGACGGTGTCACCATCGTTAGCGTCGATGGCTCCATCGAGGCTGTGGAGGCCATCAAAGCCGGCAAACTCCTCTCGACCTCCGCACAGTTCCCGCATGAGATTGGCACTACGGCGGCGGAGGCCGTCTACGCTCACCTCGCCGGCGAGGATGTTGAGGAGGACATCAAGGTCCGCGTCGAACTCATCTCGGGCGAGAACGCGGACGAGTTCCTGAATGCCGACTGACGCGCCGCCAACTGACGCCGCCGCGCTGCTTGAGCTTCGAGGCGTGACGAAGCGCTTCGGCGGCGTCACCGCGCTTGACGAGGTCGACTTCAATCTGTTCCCTGGCGAGATACACGCTCTGCTCGGCGAGAATGGCGCCGGGAAGTCGACTCTCATCAAGGTGCTCGGCGGGATTCACGCGCCTGACGCGGGCGACATTGTCATTGGCGGATCAGCCGTCGCCATACCCGACGTTGCCACTGCCGACGGCCATGGCATCCGGGTCATTCACCAAGAGCTGTCGCTCGCCCCAAACCTCACGATCGCCGAGAACATATACCTGGGTCGGGAGCCACACCGCCTCGGCTGGCTCGATCGCAAGCGCATGTTCGCCGATGCGGAGACCCTCGTCGAGCGCCTCGGCCTGGACGAAATCGCTCGTGTTCGACAGCCGGTTGGCGACCTCAATGTGGCCCATCGTCAGCTCGTTGAGATCGCGCGGGCCCTGTCATCCGATGCCCGGATTCTCGTCCTCGACGAGCCGACTTCATCACTATCCGAATCCGAGACGGAAGCCCTCTTCCAGACGCTCGATCGGCTCCGCTCTCAGGGCGTCGGTATCATCTACATCTCTCACCGGCTCGCGGAGATCATTCGCCTGGCGGACCGCATCACCGTCCTTCGCGACGGGCACTCGATTGGAACGCAGGAGACCTCCGCCGTCGACCAACGCGCGCTCATCCGCTGGATGGTCGGGCGAGACATCGGCGAACACTTCCCGCGCCCAGCCGGGTACGCGGGCGACGTAGCCTTGACAGTGCGCGACCTTACGAACGAGCATGTCCGAGGCGTTAGCATCGACGTCCGCTACGGTGAGATTCTCGGCATCGCCGGGCTCGTGGGATCGGGCCGGTCGGAGCTGG
This sequence comes from uncultured Armatimonadia bacterium, assembly GCA_964555935.1. Lineage (GTDB taxonomy): Bacteria > Armatimonadota > Zipacnadia > Zipacnadales > VGFC01 > CAZKUN01. Next base: position 3,308 of record CAZKUN010000056.1, on the reverse strand, counting down.
TTCGCGCGATATACGGAGTCGATCCCGTCGAGTCGGGGAGCGTTGAGATCGACGGGGAGGCCGCACGCATCGCGAAGCCCGGCGACGCCCTCGAGGCGGGGATCGTTCTCGTCCCGGAAGATCGCCAGCGTGACGGGCTGGTGATGCTCCAGTCCGTCGCGTTCAACCTCGCGTTGCCTTGGACGAGCGAGTGGAGCCCGGGCCTGATGCCGGATGCGCGCAAGCGCGCCGGCATCGTCCAACGCGCGATCGACGGCTTCGGCATACGCCTCTCGGATCCCGCACAACCGCTCAGTTCGCTCTCTGGCGGCAATCAGCAGAAGGTATTGGTCGGACGGTGGATGGAGCATCGGCCGAAGGTGCTGCTCCTCGACGAGCCGACGCGGGGCGTTGATGTCGGCGCGCGCGAGGAGATGTTCGCGATCATTGCTTCGCTCGTTGAGGGGGGCATGGCGGCTATCCTGATTTCGTCTGACCTCGGCGAAGTCCTGAACATGTCACATCGCATTGCCGTATATCGCGACGGGCGCGTCCTGCGCGAGGCGCGTGCCGAGGACACGTCGCTGGAGGACATCATGGCCGATCTGACGGGGGCATCCGAAGCATGAAGATGGGCAAGCTGCTGGCGGCTGTTGCGCTGCTTCTCGTGATCTTCGCGATCTGGGCGCCCAACTTCCTGACCGCCGAGAACATGCTCGATCTCGCCGAGCAGATTTCCGTCAACGCCATTCTCGCCTTCGGCATGACACTGACCATTCTTATCGGCGGAATCGACCTGTCCGTCGGCGCGGTTCTCGCGCTCGTTGGGTCGACAACTGTCTGGGTCCTCACCGTGGGAGATCCGGAAACTCAGACAATCGGGCGGCTCTGTCTGTCTGTCGGAGCGGGGCTTGGCGTGGCCGCCCTGTTTGGCTTGATGAACGGTGTCTGCGCGGCGAAGACGTCGATGCCGCCGTTCATCATCACGCTCGCCACGATGATGATCGCTCGCGGGGCGGCCTATCGCTTCAACGAGGCCCGTCCCATCGGCATCCCCGAGCACGAGACGGCCTTCCTGGCGCTGGGCAATGGCAAGTTGTTCGGCGTCGTGCCCTACCCCGTCATCATCATGCTCGGCGTCTTCATCGTGGCTGCCCTACTACTTCACCGCACGCGCATCGGCCAGCATCTCTTCGCGATCGGCGGCAACCGCGAGGCGGCTCGATTCACAGGCATCGGACTCGCGCGACACGAGATTCTGGTCTACGTCCTCTGTTCGGTATTTGCCGGCATCGCGGGGATGATCCATGTCTCTCAGCTCTACTCAGCCGAGCCTGCCTCGGGCGAGGGCTTTGAGCTTGACGCCATCGCTGCAGCGGTCGTCGGTGGCACGAGTTTCACCGGCGGGATCGGCACGATTTACGGCACGCTCATCGGCGCCGTCATCATCGGAATCCTGAGCAAGGGCCTCAACCAGGCAGGCGTCCACTTCTCGCTTCAGTATATCGTCAAGGGCCTGGTGGTCTTGGCAGCCGTCTACATGGACGTTAGAGGGCGCAAGCGCTGAGGCAGCGCGCCCGGTGTCAGCGTAGGAAATACTCGGCCTTGGGGAGTGGTGCGATGACCTCGGGATGCGGCGCCAAGTGGGAACCGACCAATATCTTGCAGATGAGCGGCGAGTCCGTGGCCTCGGAGCTACTCGCCCAGTGGCGCATCGTTACTGAGACCTGGAACCGCGTGGTGGCCGTCCCCTATATCGCCTACATGCCCGATAAAGACCGGGTCTGCATGCTGGTGAGCTGCGATTACCCCCACCAGCCCATGGTCCTCTTCAGCGACGACCGCGGCGGAACGTGGGGCGAGCCACGGCCCGTCTCACCTGACCCGCGGGTGAACCAGGCAGCCGGGCTGGGCACCGCGCTGACGTACCTGGGCGCGGGGCGACTGATATTGAGCGCGGGGGGGCGGTGGTTCAGCCGCGACCATGGCGACACCTGGGAAGGCCCCGTACCGATCCCGCCCGCGTCCAATGGACAGCCCTGGCACTCCTGGGACCCGTGCCTCGCTGACGCGGATCCCGAGACGGGCGATGTGACGCGCCTGGTCGAGACCGGGTACAACTGGGAGAGCGGCGGGGCGGATTCGCCGACCGGCTACCAGCAGGCGTTCACCCGGTTCAGCGCGGACGGCGGGCGCGCTTGGAGCGAGGACATCCGCGTCCCCCAGTGGCACGGTGTCTCCGAGGTGGCCCTCGTGCGAGCCAGGAATGGTGACACTGTCGCGGCCTGTCGCACGGACATGGCTCGCCAGCACATCGGCAACATTGACCACTACGAGGGGCTGGGCACGTGCATCTCCGAGGATGATGGCATGACCTGGTCACCGGTCGATCGCCTCTACGACTACGGTCGCCATCACCCATGCCTCGTGCTCATGCCCGACGGCAGCATCGTGATGACCTACGTCGTCCGCGCGGGCTATCCCCGGAACGCGGAGGGCTTCATGCAATTCGGGATCGAGGCAGTCATCAGCCGCGACGATGGGAGAAGCTGGGACCTGCCCCGTCGCTTTGTCCTCGCTCGTTGGACAGGCCATCTGAAGGGCGAGAACGAGTGGTGGCCCAGCAGTCAGGCCACATCAACGGTTCTCCTGCCGGATGGCTTCTTGCTGACGGCCTTCGGCACCGGGTACCGCTGCGAGGCTAACGCGGATGGGCTGCCGACGCCGCGTGACGTGGGCCTCATCCGGTGGCGGCCGGAGCCGGAGCGGACCTGAGGAGGATCAGATGAAGCGCCTCATCCCCGTCCTGCTGCTCATCGGCCTCGGCTGCCCTCGCGAGGCAGTCGCGGAGAACATCGCGCTCGGCAAGCCCTACGAGTGGTCCACGCCGCCCCGCTACGGCACGTGCACGGACGACGGCGACACGACCCAACTGACCGATGGCATCACATCCGGCGCCGACTGGGGCATCGCCTCAACCGTCGGATGGGTGCATCAAGGCCGTGTCGAGGTGACGATCGATCTCGGCAGCCCGCAGCCGATCGACCGCGTTGCCTTCGTCGCCGCGGGTGGGGGGCTCGCCGACGTGTTCTTCCCCGCCGTCGCCGCTGTTCTGACAAGCGATGACGGCGACGCCTGGTACGTGGCCGGTGCGGTCGGTTCCGGCGCGCTCGTCCAGGACCGAAGCAAGTCTTACGCGCGCACCTTCGAGACCGGCTCACTCGCGGCGAGTGGGCGCTACGTGCGCTTGGTTTTCCAGGCGGAGGAACGCTACCTCTTCCTGGACGAGATCGAGATCCATTCCGCGGACGCGGGCGCGCCACGCGGGA
>CAZKUN010000055.1:0-42353 GCA_964555935.1 uncultured Armatimonadia bacterium | reverse complement strand
TCAGCCAACGCCGGGGCGCCCAGTTCCATATGGGCAATCCCGGTCTACGGGTATTCGAGCGAGTGGACGGCGACGGAGTGGGAGTAGGGTACGGCGGGAGTAGGGAGCCTGGGGAACGGCGGTAGCGACGAACGGCATGGCGGCTGAAGCCGCTCCTACGAGGGATTGGGAGAGAGGCGAGCGACGGCGGAGGAGGATTGGGAATCTTAGTGTCAGACACCCGTTCTGCATAAGGCGGCAAAACAAGTGTCTGACACAGGTGGGAGAGGGTGGGAGTGAGAGGAGGGACGGCGGACAGCATCGAAGATCTACGGGTATTCGAGCGAGTGGCGGGAGACGGAGTGGGAGTAGGGGGCGGCGGGAGTCGGGAGCCCGGAGAACGGCGATCGGCGAGGACGCCTGTCCTACGACGGCACGGAGGAGGGGGCGGGAGTGTTGGAACGGGGGAAGCCGGGCAACCTCGAACGGGAGACAACGCGCATGCCAGCGGAGATCCTGGGCATCAGTGGAAGTCCCATCAAGAATAGCAACACAGACCGCGCGGTGCAGCGCGTTCTCGAGGCGACAGGCCTCGAGTCAGAGTTCATCAAGCTCTCCGATCACAACGTGCAGTCATGCCGCATGGAGGCAATAGCCTTGCGCATTCTGACGACTTCACTGCTGCTGATTCTGCTCACGGCGCCGCTCGCGCTAGGTCAGGCCGACATCGGCGTTCTCTGGCGCGGCGTCGACCGGTTTGACGATGCGGAGGCGAGTAACGTCATGGACGCGATCATCCGCCCGAGTGGCACGGCGGGCGGCGTGTCGATGTCGTCGATCTTCCTGCATCCGCTCGGGGAGGGGCGCTCGACGCTGACCTTCGAGACTGACGTGTCGACCGCGCCGGGCGGGACGCGCGTCTTCCTGCTGACGCACGTGGGGATCGCCGACGGGTTCGCGTGGGACGATGAGGAGCATTTGGCGGACGGCGCGCGATTCTACATCACAGCCGACGGCGACGAGGTGCTCGCACAGGAGCTGGGCGAGAGCCGGTGGGGGGCAGAAGCCCTCGCGCTCGACACGTTGCCCAGCCAGTTAGTACTCGCCACGGACTGTGGGACGGCCGGCAACGTGAACTACGACTGGGCGATGTTCGGCGACCCAAGGTTGGTCGCGCTGCCCGAGGCGACGCTTCGTCAGGCGACGGCCGTGCGGGGGGCCAATGGCCTGCTCGTGGTCGACGTGTCCGGCGGCGAGGGCGAGTTGATCATCGAGGGTGTTGGGGTCAGTGGCCAGCCGGTCACGGGCGCAACCGAATCTGTTAGCGTAAGCGAGAAGGGTCTGACGTTCACGAGCTTCGATCTCAGCGAACACGAGACCGTTGTCGCTTGGCAGTGGCGTGGCGATGGGCTGCGCGTCGATGGGGCCTGGGGCGGAAGCTGGCAACCGGAGCCCAAACTGGCACACGTGGGCCCGGCGCGTGGGGTCATCTTCGAGGGGGATGAACTGAGCGCTCGCGTGGCGATTGCCAACGAGGGCCGCGGCGCGCTCTTGGCTGATAGCGGTCTGCAGATAGACTGCAACGGAGTGACGGTCCCGGTGGGCGGCATCAAGCCGGGCGAGAGCGTTGAGATCGACATTCCGTTGGGAGCGGCCGTCGGTGACGTCGCGCTCAGCGCGCGGATTGGCGACGTTGAGCTGTCCGCGTCCGCCGGTGTCTGGCCCGCGCTGCCTATACTGTCCGACGCGATGTCCAGGTCCGCTCGCGCGCTGAAGTCTGATGGCGATTACATCGTGCTCGAGAACGCGCGCTGCCGCTGGTTGATCGACAAAGGCGGGCGCGGGGCGATTGTCTACGCGAGGGTGGGGAAGAGTTGGGAGCACGTCGGCTCGGTGGCTCCGTGGGCGACCGTGGCGACAACGGCGGATGGGCCGGTTGAGCCCGTGCTCTTCGCTCCATGGGAAGCGCTGATGGCTAAGCGTGGGGCCGCGCTTAGCGCCTCGGCTGAACAGAGCGGCGTTGAGTACGAATTGCTACTGACGCTGCTCGACGCCGATGGCGCCGTGCGGACCGAGTTGAGAGCTACTGCGAGTGAATCGACTGAGATCTACGCGTTGTGGGGACCGGCGGTCTTGCCTGGCGACGGCGGCACGGGTGCGGACAAGGGCATCGCCGTCTTCCCTGGACTGGAATACCTCGAGGGGGACGAGCGGAGTTCAGGCACGCGCGACCTCGCTCCGCCGCTAAACGAGCGCTGGACGCCGCACAAGTTCAAGGTCACCGTGCCGTGGATGTTCGTTCAGACGCGCGACGAAGGCCCGATTTTGGGACTCGCATGGGATCCCACGAAGGGCGAGCCGGCGGCTGCGTTCGCGTCGCCGAATCTCATCGCCCATCAGGACAACCACTTGCTGCAGCTCGGGCTGCCGAGCATCCCGGATGGCATGCCGGAGAGCGCTCGCCGAGCCGAGGTACCCCTGGTTCTGGATGAGGGCGAGAGCGTTACGCTCACGCAGCATATCGTCGCGCAGGACTTTGGCCCAGACGTCACGCTGGCGCTGGAGTGGTTCGATGAACACGCGCGCTACCCCGAGGCCGAGGCGGCGCCCCGGTCCTTCGAAGAGGGCATGGCGTTGAGCCGGCACGGGTTCCTCGAGTCCGTCTGGGATGAGGAGACGGGGAAGAGCACCCACTACGTTGGGGCAGGTTGGATGAACGCGCCCGGTTTCGCGACGCTCATGCTGATGGATGGGCGCGCGGTCGCCGAGGGCGATGCCAAGCAGCAGGTTCTCGATCGCGTCGAGACAATCGCGGCCAACACCATCCGCGATTCCGGCCACGCGGGTCTGGCTAGCGCCTCCGGGTGTCACATCATGGGCTGGGAGTTCCCGTATCACTGGGGGCACGTGCCCGGCGCGCTGGCGGGGATGCGGGCGAACGCGTATGGCGCGATGAACAGCCAAGAATCAGACGGAGGCTGGGGTTTCTACCCCGACGAGCGTCACGCGACTCTGGGCGAGGCGGGGACAAAGGTGATGGGGACGTGCGCTCGCAACGCCTACGTGCTGGCCAAGTGGGTCGCGGTGAGCGGCGACCCGGTTGTCGAGGCCGGTCTGCGGCGCGCGCTGGTGCACATGGGGCGCTACACGGTTCCGCGTGGCGCGCAAGGGTGGGAATGCCCCATCATGCAGCCCGACGTGTTGGCGTCGGCCTACGCGGTCCGCGCTTACGTGTGGGCGGCGATGGCGCTGGACGAATCGGAGTGGCTCGATGAGGCGCGCTACTGGGCGCGGACGGGTCTGCCGTTTCAGTACGCGTGGGACGACGGCGAGCATCCGGGCATGCGGTACGCCAGCATCCCCGTGTTTGGGTCTACCTTCCATCATCACAGTTGGATCGGCCTGCCGGTCCAGTGGTGCGGGCTCGTCTACGCGTATGGGCTTCAGGAACTGATGCGCTTCGATGACAATGATCTCTGGCGCCGACAGATCGAGGGGATCACCGTCAGCGCGCAGTACCAGCAATGGCCCTTCGGGTTGGATGAGACACTGACGGGGACGTATCCGGACAGCTACGGGCCCTGGTTCACGCGGCGGAATGGGGTGCATATCAACCCCGAGGACATCGTAGTCAACGCGTTGGGGTTGGAGGGCTTTGATCCTGGACTGCGCTCAGTGGCGGTCAAGGTGAAAGGTGGTCTGGCCCATGTTTCGGGGCCTGGCGAACTGAGGGCGAAGGTCAACGGCAAGACGCTGAACGTGGAGCTAGATTACCTGCCTGGCGAGATCGCGTACATCAGCATCGCGCCCGTCTTGGCGACGGGGCTGGAGACGGCGGAGGACCTGGGCCCCGGCGAGACGGGAGCGGCGTATGTAACCGAGCTTGCGGCGCTCGTGATGGGCGCGAAGGCGAACGATGGAGGCATCGCCAGCTTCAGCGTCCCGGGCATCCGCCGGTACTTGCCGGCCCAGCCGAAGCCGAGGACCTCGTGGGAGTTCCGCAAGGACGCCGAGGGCTGGGAGACGCAGAACGACTGCAATGTCAACGGGCAAGGCGGCTCGCTGACGGTCACCACCACCGGCGACGATCCGTACGTCGCCAGTGGCCCGTGCGAGATCAACGCGACGCGCTTCCCCCAGGTCAAGGCGCGGGTCCGCCTGACGGGTGGGGGCGAAGTGGGCCTGTTTTGGCGGTCGAGCGGTTCGCCCGCATGGGGCCCGGACAAGGAAGTCCAGGCGCGAGTGAAGGCCGACGGCGACTGGCACGAGATCGCGTGGGATCTGGGCGATCATGCGTCTTGGTCAGGCACGATCACGCAGCTTCGTCTGGACGTGGAAGGTGAGGAGACTCCGGCCGGAACCGTGCTTGATGTTGAATGGATACGACCGGCGGGTGAGTGAGGCGCGTCCTCACTTATTGGGCTTCGCGCTGTGCTCGGTCAGGCTCGACACAGCATCGAGTCGCTCGTTGACCATATCGTAGAAACAGTGAGGCAGATGGTCGCCGTGGCCTCTGTGGATCGCCACGCACTCAACGCATTTCCCGTGGAACTTGCAGGCGCCGGGACAACTGCAGAGATCCTCGCCCGAGGACATGATCTCCTCGACGAACTCGTCCTGAAGGGTGCCGGCTTCCTTCGACTTCCCCTGTTTGAACAGCTTCATCGCGCGGCACTCTTTGGGATGATTGTCAACCGCCATGCCATGACTCCTATTCCGTCGTCTCGAACACGAGCGCCGCGAAACCAAGAGCCAGGGCCGGGTTGTCGGTCGCCTCGTCCAGCCGGATCTCCAGGCGATTCTGTGCCTCGAGCAGGTTGGCGTCGATCGACAGCTCCTGGTAGGCCCGGGACTCAAGCTCCACCGGCTCGCCGTTCAGCGTCGCTGTCCACCGCTCCGTCCCCTTCGTGCCAAGCAATCCTAACCGCAATCGCGGCTCGGCGTCGCCCACCTCGGGCGCGTGGATCGTGACCGTCACGGGCTCAGCTCCCTCGAAGAAGCGCAAGACCGCATCGCCGAAGTGTTCGCGAGTCACGCGCGCGCGACTGGGCGTCCGGAAGCCCTGCATGCGGAAGGTGATGGACGCGGTGGCGTGGGCCGGCAGCACGACTTGCCCGCGTGCCCAGCTCCCGTCCCGTTGCAGCTCCGCCGTCACGCCGATGCGCTCAACCGTGCCGCTCTCTCCCTCGCCGATGGCGCGCGTGTACGGCCCCGTCCACCAGCCGGGCGATACGTTGGCATTGAGCGGCACCGTCTTCTCGGCGTCGCTATCATTGAGAATGATCACAGTCAGAGCGTCCTCCTCGACCGTCGCGTAGGACACGACCTCCGGGTCGTCGGAGTCCGCGACGACTCGCGCCCCGCGCGCGTCGCGCAGGATCCACAGCATCCAGTAACTCGGGTCTGGGGCGAAGGCCGATCCGGGCAGAAGCGTGTGTCGGTTGGCGTGAAGATCGTGGTAGAGGTTGCCCGCGATCTTGTCAGCCTGTGGGAGGACGCCGCGCAGCAGGAAGCGCTCGTAGGGGATTACGCGATTGCGCCAGATCTCGGCGGGATCGGCAAGTTGCTCGGGCGTTGGGCTGAGGATGCTGTTGCTCTCGGTGATCCATATCGGGATCCGGCGCCCTTGCGTGATCTCCGATTGGTTCGCGACCATCTCGACCTGGACCGCCAGGTCGTCCGGAGCGATGTCGTAAGCGTGGAAGTCGAAGAAGTCCATGGTCTCGGCGGTCTGGTTCAGCCATGGCAGCGTCCACTGGTGCCAGGTGTACCATGGCTTTTGGCCCGTTTGGTTCGCCGGCCAGCATGGCGGCCAGCAGAGAACGGGCCCGCCGACCAGCACGTCCGGGTAACGCTCCTTAATCGCGCTCGCGACCTTGTTGGCCATCGTGATGTGCAGATCCGCCGCGCTGGTGCCTTCGTCATTGGCGCGAGGGTCTCTGAACCACGTCGCGTTCGGCTCGTTCCAGATCTGTACGAGGCGGAAGTCCGGGTCGAAGCGCTTCCAGAGCCCAACGTACGCCGCGCATAGTTCGGCCCATTGGTCGAAGTCCGACGGGTTGACGGTGCCCTCCTGGAGGACGTACCCCGGTGGCTGGCCGAATGAGAACATCGGCTCGGCTCCGAGTTCTCTGACGATCGGCAGGAAGCGCCCGAACGGGTACTTCGCGCCGAACAGGAGTGGCTGCGTGAACTCTCGCGAGGCCGCATCGGTCTCGTACCACGCGGGGTCGAACTCTCCAGGAGCGCACCAGCCTATCGACCCGCCGAAGCGGATGCAGCCGGGTCGCAGGGAGGCGACGCGCGCTCGGTAGTCCCTGTCAGAGACGACTTGGGGGAAGCCCTCAAAGGCGGTCAGGCCGAACAGGTCGGCGCTGATCTGATCCTGCGCGTCCAGCACCACCCGCGTGTTGGAGTCCACCGTGATATCGGCCGCGGCAGTCACGGTTAACAGCGAGAGCGCGGCCGATAGAGTGATGGCTCTAGGCGACATTGGGCCTCCTGGATCGGCGAGCGGGTCGCTCACATTCTATATGTTGGCGATTCCCTGGGCGCTGCTCCAGGTTCCATCACCAACCACCCCATGCCTGCCTGTCGTCAATCCCTGTAAGAGGGGCTTTAGCCCCGACGCCCCTGGTTTCGCCCGTACCGGCGTGCACGGCGTCGGGGCTAAAGCCCCTCTTACAGGGAGTGGGTAGATGAGAGCACGGGGCGATGCGTGCGGCACGTGGTTCTCGCCGAGGACATCGCGCGAATCGCTGAGTGTGGTCGTGACGTCGGTCGATATTCGCTACGGGGTCTGAGGAGTCCTGGCGAGGAGGTCGAATCCGCCGCTTCACCCCGTCGAGCGAAGCGGCGGGGAAATGCTCTAGGCCAAAGGCCTGGCAATTCTCAGGCTCAACGACTCGTCAGTGTCCGCACCCGCTGCCACATCCCCCGCTGCCGCACCCTCCGCCGTGCGAAGATTGGTAGCGCGGCTGAGGCTGATAGCGGATCTCGACTCTGTGCGAGCTACGAGATGGTCCGCAGCCGCCACGCGACCGTCCGCGGTAGCTTTGCCGCGAGTACGAGTACCCCCGCTGCGGTCGGTAGTCGTAGCTTTGGTATGAGCGGTAACGCGGCTGTCGATATTGGCTCTGATAGGGGCTGTAGTTGTTGTACGTGTAGCTGCTGTAGCTGCGGCTGGACGAGCCGCCCCCACATTGCGCGCTTGCCGTGGCAAGGATGCACAACGTTCCGACGATTACGGCGAGCGCGGTGAAGAGCGCGAGCCGCTTCGTTGTTCTCTGCATTGTCTTCCTCCTTCTCCTGTTGATGTGGCCCGCGTCTCCCGGGTGTTGAGCGCTGAACGGGCCGGGCGCGATGTATCTACTATCAACAGTAGTAGTTATACCCAGGTTCCCGATTCTCAAGCAAAAAAAAGAGCGACGGGCCAAATGGCCCGTCGCTGGGATCTTCGATTGCTGAAGTCTTACACGCCTGGTCGCGCCACGCGGAAGCCGATCAGCGGACGGCGATTGTTGGGCGGACTGCCAAAACGACACGAGCCTCGGCACTCATCAGCGCCAGACGCCCACGATCCCCCGCGCAGGCTCTTGTGGGTGGATTGCTCTTTGCCGGACTTCTCCAGCGTTGGGTGGTACCAGTCCGCGCACCACTCCCAGACATTGCCGATCAGGTCCTGGGCGCCGCACCAACTCTGGCCGCCCTTCAGCGCGGGCGCTCCGGCCGGCGCGGTGCGCTCGTGCCCGTGGAGGTTCTCCTGGCACTGGCAGTTCGATGCGTCCCACCGGTTGCCCCATGGGTAGACGAGGCTTTCCCAGCCTCTCGTGGCCCATTCCCAGTACGCCTCGGGCGGCAGCGTGAGCCCGGATCGCTTGCAGAACTCGCGGGCTTCGACCCAGGTGACGCCAACGACTGGGTGCTGAGGCCCCTGGTCGTTGTGTTGCGGCGGCACCGCGTCCATCACGCGCTGGTACTGCATGACAGTAATAGGCGCCTTGCCGAGCCAGAAGCCCTTGAGCGGCACTTTGGTGACGGGTTTCTCGTCCGGCCGGCCACGAATCGAGCCCATCGTGAGCGTGCCACCGGGCACCCATATCAAGGGTAGGGCGCCTTTTTCGGTGCGAATGGTGATGGGCTGATCTGTTTTGACCCACTTGGAGTAGGCCTCGGGATCGTGGTGCGGGCAGTGGCTGGCCGGTTCGTTGCCAACCCACTCGAACCCAGGCGGCAAGGCGAGCTTCTCCGTTGGCGCGATCGGTTTGGCCGGGCGGGCCGCGGGTTGAGCGCGCTGCGGCGGCGCCTGGGTGGGGGCGGCTGGCTCCGGCGCGGGTGGCGCGCCGGCGGCGGCGACCTTGGAGGGGATTTCAGGGTTCCCGCCGTCGTCGGCGACGAGGTTGAACAGGCGCATCTTGACGCCGTGCTTGACCTCGACATCGCCGAGCGGCCGCAGGTCCCATTCCTGGTGGATCTGCCCGAGCAGCTCCTGGGCTGTGCTGGATACGAGAATATGCCCGTCGTCGCCGGCGTCCATGACGCGCTGGGAGAGGTTGATCCCGCCACCCGACACGTTCATGTTCGCGTTGATATCTTCGACCCGGTAGACCGGGCCGCTGTGGACGCCCTGGCGGAGTTCAATATCGTCGCGGTCCGCGGTCGCGCGGGCGACCTCGAGCGCGCAGCGTATGGGGGCCTGCGGGTCGTCAAAGAACACGAGCGCCATGCCGTCGCCGGTCGGGAGGCTGACGATCGCACTGGCGGCGTCGGCGCGGACAAACTCAGGGCACGCGCGCACGATGTCGGTCAGCTCGCCGATGATGACAACCTGCTCGCCCATTGGCAGCTTTGAGTAGCCGACGAGATCCATCATCAGGACGTGCGCGATCTCTAAGCTTGGTGCGGATGCATCGTTAGCAGACAGAACAGACCTCCTCCGGCACAGGCTGGATGGTGTGTTCTACGCATCGCGACCTCAGACCTTCGCGCGCTACTGTGAGAACTCAATGCGGGCGATGCCCCATTCGGCGACCTCGGGGATTATCACTCGGACTGTGCCGCCCAGTTCTTCTGTCTCGAGTGGAATGGGCTCGGCGCCCGGGGAGTGCCACGAGGCGGTCACGACACTTGGGCCGAGCAATGCGGAGCCTCGAAGGCCGAACGACACGTAGCGAAGCGGGCGGACGCTCTTGTCGGGCGCGAGCACGCGGTTCAGCACGTGACACGCTAACACGCGCTCGTCGGGGTCGGTGGAGACCCTCGGCAGCACGTGGATGCCCTCGGGCGCCCATGAGACTATCGGCGACATGCGGCTCAGGATGCTCTCGGTCGCTTCGCGCGCCGAGATGATTGCGACGCCGTCGGAAGCTTCGTTCAGCACCGCTTCATCCGCCTCGGAGAAGCTGTCGATCTCGTCGAGTCGGATGAGCGCGTCAAATGCCTGCAACCGCTCGAGTTCGAGTGGCTGATCGTAGTAAGCGTGTCCGACGCAGACGAATGAGAATGGGACCTGCGCGCGGAGCAGGCGGCCGACCAAGGACTGGACGCGTGACTGGTTATACGCATCCGTGTTGACGATTACGCCCACAAGTCCCGGGTTTTCGAAGCCATCGAGCAACTCGGCGCTGTCGCGGACGAAGTGGTAGAGGTCGCCGTAGTCCTCAACCGTGCCGAAATGGCGATCCTTGCCCGGCCCCATCCAGACGTCCCATGGCACGAGGTAGAACTCGCCGAGAGCGTATGTCGCGGCCATCGCGAGGCGCGTCTCGCCGACCTCATGCGGGAAGGGCGAGACGATCTGGTGGGTCCCGAAGGCCTCAGCCGACTTGGCGCAGATGGCGAGATCGGTGAGTTCGTCGGACCAGGTCTCGCCGAGGAAGAAATCGACCCGGTCGGTGATGAAGTTGCGGGCCTGGGATGGGTTCTGCAGATTCGAGTTGATCGACAGTGGCACGGGCCGGTCGGCATGGTCATCCATCGTTTGGCGGAGATGCGCGAACCACTGCCGCACCGATTCCCGCTGCCAATCCGCGAAGATAGGCGTCGTGGCAAGCGTGTTGCGCTTTGACTTGTACGTCTCCGCGTCGGTGATGTCATGTTCGGCGAGGTACGCGCGGTAGTCGAATTCGTCGAGGTCCCCGATGCCGAGTTCGCCGAGCTTCTCGGCGAATAGGCCCGTCAGGTGCTCGCGGAAGGCCGCCATGCAGCTGTCGCACATGCACCCGCCGCCCCAGCTATGACAACTCGCGAGCAGCGACCAGTCGTCGAACTGCATCCAGTCGACTCCGGCGTCAATGGCCTTCTTGGCGTTCTCGATGGTGACGTCGCGGTAGGCGGGCTGGTTTGGGCAACCCCATTTGACGGGATCGTCTCGGTTGAAATCCACCATCCACGGAGCGACGAGTTTGGTGCCATCGAGATCGATCGCGTAGGCGGACAGGTCGTCGGTGCGGGGGACGGAGTTGATGGCTCCCTGAACTGTCGCGCCCGCATCGTGAACGCCCGAGACGAAGTCAGCGTCGGTCGTGTAGACCCACACGACGCGGTTGGCGCGGAAGTCCTTGATGACATCGAGCGCGTTGTCTCGCGCCCAACGGGTCGAGAAGCAGACGTCGGAGTAGTTGAAGCCCGTCAGGTTCTTGCCGCCTCGCACGACGGCGTGGTCTTGGAGCGTGCGCTGGGCTTGCCGGTCGGCCTCATGCAATGCCACCACCTCGTCCTCGCTCAGGGCGGCGCCATGGATGCGGACCGTGTCGATCCTGCCTCGGAAGGGCCGAATCCCGCCGAGGTTACCGATCTCAAGCCGGCCGCTCGCGGCGTCGATGGGCGGCACGTCCTCCCACTTGGCTATGGGCGTCGGGGCGTCGGTCTCGGTTCCGAGGTAGAGCACGGCCGTGCCCGCGCCGGCGTCGACTGAGATGGCGAGGAAGCTCCAGGCGTCGAGATCCAGCCTGGGGGCGTCGCGGTCGGGCTGCAGGAAGTGGTCTTGGCCGCCAGTGGTCACCTTGAACGACGGCATCAGGTTACTCATCATGAAGTCCCACTCGCTGGCGAGGTAGGCGAGTCGCGCGGGGCCCTCGGTGGAGATCGGGAAGACCCAGAGGCTGACCGTGAATTCCTGCAGTCCGCTGATGCCCGGATCCGTGTAGACGACCGCGCCGCCGGCCTTGGTTGTGGTCGTGCCGCCCGAACGCGAGCTGGCCTCGAAGGTGACGGCCGCGCCTGCTCGGCCGAGCGTGAAGCTCGGGCCCTCCTCGGCGACGTACTCCTCAAACTGCGCCTCGGATCCGAGCGTGCCGCGATTCTGCAGCCCGGCGTCGAACGTCAGCTCGACGAGCGGCTCGGGCTGGGCGCATGCGGATATGGCACCGACCAGCAGGCCCAATACGGTTGCATTCACAGCACGCCTCCATCAGCGGCGACGTAGCGCCAGGATCTCCCGGGCCACGCGCTCGCGTTCCTTCGACAGCACGTCCGGATCGTACGTGAAGTGGGTAAGGTCGGCAACGACATCCTTCGTCACCTCGCCAAGCGCTTCCGGAGCGCCGCGCTCGTCGATCAGCTCGCGCAGCAGCAGGTAATACTCGTAGTCCTCGATGCCGTCGCGGATGTTCTCAAGTCGGAGGGTCGCCATCGGGCCGTCGGGACCGGCGACCATGATGCTCCCGTCGCCATTGTTGTTCCTGTAGCTCGCCGGGTTCCAGTCGGTCCTCGGAGCGCCCGCGCAGGGCGTCGGATTCACCGGCCAGCGGTTCACGGCGTAGTAGAGGAAGCCGCCGGGCTCGTACTTGGCGGTCATCATGCCCATGATCAGCCGGTGCTCGATGGCTGGGTACTCGATGAACCAGTTGGCATGCGGGTGCTTCGGTCCGATGCAGATGTACCACCAGATGTCCCGGCCCGCCGCCCGCGCATCGGCGATGCGTGGCGCGAGCGTATCGAACTTGGGTGTCAGCGGGACCCAGATATCCATCGCGTCCGCGTCGTCGCGGCTCAGGCCGAAGTTGGCGTCATAGGCGGTGGTCATGATCGCGATGCCGGGGAAGCGCTCGCTGAGCTTGTTGGCGGTTTCGAAGACAACGTCGAGTTGGTCCTGCGGACGCTCATCGAAGCAGTAGATGTAGCACAGGTCGCGCGCGCCGGCTTCCTCGATGGTAGGCATGTAGTCTTCGATCTTCGCCGCCAGCGCCTCGTAGCTCCGCCAGTAGGCTGCCTCATCGAAATCCGGCTCCCGCGCCGCGCCGAAATAGCCGAGGTTGATGGCGTTCATGCCTCCGTCGACCAGCTCGCGAATGCGCTCAGCGCTCCACTTTGGGGGCCCGGAGTAGATGTCGCCCGGGTTGAGGTAGTAGCCCTGCATCCAGTCCTCGTAGCCCGACCGCGTCTCCTCCGGCCCCAAGCCGGGCCAGATGCCTTCTCTGAAGCCGCGGAGCGACAGAGCCGTGCGCAGGTGCGTGTTATTGGGGAGTTCGAAGTCCCAGACTCTCAGCCGGATGGCGACCGACTGGCTCTCGCCGCCGGCGTTGACGGTGACCTTGCCGCGATACGTTCCGGGCTTCGCGTCGGCGGGGACGTCGATGCTGACCCACAGCGGAAGCACCTCGCCGAAGGGCACCTCGTCGATGCTATCCGCGTATTCGAGGAGCGGGTCCGGCCACCACCCGTTGTGGTCGACGGGGTATGAGGGCTGCATGCAGTCCACATAGCCCACCACGCGCGCGGAGGCCCCGACCTCGTCGCCAGTTGCGTTGCGCGGCGGCTCAATCTCCCACGTCACGTCCGCCACATCATCGCTGAGGGGGAACACGATGACCTGGAAACTCTCCCGCTCGTTGCGCGCGGCGGATAGTCGGTGTTGCTTGGCGAATTCAGACTCAAACCGCCCGCCCTCGAGGAAGACCTTCGTCATCGCGCTCTCGGTCGCGAGCGCGAAGGAGGCATCCTCTCGGCCCTTGAGTGACTTCAGGGCGCGCAGCGCGGGACGGACGGCCCCGAGGCTGATGTAGCGCGCCTCGAGCCTCGCGAGCTGCTCGCGGACGGCGAGGACCTCATCGTAGGTGTTGAATTCGGCGTCGTCCACTGAGGCAGCGAGGGCTTCAGCGTCCGCCCGGAGAGAGCCAATGCGGCGGACGTGCCGCGCTAGCTGGGGCGCGTCGATCTCGGCGACGTCGCGATCGAGTGAGACGACCGAAGCCGCCAACTCCTCGACTGACGGCAGCAGATCCAGGCTAAGTCGGAGGTCATCGATGTACCACGTGTAGGTGCGCTCCGGGCGGCTGACGTAGAAGTGAAGCTCGCGCACGGCGGACGCATCGAGCGCCGCCGCGATCTTGCGGACCGGGACGCTGATGTGTAGCTCGGACTTCGGCTCGATGTTGATGCGCTCGACGAACTGCTTGTCGCCATCGGTGAGGTGCAGCGCGACGTAGGCAGGCTCGTCGCCGGGGTTGTAGGCGTCCCACTCCAGCGCATCGTAGGGCGAGAAATCGGTCGCGACCATGCCTCCATCGGCGACGCGGATGATGATGGCCGGCCACTGCTGCTCGCCCTCCGACCACTCGTGATAGGTGATCGCCGCGGCGCTTCCACCGGATGACCAGTCGTCCGTCAGTTCCAGCGTCGTGAGATCGCGCGGGCTCCACTGGGCCAGGGACGCCGCGTCGTCGAAGTCGCAGAGCACGATACCGTCCGCGCTGAAGGGCGGGTCGGCCTCAGCGGGCACCACGGCGAATAATAGGGCAATGGCCAGCATGGGTCGGTCTCCTCGGGGTCGCGTGGCATCTAGTAGCGCCGTTTGCGTCGGCATTGACGGTCTCTCCTTCTCGGTGGTATGATTCGGGCGCCTCGATCCGCACGGTCGCACGCCCCTCCAGCCCAGCCTTGAAGGCGCCCGCAAGCATGGACACGCTCTCCATATTCGGCGCGAAAGAGCACAACCTGCGCGATGTCACCGTGCACTTGCCGCGCGGCAAGCTCGTCGTGTTCAGCGGCGTCAGCGGCAGCGGGAAATCATCGCTCGCGTTCGACACGATCTATGCCGAGGGTCAACGGCGGTATGTCGAATCGCTGAGCACCTACGCGCGTCAGTTCCTCGATCGGATGGAGCGGCCCGAGGTCGATCACATCGAGGGCCTCAGCCCGGCGATCTCCATCGAGCAGAAAGCCGCCAGCGGCAACCCCCGCTCGACCGTCGCGACGGTGACTGAGATCAGCGACTACCTGCGCGTGCTGTTCGCGCGAGCGGGGAAAGTTCACTGCCACACGTGCGGCGACCCCATCTCATCACAGACCGCCGAGCAGATGGTGGACCGGTTGCTCGAACTCGAGCACAACACGAAGCTGATGATCCTGGCGCCCGTTGGCGCTGAGCGGCGCGGCACGTATAAGGACATTCTCGGCGACGCGCTGAGGCAGGGGTACGTTCGCGCGCGCATCGACGGCGAGATCGTTGACCTATCCGAGAAAGTGAAGCTGAACGAGAAGCGCAAGCACGTGGTTGAACTCGTGGTCGATCGGATCATCATCCGACCGGACGTGCGGAGTCGGCTGAACGACTCGGTCGAGACAGCGCTCTCACTCGGTGACCAGATGGTGATCGGGGCGGTGCTCGACGGCGAGGACATGCTGTTCTCGTCGAGATTCGCTTGCCTGAAGTGTGGGATCAGTTACCCGCCGATGACCCCGGCGATGTTCTCGTTCAACAGCCCTCAGGGCATGTGCACGGCTTGCGGGGGCTTGGGGACGCGGCTGGAGATCGATCCCGAAGCGTTGGTTAGCGATGCGGGCAAGCCGATTCTCGGCGGCGCGCTGGATCTTGGCGGGAAAGAGGGGAGCGCTCACTCCAAGCATGTGGTGGAGGCGCTGGGGCGGCACTACGGCTTCGACCCCGACACGCCATGGGCGGAGCTCTCGGGCGAGGCGCGCAAGGCCGTGCTCCAGGGGACGGGCGAGGAGAGCATTGAATTCGCCTACAAGACCCGGACCGGTCGCGAGTTCGCGTACCACTCGACGTGGGAGGGGTTCTTCACGCCGCCGCGCGAGGGCAAGGCGGGCAAGGGCGCCGAGCGCTTCCACTCCGCGCCGTGCAGCGTCTGCAGTGGCGCGCGTTTCCGGCCCGAGGTCAAGGGCGTGCTGGTTGGCAAGAAGCCCATCACCGACGTCCTCGCCATGAGCGTGAAGAAGGCGGCGCGGTTCTTCGAGAAGCTCGCCCTCGGCAGCGCGGAGGCGATCATTGCGGAACGGCTCGTGGGCGAGGTGGTCGCGCGGCTGCGGTTCCTGGAGGATGTTGGCCTGGACTACCTGACGCTGGATCGATCGTCGCCGACTCTGTCGGGTGGCGAGGCCCAGCGCATACGCCTCGCGACCCAGATCGGCGCAGGTCTGACCGGAGTGCTCTACGTGCTCGACGAGCCCAGCATCGGTCTGCACGCGCGGGACAACACCAGGCTGCTCCGCACGCTGTTTCACTTGCGGGATTTGGGCAACACGGTGGTGGTCGTTGAGCACGACCCCGAAACGATTCTGAGCGCGGACCATGTGGTCGATTTCGGCCCTGGCGCGGGCACGATGGGCGGCGAGATCGTGCACTCGGGGACGGTCGCCGAGCTGCTTGAGAGCAATGATTCGAGCACGGGCGCGTATCTGTCCGGCCGTAAAGTGATCGAGCCGCCAATCAACCGGCGCAAGCCCGTGATGGACGCGCGTGTTGAGGTGCTCGGCGCTGAAGAGCACAACCTGAAGGACCTTGATGTCGAGATCCCTCTCGGCGTGCTGACTTGCGTGACGGGCGTGTCCGGCTCCGGCAAGAGCACGCTCATCATCGACATCCTTTACAGCGCGCTTCAGAAGCGGATCTACAACTCCACCGCGCGACCGGGCAAGCACCGCGTCGTCCGCGGGACGGAGTATATCGAGAAGGTCGTCAATATCGACCAAGACCCGATTGGCAGGACGCCGCGCTCGAATCCCGCGACGTATGTGGGCGCTTTCGGCCACATCCGCGAGCTGTTCGCATCCACGCCCGAGGCGAGGATGCGCGGCTACGAGCCCGGCAGGTTCAGCTTCAACGTCAAGGGCGGCCGTTGCGACGAATGCAATGGCGACGGCACGAAGCGCGTCGAGATGCACTTCCTGCCGGATCTGTTCGTCACGTGCGAAGCCTGCAACGGCTCTCGCTACAATCGCGAGACGCTGCAGATCACGTACAAGGGCCAGAATATCTCGCAGGTTCTCGACATGACCGTCGCCGAGGCGCGGGAGCTATTCGGCAACGTGCCGCGGCTGGACCGGATGCTCGGCACGCTGGCGTCGGTGGGGCTTGACTATGTGAAGGTCGGACAACCAGCGACCACGCTGAGTGGGGGAGAGGCCCAGCGCGTGAAGCTCGCCAAGGAACTCTCTCGCCGGCAGGCGGGGACGACGCTGTATGTCCTCGACGAACCGACGACAGGCCTGCACTTCGCCGATATCGAGCGACTGCTGGCGGTGCTGGATAGGCTTGTCGATGCGGGCAATACGGTCATCGTCATCGAGCACAATCTGGATGTGGTCAAGTGCGCGGATCACATCATCGACCTCGGCCCTGAAGGCGGCGACCGCGGCGGGAAGATCGTCGCGACGGGCACGCCGGAGGAAGTGGCTGAGGTGAAGAACTCGCACACCGGCAAGTACCTGAAGAAGGTGCTGAGGGACGGGTACAAGCCTAAAAAGGTCAAAGCCTGATGCTGCGAACGAGAGGCGCCAAGATCGGTTGCGCGGTCGCGATCGTCCTCGCCATCATCGTGGCGAAGGCGGTGAACCTGCGCGTGGTGCGGTTTACGCCGAGGTCCACGTCAGGCGCCAGTACGGCCGAGAAGATTCGGCTCGATTATGTCTGCTGGGGCGACGTGACGGAGCAGGCGCTCAACCGCCACTGGCTGAGCGAGTTCGAGAAGCTGCATCCGAACATCAGCGTGAACGTGGTCCACACGGCAGGCGGCGACGGCACTGAGATCAAGATCCAGACGATGATCGCCGGCGGCGCGCCACCTGACGTGATGTACGTGTGGCCGACGGTGATGCCGACGTTCCTGCGCAAGGGCATCTACCTGCCGCTTGACGAATACATGGATGAGGACGGCATCGACCGAAGCGCGTGGCTCGAAAGCGTCCTGCAGTTCTACACGTCGGACGGCCAGGTCTACGGGCTCCCGCGAAGCTGGCACCCATACGTGCTCTTCTATAACAAGGATATGTTCGACCAGGCGGGGGTGGCGTATCCCGACGAGACGTGGACGTACGACGATTTGATCAAGTATGGGATGAAGCTCACCGGCGACGTGGATGGCGACGGAAACGTGGACCAATATGCCATCGCGAACGTGCCGAGCACGATCTTCATCTGGGGACATGGCGGGGACACTCACGACGAACGTGGTAAGTGTCTACTGGAGACGCCCGAGGCGATCCGGGGTCTGGAGTTCTATCGCGATCTGATCTGGAAGTACAAGATCATGCCGCCGCCGCAGCAGTTGTCGGAATCGCTGAACGCGCAGGAGATGTTCAAGACGGGGCGGCTGGCGATGTTCGCGCTGGGGATCTGGTGCGTGCCGGATTTCCGGGAGATCACGGAGTTCGAGTGGGACATCGCGCCGATGCCCGCGGGGCCGGTGGGCAAGGTCACGCAACTCGTCACGGCCGGCTGGGGCGTCTACTCGGGAAGCAAACATCCACGCGAGGCGTGGGAGTTGGTGAAGTATCTCTCGGGCGCGGAGGCGCAGGAGTACCAGATGCGGATCTGGCGCGATCCTTCGGGATTAAGCCAAGTGTTCGAGGACATGATGTTTTGGGAGCCGGAGCAGTCGCCGAAGTCGCGGAAGGTCGTGCTCGACTCGATCGAGTTCGGGCGGTTCGCGGCCCCATTTGAGGGGCAAGGCGAGGTGGAAACGAAGGCCAGGCTGATCCGCGAGGAACTCGAGACCGGACGCGAACCTGACGCGGGAAGAATCGCGGCCGAGATAGCGGAAGTGACTCGTGAAGTGCTTGACGATTACCACCGGCGTGAACGCGACGCCGATGCGGCAAGTGGAGATTGATGACCTTCTCGGTTATCGTGCCTAGCTACAAGCGGCCGGATGACCTCCGTCGGTGCGCGCTCGGCGTGCTGGGCGGCAACCGCCTGCCTGACGAGCTGGTGCTCATCGTGCGGGATACCGACTTGGAGAGCCAGGCGCTGATCGACGAACTGGCCCGGGCGGAGAACGGCCACCTCATCCGCAAAGTGCTCGTGACGCCGCCCGGACAGGTTGCGGCGATTAACGAAGGCCTGAAAGTCTCAACCGGCGAGGTGGTCTGTCTGACCGACGACGACACGGATCCGACGGAGGTCTGGCTGGAGCGCGTGGCCAAGGCCTTTGATGATCCGGATGTCGCCGGCGTCGGCGGAAGGGACTTGGTGCATGAGTCGCCGGATAACGACCTCCCGCCGGCGGAGAAAGTCGGGCTGATCACGTGGTACGGCAAGGTGATCGGCAACCACCATCGCGGCTGCGAGGGCATCCGTCGGGTCCATCACATCAAGGGCGCGAACATGAGCTTCCGCCGCTCGGCGCTGCCGCCGTTTGACCCGAATCTCTTCCGTGGCGCGTCGATGCTCAACGACACGGACGCCAGCCTCGGCGCGTTGAAGCACGGCGCCATCGTGTATGACCCGGAGGCGGTGGTCATACACTACGCGACCGAACGGGGCGCGGGCGTCAGCCGCGACACGTCCGCGCCGGAGGTTGTCGACGCCGACGCGCACAACTGGACTTACTGCATGTTGAAGCATTTGAGGTGGTGGCAGCGACCCGTCTTCCTGGTCTATGCCGCGCTCGTGGGTTCGGGCGATCGAATTGGGCTAGTGAAGTGGGCGGTTGGGATTGCCAGCGGGAAGCAGGGCATGACTCGCCAGTTGTTGGCGGCGACGCGGGGCAAGGCGCGTGGCGTTTGGACGTACCTGACGCGCAAGAAGCGCTGGCGCGAATGGGAAGAAACGGGAGCTGCGAATGCTGGGTGAGCCGGGCGTGCCAGTCTATCTTCGGACGCCGAGCCGCGTGCTGATTTCGATCGCGGCCATGGTGTTCGGGTGCCTGATGGTCTACCTTGGCGCCCAACAGGGCTGGACGCTCGTGCTGGTAACGTGCTTCGCCGTGGCGATGACGATCCTGGCACTCGTCCGCACCGAGTATGCGATCCTCGGACTCATCATCATGGCGAACTTCGATGGGTTCCTCAAGCCCCTGTTCGACACGCGTTTCAGCCTGTTCTTCAAGGACTACTTCGTCCTGCTCGCCGTCGTGCGGTGGACATGGGGGCTCTTCTCAGGCGAGGACCGCCCATCATTTCGGACGGTCGTGGCGGTTCCGGCGCTGCTGTTCACGGGTTACGTGCTCGCCGAAGTTGCCAACCCCAATGCTCGCAGCGTGCTGCAGAGCGTGGCAGGGGTGCGAGCGTGGCTGATTTGGATACCCGTGTTCTTCATCGCCTATGATTATCTCACCACGCGCGAGGCGATCGAACGCTTGTGGATCGTGGCAACAGTCTGCAGCATCGTTGTCGCTGCGTATGGGATCGTGCAATTCTTCATCGGTTTCGAGCATCTATACAAGCTCTCATCTTCGTTTGAGTATTACAGCAAGATGGGCTACTTCCTGGAGAGCGGCTCGCGCGTGAACCGCGTGTTCGGGACGATGGTCAGTCCGGGCGTGTTCGGGACGGCGATGGGGTTCATGGCGCTGGTCGCCTGTGGCCTGTTTCTGAGCACCAGATCGCGGGTGCGTCGCATCATCGCCGGGGTCGCCGTGCCTATTGTTGTGATCGGCCTGTTCTTCTCCGGCTCGCGGAGCGCGGTGATCGGCGCGGCGCTTGGTCGGGCTCGTGCTGCTTGCAGGGGGGATCTGGCAGTCGATGCGCCTCAGCGAGGGGGCCGTCGGCGAACGCATGGCGACAGCGACTTGGGAGTACTCGTCGAACCGCGCGTTGAAGCCGCTCGTGGCAGGCTACAACATCGCGCTTCGCCACCCGTTTGGGCTTGGCGTCGCGTCCGGTACGGGCGTCGCCCGCGTGATGCGCGATCGCGGCCTCAAGGACTCGTCGACGCCATTCCTCGAGAACGACTTGGGCCGGGCTTTCGGCGAGTTGGGAGTGCCTGGGGCTATACTGTACTTGGGGCTGGTCTTCTGCGCGTTCTACGGAGCCGGCACTGCCTGGGTGCGGATTCGAGCCCCGGAGCTGGCGGCGCTTTCGGCTGGGGTGATCGGCGCGGCAATTCTCGTCGCGGCGGGGTTGGCTACGGGAGCGGCCTTGTACCTGGCACCAGGCGCGCCTTATTTCTGGCTGGCGATCGCGACGGCGATGCGCCTGCCGGACGTGATGCGCGCTCGCGCTGTGTCCGACGATATGGCGCTAGCCGGTCCAGAGGCTGTTTCGACGACCCCCTAACCCGCGGGCAGGTCGCCGGCGGGCGAGATCGATGGCCGGTAGCAATCACCCGGGTCGCCGCCAGGATACCACCGTTTTCCGAAGGGCCCCGACGTTCGCCTATGCCACTTGGTATGCCCGTCCATATACTGGAAGTTCTTGCCCCCCGCATGCCAGCACGGGCCGTTTCTCGTCGTGCCCGTGGTCTCGCTGAAGTTCGTGCCGTCCGCGTCGCCCCAACTCCAAGCGGGGTAGGCGCCCTTCTCAAACAGGGCGACCGTGTTGGTGACGTCGCTGAGGGCCGAGAGGTTGATACCGCTCACGTATCGGGGCATTGCGTAGCTGCGGAGCCGCGTTCCGAATGAGTTCTCCGGGCAATAGAGCACGTCGAGGTTCTTGGTGTACGTGTCGAGTATTTGGTCCCACGTGTAGCTGCGCTCGGTCGGCGCAGTGCCGGCTCCGGGCGAGTACAGACTCCAGAGAGGCATGCGCTCGTCCCAATCGCCCACGTACAGCCTGAGGGCCAGCCCAAGCTGCTTCATGTTCGATGTACACTGCGCGCGATATCCCTGAGCCCGCGCCCGGGACAGTACGGGAAAGAGTATGGCCATGAGAATGGCAATGATCGCGATCACAACCAGCAGCTCGATCAGCGTGAAGCCGCCGTGACCTCGATCCCTGGACAATTGCATGGGAAAGACGCCTCCTGGTCCAACCAACAACTGAAGCAATGATACCCCTTTTCGCCGAGTTTTGCACTTACACCTGTCGGCGTCGTCTCGCGCAGAGGTCGGGTCTGGGTATGAAGCGAAGTTTGCAGCCTACTGCTTTTGCTGGAAGGGGAGCCTGATGAAGACGATCGAGTGGGTCGCAACGCCCGATGGTGGCGTCGTGCGCATGATCGATCAGACGTTGCTGCCGAACGAAGCGAAGCTCATCGATTGCACGGAATTGGAGCAGGTCGCCGAGGCGATCCGCATGCTCAGGATTCGTGGGGCCCCGGCCATCGGGTGCGCCGCGGCGCAAGGCCTCGCCCTGGTTGCGTCCCGGTCATCGGCCGCGGACACGGCGTCGCTCATCGCCGAGCTACGCGAGGCGCGTGACGTGCTTGCCGCAACGCGCCCGACGGCGGTGAACCTCTTCTGGGCGCTGGATCGCATGATGCGCGCGGCCGAATCCCTGGCGACAGCCGGGACGCCGCCGGCCGCGCTGGCCGACGCGCTTGCAGAGGAGGCCGTCACCATTACCGAGGACGACCTTGATCGGTGCAAGCGCATTGGGCAACATGGCGCGGACGTGATTCCCGAAGGCGCCAACGTGCTAACCCACTGCAACGCCGGGGCTTTGGCGACCGCGGGCTACGGAACGGCCCTCGGCGTCATTCGCGCGGCTCACGAGCAGGGAAAGGGCGTTCACGTTTGGGCGGACGAGACGCGCCCGCTGCTCCAGGGCGCTCGCCTGACGGCGTGGGAGATGCAGCAGGAGGGCATTCCCTGCACGGTCATCACCGACAGCATGGCCGGGTATATGATGCAACAGGGAAAGGTCGATTGCGTTGTGGTGGGGGCTGATCGCATCGCAGCCAACGGGGACGCGGCCAACAAGATCGGGACCTACTCCGTCGCCGTGCTCGCGCATCACCACGGCGTCCCGTTCTACGTCGCGGCGCCGTTCTCGACCATCGATTTCGAGCTGCCCTCGGGCCAGGACATCCCCATCGAGGAGCGCGACCACAACGAGGTGTCTAACCTCGCGCACCTCGCCCGACAGCCCGCGACACCCGAGGGCGCCACCATCCACAACCCCGCGTTTGACCCGACGCCGTCGGACCTTATCGCGGCGATCATCACGGAGGTCGGCGTGATTCGGCCGCCCTACTATGAAACTCTTGCCGGGGCCAAGCCGTCTGTATAGGAGAATGTCGAGGATGCCACCCGCCGTTAGGCGCGAGGTCGCTCAATGGTTCGCGACGTGGCTCGGACAGTCGGCCTGATCATCGGACTGGCATGCCTGCATTCGGCCGGCATCGCGGAACTGGTCTTCCTGCCTGACGAGGGCGAGGGCGACTACACGGTTCAGTTTGAGGTCCCGCCTCCCGCCGATTGGCCGGCGGATGCGAGCCTGCGCCTGGCCTTCGACCATAGGTCGGCCACGAACGGGCACGTGGCGGAACTCACCCCCACTCAGATCCAGCTTCAGAAGATGGTCGGCGATCAGCCGGAGAATCTCGGCAAACCCGGGGCATGGCCGGATATCGACGGCCCGCTCCAGGTGTGTGTGAAGCGCAAGGCCTGGCTGATGGAAGCCATGGTCAACGGCCGGGTGGTCGCATCGGCGCACTCGGACGCGCCGTATGGCGGCCGCATAGGGCTTGAGCTGACCAACATGGGCGTTAGCCCCGATGACATCCTCGTGCAGCCAACCGAGCCTCCCCAGTTCGCCGATGACTTCATGCGCGGCGCCGACGAGGAGAGCCCATGGGGCGATGACACCGGCACGTGGCAGTATGTGGGGCTATCGGGTGGCAAGGGACAGCTCCGGCCCGATCTGAGCGCGAATCCGTTCAGCATCCGGTGCGTTGGGCCGACGGAGGGCCTGGCCACGGCCGGAGACTGGTTTTGGGACTCTTACAGGTTCACGGCGGCGACGAAAGTCGTCGGCACGGTCGGGGCGACCGGTATTGCGTTGTACGTGCAGGACGCGCGGAACTACTATCTCCTCAGCCTGGATTACGGCGCGGCTGGTGGCACCGCCCCAGTGCGACTGTCCAAGGTTGTCGATGGGCAGTCGACGACGCTGACATCGACCATCGGCGGGTACGAATCGGACCAGTGGCACCGGATTGAGGTGCGCGTCGCTGATGGATTGATCGAGGCCGACATCGACGGCAAGCCCGCGCTGCGCGCAAGCGATCGTACCTTCGGCCAGGGGATGGTTGGGTGCTGGAGCCGCGGGGTGGAGGCTGCGTGGTTTGATGACGTCGAGGTCTCGCCGTGGTGGGGGTTCTCCGATCCGCTGACGACGCCCGATCTCGCCGCGTGGATACAATCGGGCGGCCACTGGAGTGTCGCCGACGGGCATCTAAAAGCATCCAGCTCGTTTGAGAACCCAGGCACGATCATGACCGGCGACCGCAACTGGCGCGACTACGAGGTCGCGACCACGGTCTCGGTTGGGAACGGTGACGGTGTGGGGCTGTATGCGTGCGCAGATGGGCTGACGAACTATTACCTGTTCCGGTGGTTCGCCGGCACGCCAGAAGGCACGTGGCTGTTGCTGCGCATGTCCGCGGGGAGACCGGCCCGGCTCGGCGTCGTGCCGGGCGACATTGACCGGCGCGCCGATCAACGCCTGTCACTCGCGGTTGTCAACGGGCTCGTCGATTGTAAGGTCGACGGGCAGTCGGTCATCACCGTTGCGGACAGCACGCTGACCCAGGGCCAGATCGGCCTCGGCGCGGACGGCGGAAAAGACGTCAAGTTCAGTGACATCACCGTCCGGGCGGTAGAGGACCCGTATCGCCGCGTCAACATAACGAAGCAGTTCACGCAGGAAGACACGATGGCCGACTGGGCTCGGGCCGGCAGCGATTGGCCTCGCGACCCAGAGACCGGTATCCGGTGGTTCCGCCTGCCTGTCTTCAATGATATGTCGCTGCGGTTGCCGTTCCGACTGGACCCGAACGGCAAGGGCGTCATCCTGAGACTCGGGACGTTGGGTGCCGACAATGGGTCGGCATCGTATTCGCCCGAGGCCGCCGCGGCCGGCCTGGAAGTGACGCTGGCACCGGCCGACACCGAGAGCCTGCACGTGGCCTGCCGATGGGGAGGCACTGTCCTCGGTGAGACCATCGTCGAAGGCGGGCTGAGTCGCCTGGCGCGGATCGATAAGACGGGGCCGACGACCCGCGTCTGGATCGATGACGAGCCGGTTCTGGCTGTGAACGACAGCACGTGGCTCGATAACAGCGCGGTCGGCCTGTGGTACGATGGGCCGACAGTCAACCCCAACCAGGTCGAGGTCCACTCCACGCACATGCCCGAGTGGACGTTCTCGGGCGCTCCGACCGATTGGCGTCCGACGCTGGGCACGTGGCAGGTGACTGACCGCTGGTCGTGCTTCCCCGGGTGGGCGTGGTTTGGCGGGACGAAGCACCAGTCGCCGTTGGTTTGGAGCAAACAGGAGTTCTACGGCGACCAGACGTTTGAGTTCTGGGCCGCCCTCGAGATGGACACGACGCCGGCGAAGGGCGGCTACACGCGCCCAAGCGACATCAACTGCACCATCGCCGGCGATGGTGAGAATCTCTGCTCCGGATATAGCTTCGTGTTCGCTGGCAACAACAACACGGTGACGAAGATCATGAGGGGCAACACCGTTGTCGCGGAGACGGACAAGGCTGTTTTCGTCGAACCCTCCACGAGGAACATGAACTTCCATCGCCACTGGTTCCACGTGAAGGTTGTGAAGTTCGGGGCGGAGCTGCACATGTCCGTCGACGGCAAGTGGGTCCTCAACTGGCGCGATCCCAAGCCGCTGCATGGCGGACACGTCGGCGTCTGGAGCTACAACAACGGCATCCTCATCGCCCGCGCGCGGGCATCCTCGCAGTTCCTTCGGCGAGCCCAACCTCACGCGGGCACTTGTCAACAGCCCGGCGCCGGAGTAGAATCGCTGGGTACCACGTTCGACTAGGGTGATGCCAGTGGATCAGGCTGTGGCCAATTGGGTTAGATTGGCGGAGCGCGACATCGGGTCGGCTCGATACCTTGTCGAGCACGATCCGGACAACGCCCTGTTCCTCTGCCAGCAAGCAATCGAGAAGGCTCTGAAGGGGATCGTGCAGCGGAACACGGACGACGTCCCGCCGCGAACGCACCACCTTCTCCGCTTGGCTCGCCTTGCCGGCCTCGCCGACCAACTGGATCCGGACCAGCTTGAGTTGCTGACCGTTGTTGGCCCGTATGCGACGATAACGCGATACCCACCCGACGGCCAGGCGCCGACGGTACGCGCTGATGCGGCCGAAATCGTGGAGCGCAGTGAGGAGGCAGTCCGATGGCTCTTGGCCCGTCTGAAGTAGATGCCATCGTCGCGCGCTACCTCGAGCGTGTCCGCCAGCGCGTGCCCGTCGCTGCCGCGTACCTCTACGGCTCGTACGCGACGGGAGAGGCCGACGACGACAGCGACATTGACATGGCGATCATATCTCCAGCGTTCGGCAGCGACGTCGCTGGCGAGATGTCGCTGCTGATGAGAGCCTGCTGGCCAGACGCGACGCACGTCGAAGCCTTACCATTCTCTGACGCTGAGTTGGAGAACCCGTCGCGCGGGTCATTCCTCCGTGAGGTGCTGAAGACAGGCCGGCGCGTCGCCTGAATGCAGCGAGAGCGAAACGCTTACCAGCTGATGGAATTCCAGTCATCGTCGCCCAAACAGACTCAAGAGATCGCCCAGACGCTTGGGCGGCTACTGCGCGCCGGGGACTGCATCGCGGCCGAGGGCCAACTGGGAGCGGGGAAGACGTGCTTCGCTCAGGGGCTGGCCAAGGGCCTCGCGATCGACGCAGTGGTGTCGAGCCCGTCGTTTGTGCTGGCGAAAACCTATCCCGGAACGCCCGGGTTCTTGCATGTGGATGCGTATCGCCTCGGTTCGCCGATGGAGTTCTGGGACCTGGGATTGACGGAGCAGATGGACGAGAGCGTGACGCTGATCGAATGGGCCGGCAACGTGATGGACGCGCTGCCTGATGATTGCCTGGGCCTCGCGATCGAACGGGTCTCGGACCAGGAACGGGTGCTGCGGTTCAGTGGATCGGCAGGCCGTTGGCAGAGCGTTCTCGACTCGCTGCGCGCGGCATTGGCCCAACTTGCATGTCCGGAGTCTGACTCATGATCGTCCTTGGCCTGGAAACATCCGGCGACACCGCGAGCCTCGCGCTATGCCAGGGCGGCCGGTTGCTCGCCGGGCGGGCATTCCCGTCGCGCATGAATCTGTGCCGGGATCTGGCGGGCGAGATCAAGGCAGTGCTCGACTTCCTGCCGGACGGCGAGGCCCTTGGTGGAATCGCCGTGTCGCTCGGGCCTGGCTCGTTTACGAGCTTGCGCATTGGCGTTGTTACCGCGAAGGCGATGGCCCACCAGATGGAGATCCCGTTGGTCGGCGTTCCAACGCCGGTGGCCCTCGCCGCGCCGCTGACGCACCACGAAGCCCGCACGATATGCGCGGTGCAGCCGGGTTGGAAGACCGCCGTGTACCTGACGCTGATCCCACCGGGAGACGCGGATTCGGCCGAACGGATGACCACACCCGAGGCGGTTCAACTCGACGAGATTGCGGATCGCGTCGCGGCCGTTGAGGGAGATCTCCTGCTCGTCGGCGGCCCTGTTGAGGAGCGCCGAGATGAGCTGGCGGAGGCGCTGGGTGAGCGAGCGATTACCGCGCCGAGAGCGCTGGCGGATCCGTCGGCGCTCTATGTTGTTGAGGCCGCGATGGCGCGCCTGGCGACCGCCGACGTGCGGGGCGCGTTCGAGGTGACTCCGCTGTATGTCGTGCCGTCACAGGCTGAGCGCGTCGCCGGCATCGACCTGGGTTTGACCGGGGTGGAGCCCTCGCCCTAGTTGCGCTGTGGATGTGTGACGCGTCACGGCGCGGGACGAACCGCCGGAAGGGGTGAACCTCCCGGCGGCGAAGAACGTTAGATAAGTGGGGTATAAACCTACTGAGGCACCTATGCGGACTAGTCTGACCCTCACTCTTATCCTCTTCGGGCACGCCGTCGGATGGTGCGCTGTCCCGGACCTCTCACCGGTTCCGGATGGTTGCGCCGTCGAGCGGCTCCTCGTCACGCCTGCCGCCGTGATACGGTTTGGTTGGCGCACGGAGGATCCGAGCGTGCTGCTGGATCGGATCCAAGCAGACTCCAGGCCGACGGTTGTCCGCTCCCCGATTGACGGAATCCTCGAGTATGTCTGCTCGCCCGACAGCATTCTGCTATGGGGGACGCCACTGTTTCGCGTGTACGAGCTTGACCTTCTGGCGGACCTGCGGGCCGCCGAGGAGGCTGCGGCTCGCCTGGGCGACCACCCATTTGTTGTCGCGCCTCGGCATCGCGCGCGATCCTGGTCGTCGGCGTCGCCCTTCCCGTCTCCCGTTCGCCAGTCGCGAGCGTTGCCGCCACCCCCTCCGCCGATTGCTCAGCCGCTCATCCGCGTCGAACGGACCCCGGCCTCCGTGCCGCCGCCGACTGTGACGAGGCCCGCGCCGGCAATGGTGGCGATACCGGCGCCGACGCCCGAGCCCGTGCCGGCCAAGCCCGATCCTGCCAGAATCGAAGCGGCAACGGCGCGGTTGGCGGAGATCGACGAGCGAATCAGCAGCCTCACCGCCGCGATTGCCGCGAGCAAGGCCGAGCTGGCGACAGCTCAAAGCGCGGCTACGCCGCTCCGGGATGACGTTGACGCCCGTCGGCGGCTGTTTGAGAGCGGCATCATCGCGGGGAACGCGGTGAAGGCCGCGGAGCAAGAGCTAGCGACCGCGGAGGCAGCGGTCACAGCCGCCCAGGCGCAGGTCACCGAAGCTGAGAGCGCGCTGGGCACAGCCGAGAGTGACCGAGACGCGGCGCTGTCTGGGCTAGAGGCAGCCAAGACCCCAATCGAGCAACCTGCGGCGGCTCCGGCGGTGGTTACCGTTGAGCCGGTCGTCACATCTGTCCCGGTTCCCGAGCCGGGCCTGTCTCCGATTACCGCGCCGCCGCCGCCCGTGCCGGATCCTGAGCCCGTGGATCTCTTCCCCGCGCCGAGCGTGGGACCCGCGTTGGCGGAGCTAGCGGAACCGCCGCCGATGCTGAACCCGCCCGTGCGGCTCGATCGGGGGCGCGACCTTCCCGATGCGCAGCGACTGCCCGTGTTGCCGCTGCCAACCGGGGCGGACGACCTGGCCCGTCGACGGTGGGAGGACGCCGAGGCGCCGTGGCAGTGCGTTGTGTCGCAAGCGCTCACGCCTCGAGGCGCTCGCGTCGCCGAGGGTACGCCGGTCATGGAACTGAGACGGACCTCTGTCGCCCGTCTTCATGCGGTTGTGGCGGAGGATTACGTCGGTTTCTGCAGAGTTGGCGCGCCGATTGAGGTGGCCTTTCCCAGCCATGGCGTCGCATACCGTGGGTGGATATCGGCGGTCGAGGCGACCCACGCCCCGGACGCCCCCGGCGCTCGGATTGAGGTCTTCCTGGCACGGGGCACGGCGGGCCAATCGACCGTTTATTCAGACATTGAGTGGATCGCGCTTACGACGCCGGCGATCGGGGACACGGAGCCGCTCACGTACGAGCCTCCCGTCCGGCCTACCCGAGTTGGCGACCCGTCGCGGTTCTTCCCACTCGGCCTGGAGCAATCGATCCCGTCCCGGCAGCACCCGCCGGCCGATGGCCAACTGACCGGCAGGCTGGAGCTGGTGTCGTCGAAGCGGCCGTCTGGGTTCGCGTCGGGCGATCCGGTCGCTGAGGAGAAACTGGACCGGTTGGTGGATTGGCGCGAGTCATTCGTTGAGGGGATGAGGACGACGGTCTTCCCGGAGACAGACCTAACGCTGACCTACCCGCGGACGGGCGATTCGGCACGCGCCGTCGAGCGCATGGCGACTCGGCGCGTATCGCATCGGCCGAACTTGTGCGCGGGAACCATGCGCCAGGCTCTTGGTTGGGGGCTCGGTGACGCCGCGGCATGGGCGCGTCGACTGCCTGAGCGTGGGTACAAGCTGCGTGAGGACGGCGTGGCGCGACCGGGGGACATCCTCGTCTGGCCGTTCACGTATGGTCCGAGCCGCTCGCAACATATTGGGATTGCGGTCGGTCAGGGCGGCACGGTGATGTTGCTGTCCAACGAGGGCGGCGTGCTGGGCACGACCCGCCTGAAGCCGCACTACCTCGCCTTCCACAAGCCCGAGACGCTGGCGAGGGCTGGCGACGAGACACCGACCGACGGTTAAGCCCTACCCCGCAGCCTGCTCCTTCAGGAACGCCAGACCCTCTTCGGCCAGCACGTCGCCACTCGGCGCGATGTCGCGCCAGATCGCGGCGGCTTTGGCGATCGCCTCATTCCCCAGCACGAAACTCTCGATGACCAGCCAGCGATCGTAGCCGACCTGCCGGAGAGCCGCGAAGAATTCGTCCCACTCCGTGTGACCCGTCCCGGGGGTGCCTCGGTCGTTCTCTGAGCAATGCACGTGCCAGAGAAGGTCGCCCGCCGTCAACACGGCGCCGGCGATGTCCTTCTCCTCGATGCCCATGTGGAACGTGTCGAGGTGGACCTTCGCGCGGGGGTGGTCGATGTCGCGGCAGAGCTTCACGCAGTCCTCGGACGTGTTGATGAAATAGGTCTCAAAGCGGTTCAGCGGCTCAAGCGCCAGCGTGACGTCGCAGCCGTCCGCGTGCTCGGCCACGGCCTTCAGCCCAGTGACCGCGCGGTCCCATTCGGCGTCGTTGCGCGGACGCCCGGCGAGCACGCCGACCCCCGCGTATAGCGGGCCGCAGAACGTGTCGGCGCCGATCTCCGCGCAGACGTCGCAGCCTGCCCTGAGGTAGTCGAGCGCCTGCTGGCGGATCGTGGCATCGTCGCTGATGAGGTGGCGGTCAGGGCCGACGATCGAGCACGAGGTGAGCCCGAGGTCGTGTTCTTGTGCCGCCGCGCGGATGCCGGCGCAGTCGAGATTCGCTGGATCGTCGATGAAGATCTCA
Organism: uncultured Armatimonadia bacterium; assembly: GCA_964555935.1. GTDB lineage: Bacteria > Armatimonadota > Zipacnadia > Zipacnadales > VGFC01 > CAZKUN01. The sequence goes on along the minus strand of CAZKUN010000055.1, from coordinate 12,205 downwards.
ACGCCATCGAATCCCATCTCAGCGGCTTTGTGGATGTCCTCGACGGCGCTCGGACCCATCTGGGATTCCCACAGCAGCAGGTTCACACCGATCTTCATGGCAATCGCTCCCTCGTCAGTCGAATGGCGTGGGGAGTGGGTTCGCGCATCGCGCGCGGGCCACCTGCAGAGGTGCGGGAACGCGCTTGCCGAACTTAGCTCGGAGCGGACCTGTTGCTCCTACGTGCGGAGACTTGCATGCCTGAACGTCGTGTCATCTTGCTCTTCCCAACAACCCACGCGGTAATGCATGCGAGTCAGATGCTTGAGGATCGCGACATCGAGCACAACATCGTGCCCCGGCCCAAGGGCGTCGATGCGGACTGTGGCATTGCCATTTCCCTCGACCCGACCGACCGCGGCGTCAGTCTCGAAGCGCTCCGAGCGAAGGGGCGAGAACCGAGTCGCGCGATGGAGCTTGATCGGCCCTGAGGGAGAACTCCGATGACACCCGACCAGCACAGCCTGGATTGCAGAGGGAAACTGTGCCCCAAGCCGCTGCTTGAGACGAAGCGCGCCATCGCCGCCCTCGTCGAGGGCACCCTCGTCGTCACCGTCGACAATGCCGCCGCTCGTGAGAACATCACCCGCGCGATGGTCGCGGACGGGCATCCCGTGTTGGCCGAGGAGAGCGATGGCGAGTGGACGCTGACGATTACGAAGACGGCGGCGAGCGGAGTGGCGGATGCAGCCGAGGCCGAGAATTCTGTCGGCAAGACCGTAGTGCTCGTCACCGACCGAGGGCTTGGGCGATCTGATCCGGATCTTGGCGCGCTGCTGATGAAAGCGTTCATGACCACGATTTCGGATCTCCCCGAGCCGCCGTCAGTGGTCATTCTGATGCAGGCCGGAGTCCGGCTGGCGTGCGAGGGGTCTGACTGTCTCGGGCCGCTGGGTCAACTGCAGACGTCCGGCGTTGAGATATTGGCCTGCGGGACGTGCCTTGACTATTTCGGTCTGATGGACAAGCTTGAGGTAGGCCGGATATCGAATATGGCTGAGATCGTCGATACCCTCATGACCGCTACGCGGACGATCCCGCTGTGAGGCAGGGCGGATGATCTACCTCGACAACGCTGCGACATCCTACCCGAAGGCCCCCGGCGTCGCCGAGGCGGTGGCGGAGTGCATCCAGTTCGGCGCCGGCGGGCCTGACAGGTCGCTGGGAGCCTCGGCGACCGCGCAGGCGCGCGCCATCTTCCAGACGCGCGAGAGCCTGGCTCGGCTGCTCGGATGCCGTGATTCCGCGGACATGGTTCTGACGCCCGGCGCGACGTTTTCGCTGAACCTGGCCATCAGCGGCCTCGCGCGCCCTGGCGACCATGTCATCACCACCGCCCTCGAGCACAACGCGGTCGCCCGGCCACTGACGCACCTTGAGAGCCTGGGATCGACGATCACGCGGGTCGCGTGTCCGGACGGATTCGCGCCGGAACCCGGGGCCTTCCGGGCGGCGCTCCGGCCCAACACGGCCCTGATCGCCGTCGTGCACGCCTCCAACGTGTCCGGGACGATCCTCCCAGTGGCAGAGATCGCGGCCACCGCCCGCGAGGCCGGCGTCCCACTGCTCGTCGACGCAAGCCAGACCGTCGGAGCTGTGCCGATCGACATTGACGCGGACGCGTGCCACATGCTCGCTTTCCCGGGCCATAAGGGCCTGCTGGGGCCGGCGGGGATCGGCGGGCTGTACATTGATGCGCGACTCGATGTCGGGCCGCTGCATCGAGGGGGAACCGGTAGCAGGAGCTATAGCGCCGAGCACCCGAGCGAGCGGCCGGACTGTTTCGAGGCCGGAACGCCGAACATTCCCGGAATCGCGGGATTGGGCGTGGGAGCGCGCTATCTCCTCGAACGCGGAGTCGTCGATGTTCGTCAACATGAGATGGGACTGATCGCCGCGCTGCTGGACGGTCTCTCGGCGGTCGGTGGCGTTAACATCCTCGGTCCGCGAGCCGCGAAGGACCGGGCTGGATTGGTCTCGTTCAACGTGGGGACGATGGATCCCGCCGAAGTGGGTATGCGCCTGGAGCAGGATTATGGTATCATAACCCGGTGCGGATTCCACTGTTCGGCCTGGGCGCACGAGGCGCTGGGCACGGTGGGCCGCGGAGCTGTTCGGATGAGCGTATCGCCATTCACGACCGATGATGAGATCGCCGAGGCCGTCCAGGCCGTCGGCGAGATCGCTTCGGCGCAGTAGGAACTCGTTCGATGACCCGGAGGCAGATGCAGTGGATCGCAAGAAAATGGCGTTGGTGATTGTGGTTGGGCTGGCGGCCGTTCTGGCGAGCATCGGCGCGGCGGCGCATTCGCGGCGGATACTGGCGGATCAGGTTAACATCTACCCACCTGGTACGCTCGAGTTGACGCAAGAAGGCGCGGTCGACGGGTGCATCGTGCGGATTGATGATGCCGACGTCGTCAGGTCCCTGGCATCAGCGGAGACGCGCGGCTATGACCGCGAGATTGCCGAACCCAACTGGCACTACGTGCGACTGACCGTCTCGATTCAGAATGACACGACAGAATCGATCGGCGTCAAGGAGATGTGCGAGACGCTGAAGGCCGTGCAGATCAGCACCGGGCAGACGCTCGAGACCGAACTCGTTTGGCATCGCAGCGACGTGTACGACTCGCTGTCGGCCGACGAGTTGGCGCCGGGCGAGCGCAAATCCGGTCTGGTTAGCCTGTACATGTGGGAATATGATCTCTCGTTCCCGTTCTTGGTCGACATGGGTGGCGGCCAGGCGGTTTGGGGTGTTGATGTTATCGACCGCGACGCGCCGCTGCAGCCGGGCCTTTAGGGAGGCGATTCGCTTTGGTGGTTTCGCGAGTTAAGGCTCTAGCGATAACAGGACCCGACCGCGTGGGCGCGCTGGCTCAAGTGCTGGAGGAGTGCCGCAACCACGGAATCGATCTCGGCAGCGTCGCCGCCTACTCGGCCGACGGACAAGCCGTGATGGTCGGCGTGCCGAAGAACTTTGGGATGGCCTCGCAACTCGCCAGCATGGCCCCCCAGCCCGTTAAGACGGTCGATGCGTTCAGGGTCGAGGGCGACGATGAGCGTGGAGCCTTGTGTGGCGTGATGAACAAGCTCGCCGCGGCGGGGATCAGCGCTACGACCGTCCACGCCGCGGCGATTGAAGGCAAGTTCGCGGGCGTCGTGTACGTCGCGCCCGAGGATGTCGACAAGGCGGCCGAGGCCCTCGGCCTCTAACCTGGCGCCCAGCCCCACATATTGCTGCTGTAGTCCAGGAGAGCGCTGACCTCAAGCCCGCCCGCCGACACGGCGTTCCACTCGTCCTCCGTCAGACTCCAACCGACTCCGCCGAGGTTCTGCTCCAACTGGTCCTTGCGCCGCGCGCCGATGATTGGTGCGGTCAGGTTCGGCACTTGGATCGTCCACGCGATCGCTGTTTCGACCAACGTCTTCCCGCGCGCCTCGCCGATCGCCTCGAGCTTCTCGATTGTCGGCTGGCATTTCTCGAGGATGTCCGGCGCCATGAGCTTGTTCTTGGCGCGGATGTCGTCGGGGACGTCGGCGGGAGCGCGGAACTTGCCGGCGAGGAGGCCCTGAGCGAGCGGGCTGTACGGAATCACCGAGATCTCGTTGGCGCCGCAGAAGGGCAGGACGTCATCCTCGAACTGGCGCCAAAAGACGTTGTACGGCGGCTGGCAGCTCTCGATCCGCGCCGTCGCCGCTGCTTGCTCCATCTGCTCAATGTTGAAGTTCGAGACGCCGATCCAGCGGATCTTCCCCGCGTCTTGGATCTCTCTCATCGCCCCGACCTGGTCGGCAATCGGGCATCCGGGATTCGGGTAGTGGAGCTGGTAAAGGTCGATGCAGTCTACGTTCATGCGCTCAAGGGCTTGGTCGATGCCCTTGAGAATCGCCTCGGGATTGCCCATGACCTTGCTGGCGATCATGCAGTCCTTCGGCGCCTCCGCGACCGTCTTCGCGACGATCTCCTCGGAATAGCCGCTCCCGTAGCCGACGGCCGTATCGATCATGTTGACGCCCGCGTCGATGGCGGCGAACATCGTCTGGACGGATTCGTCGTCCTTGATGTCGCCCCAGTTTGCCTTGCCGAACTGCCAGGCGCCGAGGACGATCTTCGACATGTCCACGCCGGTGCGTCCCAGTTTCGTGTACTCCATATTGGGTCTCTCCTTCGTTTGTCGGGACGCGCGGGCAAGGACAAAACGCGCCCCGAGGGAATACGTTGGGGTGCTTAGGTTGTTGGTGCCTCTTAGTACGACTACGACATCCAACAGGTGAATCGATGCGTCTCAAGTATTTGGTATTCCTTCTGCTGGTATGCTGCGCCTCCGCTTTCGCCGAAGAACTCCCCATCGTGCGCGACGTCCATTACCCGGCTCTGAACGCGGATGCGACGAAAGTCGCGTTCTGTTACCAAGGCGATCTGTGGGTCGCCAAGGTCGATGACGGGATCGCAACTCGGTTGACCGTCAGCGACGCGTACGAGGCCCGGCCGCGCTGGTCGCCGGACGGGAGCACGATAGCCTTCATATCAGACCGTCACGGCAGCGATGACATTTTCACCGTGCCGGCCGCTGGCGGTCACATCGAGCGGGTCACCCACCACAGCGCGAGCGATGTCATCTGCGACTGGTCGGCGGATGGCACTAAGCTCCTGTTCAGCAGCTCCGGTCGCGGGCACAGGTGGGTAGCGCCGCATGAGATCGATCTCGACACGGGTTACGTCCGCCCCGTGTTGCTGGACGCCTGCTCGGTCTCCGTCACGGGCTACAGCCCGGACGGCGGCAAGATCACCGGCATTCGACGAGGCACGGCGTGGTGGCGCAAGGGCCATCGCGGCTCAGGCAACTCGCAGCTCATGGTCTACGACGTCAAGGGCGACAAGATGGATGTGGTGACCACCTTCGCAGGCATGGACAACTGGCCCGTGTTCAGCGCGGACGGCGAGAGCATGTTCTTCGTCAGCGAGCGAAACGGCCGCCCGAACATCTTCACGATGAAGCTCGACGGCAAGGAAGACGCGAAGGCGCTCACCAGCTTCAAAGAGGATGCCGTCACGTTCCTCACCACCTCGGCTGACCGCAAATGGCTGGCGTTTGAGTGGAACTTCGACGCGTACATGCTCTCAACCGAGGGTGGGAAGCCGAGGAAGCTCGAACTGCGTATCCCGCTGGATTACCGGAAGACATTCACGAAACGGGAGACGCTGACGGACGGGATCCAGGAGATGGAAGTCAATCGCGACGGCAAGTTGGTCGCGATCCGGCTGAAGGACGACATCTTCTTCGTGAAACCCGAGTTCAAGAACGATTCGATCCGCATCACGGACTGGGCCGGGCCCGATGGCGATTACTTCTGGTCGCCGGACGGCTCGCAGTTCGCGTACATCTCGCAGGTCAACGGGACTGCTGACATCTGGGCCGTCGACGCGGAGACGCTGGAGAAGCGGTGCCTGGTGCAGGACGACAAATTCTATCTGAAAATGACTGGCTACTCGCGCGATGGGAAGCAGATTCTCTTCCGCCACGACGCGGGAGGGGATGGGATCTTCGCCGCTGACGCGGAGTCGGGCAAGGTCTCGAAGTTCCTGCCGGATCCCAACATTGACGATCTGAGGTTCTCTCCGGATGGGCAGTGGATGATGGCTCAGATCTCGGACCCGCGCGCGGGCACGGACCTGCACATCAAACCGATGGATGGCGGCGAGTGGGTCAACATCACGCAACATCCGGACGGAAACTTCGGCGGAGAATGGTCGCCTGACGGGAAGAAGGTCTACTTCACCTCCCACCGCGACGGCAACAGCGACATCTACTCCATCGACCTCCAGCGCCAGCCGGACGAGTTTGATGATTACGAGGCGCAGGAAGCCAAGAAGAAAGAGAAGGAAGAGGCCGCCAAGCCGAAGCCAGCGCCGGCCGAGCCCAAACCGGCCGAGGGCGAGAAGAAGCCCGAAGATGAAGAGAAACCCGAGGACGGCGAGAAACCGGCCGAAGGCGACAAGCCAGCGGAGGGCGACGAGCCCAAGGACGAAGAGAAGCCCGCCGAAGACGCCAAACCCGATGAAGAGAAAGAGCCGGAGAAGCCCGCCTGGGAGCCTGAGACGATCGATGAGTTTGAGATCGATTTCGAGCGGATCGACACCCGGATCAAGCGCCTCACCAACACGCCCGACGGTGAGGGCAACATCATGTTCATCCAGGGCGGGAAGACCGTCCTCTTCACGCGTGGCAAGGAAATCCACCGCATGGACGCGGACGGCAAGAACGCGCGGGCATTCGTTACGGGTAGCTTCGGCCTTGGCAGCGTCAGGCTCCAAGGCGACGGCAAGTCCCTCTATTTCATGGCCGATGGCAAGCTCAAGCGCGTGTCCATCCCGCGCGGCGGCAACCCAACCGACGTGAGTTGGAAAGCCAAACTGGTCCGCGATGAGCGCGAGGTCCAGAAGGAAGCCCTCCGCCAGGGTTGGGCCGCGCTGGACGAGCGGTTCTACGACCAGCAGCTCCACGGCACCGATTGGGACGCGAAGTACGAGCGGTATGCCGCGTTCTGCGATGGGACGCTGCCTGCGCCCGACTTCAACAACCTCGCCGGGCGACTGATCGGCGAGCTTAACGCGTCGCACCTGGGTTGCTACGGCGGACCCTCCCCCTCGGGCCTCTCGACGGCCACGGTGGGGATCACGCCCGATGCCGATCACGCCGGGCCCGGCATCAAGGTCGCGGATGTCATGCCCGACAGTCCGGCCGACAAGCCGGGCTCGAAGCTCGAGGTCGGCGAGTATGTTATGAGCATCGACGGCGAGGAGATCGGCAACACGGAGCGCGCGCGCGAGTTGCTCAACGGTCGCGCGGGCGAGCGCGTGAAGCTCATGGTCAACTCTGAACCGAAGCTCGAAGGCGCGCGAGAGGTCTCGATCAAACCGATCTCCATGGGCGCGTATGGCAGCCTGCGTTACGAGCGATGGGTCGCAGACAACCGCGCGCGCGTCGAGCGCTGGTCGAAGGGCCGCGTGTACTACCTCCACATCGCGGGGATGAACCAGACCTCGCTCACGCGGTTCAAGCGCGAGATCTACGGCCAGGCGCAGAACCATGACGCCCTGCTGATCGACATGAGGAACAACGGCGGCGGCAACACGCACGACCAGGTCCTGGAGATCCTGACGAAGGAAGTTCACGCGTGGACCGGCCAACGCGGCGCTCCTCTTCGCGCGTCGCCGAGTTCTCAGTTCGATGGCCCGAAGGCCCTGCTGATCAATCAATCGTCCGCGTCAGACGCGGAGATCTTCCCGAACGCGTTCCGCGAGAAGGGTCTCGGAACCGTGATCGGGATGACCACAGCGGGCGCGGTGATCGGCACGTACGACATCACGCTCGTCAATGGGCACCGTTTCCGCGTTCCTGTCTCGGGCTGGTTCACCAACGATGGCGCGAATCTCGAGAACCTGGGCGTTGCGCCCGACATCGAAGTGGGATACCCGTATGAAGCCTATCGTGATGGCAAGGATCCGCAACTACGGCGCGCCGTTGAGGTCCTGACCAAACAGCTTGAAAAGGGCGGGCGAGTCGGGGAGCCGACTGTGAGCCACTGATGTGAGATGGCTGACTCAGAACACGCGCGGGGCGGCTTTTGCACGGGCCGCCCCTCGTTGCGTATACTGGAGCACCGCAGGAGGTTCAGCCCATGTTGTCTCTGCTGATCGCGAGCTGTCTCGCTCCGCCCCCCACTCAGGCGCAGGACGTCAACCGCTACACCGACCGCACCGATCTCTGGGAGCGTTGGGAGACGGACGTCCTCTGGGGATTTGGCAACATGTACAACCCTCAGGTGGTTGCCGTTCCGGGCGACGAGTATCCGTACCGCATGTGGTTCTTCGGCTGGGCCAAGGAGGACTGCAATCCCGGCTACTCGGGCTGTGACGCCATCTACCACGCGCGGGGGAGTGACCTCGATACGTGGGAGGTCTGGTGTGGCGATGGCGAGTGGGACGCTACGATGGACGCGGGGAAGTGGGCGCCCGTCATCTCGGCGCGCGATGAGCCCTGGGACCAGTGGCACAACGGCGACCCCTCGGTGGTGCTGCATGAAGGCACCTATTACATGGCCTACTCGTCCACCGGCTTCGACCTCGATGGGATCATGTACGGCATGCCCGGCGACACGGACGGCGACATCCTGTGCGTGATGGGCGCGACCTCGCCCGACGGGATCGAGTGGACGAAGTCAGAGCGCCCGATCCTGATCTACGAGCCCGAAATCGGCAAGCCCGGATACCGCCCCGAGCAGCACGACGCGGTCAACGGTGGCATGTACCACCGACCGTCGCTGATGTGGGATGATGGCCGATGGAAGCTGTGGTTTGACTACTGGGCTGATACAGCGCGCGGCGTTTCAATGGGGCTTGCCGAGCGTGAAGGCGACTTCCTCGATCCGGCGACCTGGACCGCGCGCCATGCGGGGGACGACCCGTGTCTTGCCCAATGGGTCAACCCGGACGTGGTGAGGGTGGGGGACAGGTACTACAGCTATGCCGACCCGTACGTCTACGGCGAGCGTCCGTTCCACATATGGACGGGCCGGCAGATCACCGAGGCGGTCAGCGATGACGGGATCACCTGGCAGGAGCTGGGCTTCATCGCGCCCGACTCAGACGCCCCCGCGTTGCATGTCCCCGAGGCCCTCGTCATCGAGGAGGACGGCGAGACGTGGATCGTGCTCTTCTACGCCTGTCAGATCGGCGGAGAGCCGGAGTACAACTACCGCTACAGCCGCATTCGCTACATGAAGCGGAAGGTTGAGGTGGAGTGAGCTAGTACGGCGCAATCGCGGGCGGGAGCGGATCGGCGGCGTCCATCAGCGCGTCGATCATGGCGAGCCGCGCTTCGGCGAGGAGGCTGGCGGACGCCGGATCAGATGCCAGGTTCACGAACTCGTCCGGGTCTTCCTTCAGGTCGATCAGCACCTCGTGCCCGGAGTTGAGCCGCGTGTACTTGTAGTCCTTGGTGCGGATCGTGCGCACGTCCATCCGGCCGGGGCGGGTCAACTCTACCAGGACCTGTTCCTTGCCTCCACGGTCGAGACCCCACTGCGATTCGCCCTGGCAACCCTCCGGCGCGGGCAAGCCGGCCGCCTCGAGAACCGTCGGCATCAGGTCGATGCACTCGACGAGGTCATCGCATGTTTGCCCTGGCTCGATGCGGCCCGGCCATCGCATCGCGAGCGGCACGCGGATGATGCCATCGTAGTTGGTGGCATGTTTGCTCGTCATCCAGTGATCGCCGCACAGATCGCCATGGTCGCTGTGGAAGACCACCAGCGTGTCGTCGGCCAGGCCGAAGTCATCGAGCGCCTGCAGCACGCGCCCGCAGTGGTGATCGACGAAGCTGCATGAGGCGTAGTAGTACTGCCGGAACTCCTGCCAATCGCGGTCGGTGAGGTGGGCGGTGCTGTCGCTGATGCGCTGGAACATCGGCGGCTTGTCCTCGAGTTCGCCCTCACGCCGCATCGGCAGCGGCATCTCGTTCACATCGTACATGTCGAGGTACCTGCGCGGCGGGTTGCATGGGGAGTGGGGGAGGTAGAACCCCGAGATGGCGAACCACGGCCGGCCAGTCGTCGACGCCCCTCGGATGAACTCGATGGTGCGATCCGCCACCCACGCCGTGCATGAGTACTCCTCCGGGCCCTCAAACTCCCAATGTCCCGTCGGGCCGCCTCGGTCCTCGACGATCGGCGCGGGCACGCGCACCTTCGGCTCGAGCGCCGGATCGATACTGCGTATCCACCGGATGTAAGCGTCCGGGTAGCATCCCGGTTCATCGCTGATCAGTGGCACGTCGAAGCCGTAGCTCGGGTGGGGTTGAGTGTGGTCGCGCCCCGCGTGGGGCAGGAAATGCAGCTTGCCGAGATTCGCCGTGCGGTAGCCGTGGCCTCTCAGCCAGCCCGGCAGCGTCACCTCATCCTCGGGCAGCGGAATCCCGTTCTCGCGGACGCCGTGACAGTGCGGCCTGCGCCCGGTCAGCACGCACGCCCTCGTCGGCATGCAGACGGGGTTGTTGACGAAGAAGTTGGTGAAATTCGCGCCCGAGCGCGCCAGCTCATCGATGACCGGCGTGTGCACCGGCATCTGCTGGTTGTTGATGCCCAATCCATCGAATCGCTGCTGGTCGGTGGTCAGGAAGAGGATGTTCGGTTGCTTGTCAGGCACAGGCCGCTCCGCTGCTTGGGATGCGGTCCCGTTCTCCACAGGGCGCGGATGAGCCTTCAGCGCGGGATGGCGCCGAGGGCGTCGAACTCGTCTGACGACAGCATGGCGACATGGCCGTCAACGAATGCCACGTTGTGCCCGTCATCGTGCCACGGGCCCCGGTCCCAGAAACACGCAACCTGGCTGGCGTCTCCGAGTTGCTTCGATTCCCGCCCCGCCAGACGGCTGTTCCACTGGTAGCCGAGCGACACGCCGACCCCGTCGGGCGATGAGGTCAGCGCGTGCCGCTCTGGGTCTAGATTGCAGATCCAGAGATCGCTGTTGTGGTAATAGCCGGCGAGATAGCCGCCGGCGAGTGGGAGTTCCCCCGATACGTCGGCGCGGCCGGATGTCCACTCGCCGGCCAAGTCCCGCGAGGTCTCACCAGGCGGGAGGCGCATCCAGTAGTCCTGCGCGTACATTTCGAGCGCCACGGAGAGTTGCTTCAGGTTGGCCCTGCATACCGAGTCAAGATTGTGGCGCGGGTGTCTCTGGCGGGCGAGGACCGGGTAGAGGAGAGCCGCGCCAGCGAACAGCACCATGGATACCCCGACAGTCCACCAGACCACGCGTTGTTTCTTGCTCATCTCGCATCCACCTCGAGTTCCTGGAAGTCGGTCTCCGTGAGCCATTTGACCTGCCCGTTCGCAAAGGCGATGGCGCGGCCGCCGTTGTGCAATGGGTCTCGATCGAACATCGCGGGTATCTCGTCGGCTCGGCCGAGGTCCGCCTGGCGTTGGCCGGCTAAGGCGGCATTCCACCCATAGTGCATGACGCTGCCGGGATCCCCGCTTCGGCGCGGGCGTGCGGGCCGGCGCTTCCATTTCGCCTGTTCGGGGCAGATCCAGAGCCATGGATCGCCTCCGTAGGGCAGCAGATAGCCCTCGACTGCTTCAGGCCATTCGCTATTGCGAGGGTTGACTCCTAGCGATTCGGCGGAACTCGCGGAGGGCGGGTAGACGCCATCGTAGTCGGAGAGGTAGACATCCATGGCGGCACTGAGTTGCCTCAGGTTGTGCACGCAGGCGGGCTGTCGGGCTTTCGTTATGGTGCCCGGCATGCGGAGAGTCGGGTACAGCAGAACCGCTAACAGCAGCACCACCGTCGCCCCGACTATGGCCTGTTTGCGCAGCTCCGGGCTCTCGCGCACGTGGTGGATGAGCGGGGCGTATAGGGCGACGGGCAGGCCGCCACTGATCGCCCCCCACGCGACGCCGACGGCCCAGTCTGGGATGGGCCAGAGGTGACCGCTGGCCGCAGCCCACGCCGCGACGACAGGGATGATGACGGCGCCGACTAACGCGATGAGGCAACCCGCAGCGCCTGGGACTGAGCGGTCACCCATGGCGCGCGCGATGGCTATCGCGACGATGGCTCCGGCGAGCGCGCCCGATGTCACCACCACCCGAATCAGTTCCGGCACATCCGGCGCGCCCACCCACCACCATACGATGGTGGCGACTCCGCCGATGACCGCGCCTTCCGCCGCTCTTATCGCCCGTTTCCTCATCTCGCATCCACCTCATAATCCCCGAACGCCGACTCCCTGATCCACTTCGCGTGTCCATCGACGAAGCCCACGTAGCGTCCGCCGTTGTGGAACGGCTCGCAGTCGAACATCACGGGTGTCGTCGCCGGATCGCCCACGCTATCGGCCTGCCGGCCCGCCAGGTCGGCATCCCACCTGTAGCTGGTGTCGACGAGTTCGGCCGTCACCGGCCTCCGGCGGTTCAGGCGATCGACGGGCGACACGTGCTGCGGACACAACCAAGTCCAGGGCACCTTCGCGTAACGGATCAGGTAACCGGCATCGGGCGAGGCGTCGCTGCTGCGCGGATCGCGGCCGAGCGACGCAGAGAACGCTCGGTGGTGCGGGTACCGGCCATCGTTGTCGTTGACATACATGGTCATGGCGAG
>CAZKUN010000054.1:26636-42654 GCA_964555935.1 uncultured Armatimonadia bacterium | reverse complement strand
AGCGTCACCTCGTCGGCATCGCTCAGGAACCAGTCCCCCAGCTCCCCCTCATCCCAGAAGCTGAAGTGGTCAGCGTCCTGCAAGTGGCCCATCTCGCGAATCCGACACTCACCCGGTTGCAGCACGGCCTCACCTCCGCCCTGCGCTATCACGCCCGTGGTCACCACGCACGCCATCATGCCTGCCGCGATCAGTCTGATCATGCCGAGTGAATTCTCCATCCTGGTGGCTCTGGTCCAATTAGCCTCAAGCTTCCCCCATACCGCGCCACCCGCCTCCACGCCAGGTCTGCGTGACGACCGTCACTCTCGGAAACCCTTGCTTGTTACTATCCTATATAGTATATACTACTCAACGTAGTAATGCAGGAGGTGGGAACCATGACGAGGAACCAGGTCCTTCTTACAAGCGACGAAATGCCGGTCGCTACCCGCGCGCTGCACGGCCTTGCGCTCGTGCTGATTCTGCTGACAGCCTGCCGGTTCGTTTCTCAGGCCTGCTTCTACATGGACTGCCGCTTTGCCGGCGTCGAGATGGCTCTCGATCTTGGCCCCACCGTTGGCCTGGCGACGCTCACTGGCCTGTTCGTCTGGCTCGGCAGCTTCATCCAGAAACGTGCGGACCGCACCTGACCCACGGGCGCTTGCCGTCCGTGTCGCGTGGGTCGACTGGACCGCTCCCATGCGACGCGCGCCTCATCTCATCGCCCTGGCCTTCGCCGGCCCCTGCCTCGGGGCGCCAAGCCTCATCGTAACCTCCGACCCGCCCGTTCCCGTCGAGAATCTCATCCAGAACCCCGGCTTTGAGACCGGCGCCGACAACCAGCCCACAGGCTGGCGCTTCTCGACCGCTCGCCCGGAGATCTTCGATGAAGCGTGGGCGGACGGAGGCAACTCGGGCGACCACAGCGCGCGCGTGACCGCGAACTCCGCCGAGATGTCGGGTTACTGGAGTCAGACGGTCGAGGTCTCGCCGAAGCGCTACGTGTTCTCGGGCAATTTCCGCCTCGCGGCCGGCCGCATCCTGGTTTACGCCAACGCCGCCAGCCGCGCCGTCGATCCCCCTGTCGAGATCAACCAGCGTTTCTACGCGGGAACCGTGCGCGGTCACTGGCTCGTGCCGGTCTTTATCCCTCCCGAGGCGCTGACGGGGGCCGACGAGGTGACGTATCAGCCCTTCCGGATGGTCTTCGACGTGCCCGAGGGCATCACGCACGCCGCGCTGAATCTCGGCATGTACTTTGAGGCCGGAGAGGTCTGGTTCGATGACGTGTGGTGCGGCCTGGCCGACACGTCATTGATGATTCGCGTCGATCCCGACGGCGGCCAACTCAAGAAGCTGGTCGTCTACTCCAGCCTCGACGGGAAGGCCGTTTACGTCTCCCCCGATGGAGAGCCGCCGGCACTCGAAGTCACGCTCGACGACGTGGCCGCCGACGCCTCCTACACCGTCGTCGCGGAGATGGCCGACGGCCAGACCATTCGGTCCACCTACCCGGACGGAGGTGGTCAGTGATGCTGCGCGCCTGCCTCGTCGTGCTCATCGCATCCGCCTCCCACGCCGATCAGACCGTCACGGCAGGTGACCTGTCGCTGACCCTCGACAAGGCCGGTCTGCCGGTCTCGTGCGCTACCGACCTCGACCCGTCCCTCGTCTCTGGCCTGAGCTTCTACCTCCGCGAGGCCGCATCCACCGAAGCGCTCGCTTTCGCCGCCTCGGGTCTGTCCCTGGACACGACCTCCGACGTCCGCGCCGTCGGCGATGGTCTTGAGATCACCCTCACGCTCCGGAACACCGGCGAGGCCCAGCTCCTCCTTGAGACCGGCATCGACGTCGGCATCGCCGACGGCGCCGTCAGCGTCTTTGACGGACGGTCCGTCGAAGAGGCGCCGGAGGAGCCCTTCGGTGAGGACAAGTTCCTCGGCCGGCTCCAGCTCTGCGCCGCGTGGAATGACCGCGCGAGCTTCGGCATGGGTCTCGCCCCCACCGAACTCCGCTCGTGGTTCCACCACGTGTTCACCCCCAGCGACCGGGGCGGGACGCTTCGCACGGTAACTCGCCTCGTGCTCGATCCCGGCAAGTCCGACGCTGTGACATTCTTCCTCGCCGCCCGGCCCGGCGAGTTCGGCTTCTACGAGATCCTGGACGCGTACTACGACACCTACCCAACGTGGTTCGTCGCCGATCCCGACGTCGATCCTCGGGCGAACCTCGGTGGCGCCGAGTATCGCGGCTGGAACAGCAAGAGCGCCTTCTCTTCCGAGATCTGCCGCCGCCTCTACGCAGGCTGGGATTGGTGCTACGCGCCCTTCAGGCGCACCGGCGATATCTATGGCCATGCGGACCTCTGGGACTACGACCCGGCCCGCAAGATGTCCAACGACCGCGCTCAGCCTCGTGAGGACTTCCACGCCTGGCGCGCCGGTCAGTTCGCCAAGGGCAAGCGCGACGACGTCGCGTACATGTTCTACGTGCCCTCGCAGATCTGGTGCGAGCAGACCCTCGCCAACGCGCGCTACGCTGACGCCCTCACCGAGGACCCGGAGACGAAGACCTTCTTCTCCACCCCATGGGTCACGGGGCATGACAACGAACTTCGCGTCTTCCCCTACAAGACCAGCTATGGCGAGCAGAGCCTCAAGGACATGCGCGCCGTGGCCGAGGAACTCGACCTCCCCGGCTTCGCCTTCGATACAGCCGGCGGCGAGGCCAAGTACCGAGGGTCGGCGCTGCCCAATCTCGAGGGCCGCGCGTGGGATGAATCGGGTCCGTATTGCCAGGAGAACATCGCCGTCGCGCATCTCAAGCAGTTCGTACACTCGCTTCGCGATTCGCGCGGGTACAAGCTCGCCGTCGTCAGCAATCCCAACCCTCGCTGCGCCTACACCACGATGCTCTACGCCGACAGCGCCATGATGGAGGGCGAGCCGTGGAAGATCGATCGCGACTACGGCGCGTCGCTGCGTTGGATGGCGGGGCAGAAGACGCTCGTCTGGTGGGAGGGCTATGGTCTCGAGAACTTCATCCGCGCTGAGGACGCTCGGCCGGAGCAGGTCCGCATGCTCCTGCGCGGGCTCGCGGATTTCACGCTGCTGCAAAGCCTCAGGCTCGGCTACATCCCGCCGGCGAACTACACGCAAGGCGTCACGCGTCTGGTCGAGTGGCTGCCGACAATCACCGAGTGCGTCACCACCGGCTGGCAACCTGTCCCGGCCGCTCACGTTCCAGAACCGTGTTGGGTCACGCGGTATGGCGAGGGTCTGAATTCGCTCTTCGCCGTGGCCCACGAGACGGCCGATGACGTCAGCGGCGATGTGGTGATCGACGACGCCCGGCTCGTCGAGGGCGCGCTGCTTCTCGCTGACCACGACGGCTCCGAACGCGCCAACGCGATCCGCGACGGCAAGACCGTCGTGCCAGTCTCGATCCCCACCCGCACGCCCATCGTGCTCCGCGCATTGGGCCAGGTGACTCCTGCCTCCTCGATCACCGCGGCCACCATCTCCCAGACCACTGGCTTCTCGGAGCGCGAGACACGCATTCACCTCACCGGATCGGGCCGAGGAACGCTCCGCCTGAACGTGCCGCCCAACATGGAGGTCGCGTCCGTGACGCTCGACGGCCGCCCGCTGAAGCCCGCCGACCCCATCCGCTTGAAGCTCACCGGCGAACACGATGTCGTCGCTCGTTTCGAGTCACCCATCTTCGCCACACCCGACAGCGCTCTCCTCGACTTTCCGTTCACTGGTGAGAGCGCGCCTTCGTGCGCGATCCACGTCGCCGATGACGCAGGCGAGACCGAGCAACACCTCGCCGAGCGCTTGAGCCTCTACTTCCGCTACTGGCATGCGGACGCGCTGAACCAGAAAGAGCCGGTGATCATCCCAATCCAAACCGGAATCCCAGAGGACACGCCCGCAGTGCTCATCGACCTCGCGCCAACCGAGGGGAAGAACGTCCGGGTCGAGGATGGAGTGCTTCACATTGCGGGCGAGTCCGACGCGGAACTCCGCCACGCCTTCTTTCTCACGCTCCGCGCGCTCGACACCAAGTATTTCACCGCGCTCAAGTGCTACTACGCGGGATCTGGTATCATCGGCGAATCGCTCACCTGGGACGAAGCGCCGTGACGCTGTCCGCTCCCATCCGGCGCTAGCGTCCTTCGTTGCAGGCCTTTCCTGTCGCCATGCCCAACTTGCTCTCCCATGCTGACTCTCATCGCCGCCATCGGACTCACATCCGCCTCCGCCGAGCCCATCGTCGATCTCAGCGGCTCCGACCTGACCGGCGGCGCCGCCAGTATATACGGATCGCACCAACACGGCATCGACGATACGAACTGGGTCTACGCCCAGCCGACCGGCGAGCAGTCGTCGCTGAGCGGCGAGTTCACGCTTGCCCGGCTCCCGCGCGCGCCGATGTTCCTGTTCCTCACCGCGGTTGATGATGACTACGCGTCCAAGTGCGCCATCCGTATCAGCCTGAACGATGCCACGCTCTTTGAGGGTGAGAGCACTTTCAGCGACGCGCCGGGGTGGCAGTCGCTCCGCTTCGAGATCCCGTCCGGCACGCTGAAAGTCGGCGGCAACGAGTTGCTCATCGAGAACACGCACGCGGAGGGCAAGGGGGGCATGCCGCCGTGGTTTATGGTCGCCCGAGCGACCATCGCCGACCGAAGTTACAGGGCCCCGCGCCTGCAGGCGACGATGCCTCTTTCTGTTCGCCTCCCGAAGAAGCTCCGACCATTCCCCGAGCCCCTCGCTGAAGGCTCCGAGCCGGGCTTCAAGCTCCGCGGAACCAAGGGCTGGATGTGGACGCCCGAGCAGTATCTGGCTGAGATCCCCGTCCTCGCCGAATACCAGATGAACTTCCTGATGAACTGCTACGGGTCGCTGTTTGACTTCCGGCCGCACTGGGTCAACGAGTGGTGGACGCCGATGTCAGATGAGTTGAAAGCCGGCCTGATCCAGGTCATCGAATCATGCCGCGAGCATGGCATTACCTACTGCTTCGCCGCCCATCCTCAGCTTGCGTCGCCGCGCCCGATGGACCCGCGCAGCATGACCGACCGCGAGGCCTTCTGGCAGCGGTTTGAGTGGGCGCAGCAGCAGGGGGTGAAGTGGTTCAACATATCCATCGATGACGTGAGCTGGGGCGATCGCGGCGCGGCGGCCGGTGGTTCCGAGCACGCCGATCTCATCAACTGGTTCCTGGAGAGGCTCCGGGCCAACGATCCCGAGGCGCAGCTCACGATGGTGCCCGTGCCGTATTGGGGCGACGGCACCTCGCCCGACCACCGCGCCTATCTCGAATCCCTCGCCCGCGAGATGCACCCGGATGTCTACGTCTTCTGGACGGGCGACGCGGTCGTCACGCCCAAGATCACCCGCGCCGCCGCCGAGAGCTACCGCGAGATCGTCGACCACCGGCTCATCCTATGGGACAACTACCCGGTCAATGACAACGCGCCGACGCTCCACCTCGGCCCCGTCACCGGGCGCGACGCGGACCTGTGCGAGGTCATCGACGGCTACATGAGCAACCCGCTCTGCAAACAGAATCAGGCCAACCGCATTCCGCTGCTCACCTGCGCGGATTACGCCTACAACCCATCGGCGTACGATCCCGCGCGCTCAATCGGCCAGGCGATCGCTCACCTCGCCTCGGGGAAGAAGCAGCGCCGAGCGTTGGCCGACCTCGTCGAGGCCTATCCGGGGATGCTCATCTACGGTGGTGGCACGGGGATGAACCCCGTCCGCACCGAATTCGGCCGCCTCTCAACCGATCCGAAAGAGGCCGCTCAGTTCGCCCAGCGCATCCAATCTCTTGCCACCCGCTTCGCGACCGCCTTCCCCGATGACCACGCGCCCGCGCGAGCCATCCTTGAAGCCGACGCCGCCTGGCTCGCCGAGCAACCGTAGAGGAGCGATTCATCGCGCCCTGCCTCATGCGGTTCGTAGGTTGGATCTCCAGATCCGACGCCGTCGTGCGGCCCGCGAGGGCGCCCGTAGGCCACTGGGTCCTATCGACTGCGACGGAGGCCGGGCGTGGGGGAGCCGTGTTCTAACCTTCACACGCAGGTATTCCTCCTACGCAGAGAACTGCCGCCGCGCCCGCAGAGAATCGCAACGGAGGCGATCCCCGATGACTCGATCACTGAAGTTGGCAATGGCGTTCATGGGTCTGCTGACTCTTGGTGGCTGCTCATGGTTCAGTACCGGAGGGTTCCACAATAACACCCCGCCCATCTCGCAACAGCCGACCGTGACCATCGCAAATCCAGGCGACGGCAGCACGGTGGCGGGGACGTTCACGGTGAGGGTCATTGGTACAGTGCCCAGGGGCCCAGTTACGGTGGTCATAACCGTCAGCGGCCTCACCAAGACGATCAACTCGGCCACTGGCTCCACCACCTTCGACAGCACTCAATTGGCAGACGGCGACCATACGATCACGGCCGTCTTGACCGACGGTAATGGGACCACGGCGTCGGATAGCATCTCGGTCACGGTAGACAACACGACCGCCGCGCTGGCCATCAGCATCACCGCGCCGGCGGACGGCGACACGGTCAGCGGCATGTTCGACGTGACGGTGACGGGGCGAGTCTCCGTGCAGCCGGTGACGGTCGAGTTCGAAATGGACAGCGTGGGAGACTCCATCCCCACGGCTTCCGGGACGATCACCCTTGACAGCACGCAGGTGGCTGACGGCGATCACACGCTCACCGCGAAGATCACCGATGGCGTTGGGCGGACGGCGCAATCCAGCATCATGGTAACGGTCTTCAATGCCCCGCCCCCGACCATCGGTATCAACGCGCCGGCTGATGGGGATACGGTGATGGGGCGGCTCGACGTGGTAGTGCAGGGAACGGCTTCGCCGGCACCGGTCAACATCGATGTCACGATGGGTGGCATGATGCGGTCCGTCGCCGCGATCTTCGGGACGGTCACGTTCGACACCACCCAGTTGGCCAACGGTCAGCACGCGATCACGGCAACCATCACCGATGGCGTTGGTCGAACGGCAACCACCAGCATCAACGTGACCGTCGACAACCCCGCGGCGCCGACGATCTTCATCGACGCGCCCAATGATGGCCAGAATGTCCGGGGTCCGATGGAGGTGACGGTGATTGGCACGGCGACGGACCCGTTGACCATCGATATCACCTTCGGAGGCCTGACTCGTCGGATCACCGTCGCAATTGGCTCCGTCAGCTTCGACACCACGCAGGTCGCGAACGGCTCGCACGCGGTAACGGCAACCATCACCGACAACGTGGGCCAGGCGGCTACACACAGCATCAACGTGACGGTCGACAACTGAGTGGGGGCGCGATGAATCGTGCCCTGGCCGGTTCTTTCCTCCGCGCCCCTTAGCATTCCGGCCGCCCGTATGTATACTGTAAGTGTCAATGCAGTTCGCTGGGAGTCACCCGACTCCCGTTTAGCTTTGGCCAGGCGGCGAGACGTTTGGCGGACTCGGGTCGAGACCCGAAATCGCCCTCAACTCGCCGCCGGGCCTGTGAGCCGGGACCGCCCGCTGGCCATGAGGCTCTCGTGGCGCTCGCTCAATGAGCGAGACCACGCTTGCCTCACCTGGCGGGCGACCCGGCCCACCAATCACAACCGACCCACCAACGCTCCCGACGCGCAGCGTCCCCAGGGCCGCGGACTCACCTCCGATCCCTGCACAAACCGCGCGGAGCGTGCCCCACAGCCTGCGAAGCTCCCAGGGACCGGCTTCACGCGAAGCCGGTCTTTCTCGTTTTCCACCGCCCACTCGGAGGACTCCCATGACAGCTGACACCATCCGCGCCCTCATCGCCCAGCTCGCCACCGATCCACCCTCCCGGCCGCGCGAATCCGCCCGGCAACTCGAGGCGCTTGGCGAGCCGGCCATTCCAGCGCTGACTGAGGCGCTGGCGCACGAGAACCGCTTCGTCCGCAGGACCGCCGCGCGTGTCCTCGGCCGCCTCCACGCCGTCGAGGCAGTGCCGCAGCTCATCGCGACGATGGCGGACGACTACGCTCGCGCTCGACGTGCCGCGCTCGGCGCGCTCATCAACATCGGCTCCGACTCCGTCCCCGCCCTCCGAGACGCTTGCTCGTGCGACAGCCCGCGCATCCAACGCCTCGCCCTCACCGCGTTGCGCCGCCTCGAGGCCTGGGATTCGATCGACGTCGCCCGGACGGCGCTTGACGACGAGGATGGAAACGTCCGCCGCGAGGCTGGCAAATTGCTCATCCTGTCCGGCGATGCAAACGCCTTCGATGCGGCCGTCGATTGTCTCACGGATGAGGATGTTGCAGAGACGGTCGCTCATGAACTCGCGCAACTCGGTGAGCGAGGCCGGGACGTTCTCCTCGACGCAACGCAGGGCGAGGACCGCGTGGCTCGTCGAGCCGCAGCCGTCGCGCTGGCCAAGTCGGGCGAACCGAACGCCCTCAGTTCCTTGCTCGACAGCTATGCCGACGGCGAGATCCCCATGAATTGGGAGGCGCCTGGATTCATCGAGTCCGCTGCCGCCGAGGGGCATGAAGTCCCCTTCGAGCAGCTCATCGCTCAAGCTCGGGGCGAGGGCATCGATCTCTCCGAGCCGTGGGCGTTCCACCAGCAGCGACCTGCCGTCGAAGCCCTCGGCCGGATCGCCGACCCTCGAGCCGTGCCCGTGCTGTCCGAACTCTCGGCCAGCGAACACGCCATCCTCGCCCGCCTCGCCGCCGACGGGCTGGGGCGGATCGGCGACGCCGACTGCATCCCCCCACTGACTGAGGCCCTCGGCCACGATCACCAGTCTGTCCGAAGGCAGGCGGCGCTAGCACTGGTGGGGCTGCGGCAGGTCGCTCATGACACCGTGCTGGCGCTGCTGGAATCCGACAGCCGCGCGCAGCGAGACAACGCCGCGCACGTGCTGTCTGAGTGGGGCGCGCCGGCGTTGGGAGGCATGTTGGCTGCAGTAGAGTCTGACAACCCTCACGCTCGTCAGGCAGCGCTCTTCGCTCTCTGCGTCACTGTCGGCAAGCACCCGGATCTAGCGACCGAGGACATGGGCGCCGCCGCCGGCCGCGCCATGGGCGACGACGTCCCCTCTGTCCGACGATGGGCGATGGATCTCGCCGGCGGTCTTGGCGATGTCGCGCCGATCGCCACGCTTGTCGACCACCTCACAGACCCCGACCGCCAGGCGCGCCGCAAGGCCCGCCGGGCCGTCGCGAAGCTCGGCGAGGCTGTCCTGCCTGAGTTGTCCGCCCGCGTCTCCGCCTGCGAGGAGACCTGGCCGGGCCAGATGCTCGGCAAGGCTCTCGGCGCGCTCGGGGAAGTCGGCGTTCAGTGCGCGCTGCCGCTCGTCGATCATCCCAACCCCACGGCCCGTTACATCGCCGGTTGCGCGCTCGCCGAGAGCGGAAGCTCTGACGCCATGCCGGGGTTGCTCAAGCTCGCCCAAGAGAACGATCCCGACATCGCCGCCACCGCCATGTGGGGATTGAGCACCCAGTTTACGGATGAGGCCGCATCAGCGCTTGAGAGCATGGCCGCGAACGAAGCGCTCTCCCGCAAGTTCAGGCGTTGGGCATCGCGGGCTGCGCGCGCGGTTCGCGAGCGACTGCGGATGGTCGAAGAGGAGCCGCCCGACAATGGAAAGGGGTGAGCCCGGCGGCGGGACGCTGAGGCGAGCGCGCGACGGCGAGAGCGCGGCCGTCGCCAAGGTTGTCGAGGGCCTGCGCGGACGCATCGCGCGGCTCGCCGGCTACTACGCGTCGCGCTCGGCGGAAGAACCGGGCGATCTCGAGCAGGAAGCTTGGGTCGCCATCCTGGAGGCGATTCCCCAGCTCCGCTTGGATGTCGGCGATCCGCGCCAGTTTCTGATCCAAACCGGCCGCTGGAGGATGCTCAACCACATCACCAGCCAGTCGTCGCAGCCGCACCTTGGCATGCCCGATGACTGCGACGAGCCCGATCCGCCGACCGCGCCCGGCGTGGCCGCCACGAACCAGTTGCTGACCGGCCTCTTCGAGCGCCTCACCGACCGGCAGGCCGTTATCCTGCGCGCGCTCATCGCCGGCCATACCTCCGCCGAGATCGCCCGTCTCCTGGACTGCTCGACGGCCAACATCGCCTGGCACGTCACCCGCATCCGCGACACCTATCGCGTCCTCACCTCACCCTCCTAGTGAACCCCCATGGAAGGCCTCCTACCATCTCCTATCGAATCACCTCTCATTCGAGAGGAGCTTGTCCCATGCGCGCAGTGATGATTGCCTTAAGCGTTCTCATTGGCGTTTCCGTCTCAGCCTCAACTCTCACGCTCGCCGAGTACGAAGACAAGTGCCGTGGCGCGTGGGCGGGTCAGATGATCGGCGTGAGCTATGGCTCCGTCTACGAGTTCAAGTACCTGGGCCGGATCATGGAGGACGACATCCGCGAGTGGCAGCCCGAGTTCATCCACAACGCCATTTACCAGGACGATGTCTATGTTGAGATGACATTCCTCCAGGCGCTCGAGGACCATGGCATCGACATCACCAACGAGCAAGCGGGCAAGGCCTTCGCCGATTCCGAATATCCCCTCTGGCACGCCAACCGCTATGGTCGCGAGAACTGCCGCAACGGGATCATGCCGCCGCTGTCGGGCCACCCCGACCACAACCAGCACGCCGACGATATCGACTTCCAGATCGAGGCTGACCTCTTCGGGATCATCACGCCCGGCATGCCTCAGGCGATGCTCAAGCTTGGCGATCGCTTCGGCCATATCATGAACTACGGAGACGGGGTCTATGGTGGGATGTTCGTTGCGGGGATGTACTCGGCGGCGTTCTTCGAGGATGATGTCCGCACGGTCGTCGCGACCGGGCTCGCCTGCATCCCACCCCAGAGCGAGTACGCTCAGCTCATCAGCGATGTCGTCGCCAGCTACGACGCGGATACGAGCGACTGGCGCGCGTGCTGGCAGCTCCTCGAGGACAAGTGGGCCGCGGATGACCTCTGTCCGGGCGGCCGCGGCAACCTCTTCAACATCGACGCCAAGCTCAACGGCGGCTACATCGCCATCGGCCTGCTCTACGGTGAGGGCGACTTCGACAAGACCCTCGAGATCTCCACGCGTTGCGGTCAGGACGCCGACTGCAACCCATCCAACGCTGCCGGAGTCCTTGGTTGCATGATGGGCTACGACGGAATCCCGTCCCAATACACCGATGGCATCCCGGCCGTACAGGACGAAGAATTCAGCCACACGAACTACGACTTCGCGAGTCTCGTCGATGCCTGCTCCGGCGTCGTTCGCGAGATCATCGAGGCCAATGGCGGCGAGATCACCGGGCGCGCGGACGCTGAGTCGTGGGAGCTGCCGGACCAGGCATTCGCGCCTGAGAAGACCCTTGAGCAGTGGGTAGATGTCGACATGGATCTGCGCGTTAAGGTCACGCCCGGCGTGGTGGGCAAGCGCGGCCCGGTCATCGAGTTCACGCCGATCCCTACCGGCCGCCAGCACCGTATCATGCGCATCGATGAGCGCCATCCCAACGGCGTCGCCGCCTTCACCACCGGTTACCACGAGTCCGTCACGCGCGAGGATCGCAAGGCGCCCTCCGGGCAGCCGCTGGCCTATCGCGTCGAGGTCCGGCTTCCCGAATCTGGCTGGCAGTCCTCATCGCCTGTTGCGACATCGGTCATCGATCCCATCGCGACCAACGAGAGGGCCGATGAGAACCTCGCCCTTCTCGACTCCGCGTCTCCCGACGCCGCCGTGCTTCACCCCACCGGCGGCGGACTGAAAGACATCGGCGTCATCCGCGACGGTGTTGTCGTCGACCAGAACTACGACAGCTTCGACGGTCAGAACGCCGCCGCCGAGGACTGGTATGCCATACGCTTCGCCAAAGCAGCGCGCGCCAATGCCATCGAGTACGTCGAGGGCCAGAGCTTTCACAATGGTGGCTGGTGGCTATCGCTCACCGCTCAGTACCTTGACCTCGACTCCTTCGAGTGGCGCGATTGCGCGAACGTATCGTTGTCACCTGAGTATGACTTCGCCGACCACCAGGACGGCCGCGCCGATTACACGCGGTGGACGCTGACCTTCGACGAAGTCACTTGCGGCGGCATCCGGATCTTCGGCCGTCCCGGTGGCGACGCCAGTTTTACGTCCATCGGCGAACTCGAGATCTACTACCGTTAGGCGCGTTGCTGGGGGCACGGACGGGCTGTGTGGGGGGGGCAACCAGAACCTGACGCTCTCCTACACGTCTAACTAGCTGACGGGCGAATGCGAGGTCGACGGATTTCTGGGGGGCGGGTTACTTGGCACGGAATCTGGCGGTGTGGCTGGTGCTGGCAAGCGGCATCTCGGTTGCGGCGGGACCCTCGGCGCGTGCCGACATGATCATTGAGGGCGTCCCTCCCATCGGCTGGGCAGTCGGGAAGTACTCGTACCACGTGGCGGCGCTCCACGCGGCGCTCTCGGTGATGGGTTGCCAGATGAGCTATGAGGAACTCGTCACCGTGTCCGGCGCGGGTTTCCAGATAGCCTACGCTCCTGGGCGGGCTTCCCATGTATTCGCGGGCGTGTGGCCGCCGGCGATGGACCACGTGCTCAGCGCCGCCGAGGCGGCGGGCGCCGAGGCGCGATGGGTGACGTTTGACCAGAACTCCGACGCCGCAAAGGCCATCTTCGAAAGTATCGATGCGGGGGCTCCGGTGGTGGCGTGGGAGCAACTCGGGGCAAAGGTCATCTTCGGCTACGAGGGCGTCAGCATCCACGTGCAGAGCTGCAACAGTCCTGACGGAACCGCGCAGGTCGGGCCGTTTGCGGTAGACGGCACCCGGCGCTCCGGCGGGGCCCCCGAGGTCGTCCTCCTGACGTACGAGCCAGCCCAGGAACTCCCCGAGATCGACTGGCCCGCAGCCTTGAGCCGAGCCATCTGGCTGGCGGATCGCGCGCCTGATGAGATGATGCACGATCGGTATGTTCTCGGATTCTCGGCGTACGACGCATGGGCTGAACACTTGCGCGATCTCGGGGCGACCCACGACGCCAACGTGTTGGACGCGCAGCTCATCGAGGCGCACGCCGCGACGGTTGGCGAAGCTCGCGCATGCGTGAGCAAGGCGCTGCTGCTTCACGAATCCGTCCACGCCGCCTTCGCGGAGGCCGCGAGCTTCTACGCCGCGGAGGCGGATATCTTCCGGCGCATTCCGAAAGTCATGTCCGGAGGCCGACCGGACCTCCCATTTTCCGAGCGCATCCAGCTCATGGCCGAGCGGCTTGGTACGGAAGCAGTGGCCTCGGAACTCGCGGAGATGGTGGAGGCCGCGAAGTGGGAAGACGCCCAGGCCGTGGAGGCGCTGCGAGAGGCGTTGACCGACCTCGGTCCGCCCGATGTGCCCATCGAAGCGCCGGAGCGAGTCGAAGCTGAGGACGCCCAGGCGCTGCATCAGCGCGGGCTGCAACTGAAGCGTGGCCGTCGGTACGCCGAGGCCGCCACTGTCCTGCGCGAGGCGATCGCAGCCGACCCGGACTTCGTCGACGCTCACTGGGCGCTCGCCTGGACGTTGGTTGAGCTGGGCGACACGACGGGCGCGAAGGCCGAGTTCGAGCGAGTGATGGAGCTGGCGCCGGGCTCGCCCAAGGCCGCCGATGCTCAGAACGCGGTCGACAGACTTGGCCAATGACCCGGCGTCCACCCAGAATCGAATGGGCCCGGCGTCGGTGCCGGGCCCATCCAGAGATCAGCCGTGGTACAGGGGGGGGTGTGGCTTAGACTACCGGGTGACGAAGACCTGGGTGAGGTAGTACGTTCCGTCAGCGGACTGAGCCACGCCCACGGCCGACTCGACCAGCCTTGGATCAAGGAGGTTCGCGGCGTGTCCGGGGCTTGCAAGCCATGCCTTCACAACGGTCGTGCATGGATCGTCATATCCCCAAACGTAGCCAACGTTCTCTCCGTAACGAAGCCAGGGAACTCGGTTGTCATCGAGGCGATCTCCGGCATTGCGTCCGAGCGAGTCGATGTGCGCGATGCACCGGCGACGCGCCTGGTCCTGGCTGTGCCAGCGAGCGGCGGGGGCGAGATCCTCGTTATAGATGACGGGGTTCAGCCCGTTCGCCACACGAATGTCGTTGATCTGATGGTAGACCTCCCGCTCGATCTCAATCATCCCGGCCCGCG
The DNA here is from genome assembly GCA_964555935.1 of uncultured Armatimonadia bacterium. GTDB lineage: Bacteria > Armatimonadota > Zipacnadia > Zipacnadales > VGFC01 > CAZKUN01. The sequence goes on along the minus strand of CAZKUN010000054.1, from coordinate 28,474 downwards.
CGCTCTGGCTTACTCCGAGGATTGCCAGTACGGCGATGCCTGCGCTTGCTGCGATCCGGGCTCTTCGAGTCGTCTTTCTCGCGGTGGTCTCCATCCGTCAACCCCTCCTCGTGTTCCCTGCTGAGTGGGGTTTGCCACGCCTCCTCGGATCGCGTGAGAAAACCTAATGGCACGAATGTGTAACGTTGCAGTTTGGTTGCACGCCGGTGGATTCGGGGATACAACGCGTGGTATATGGGCCCGGATCGACGGGGCAGAACGACAGCGGGGAGCCTCGATTCGAGGCTCCCCGCTTGGTGATCCGTGTAGGGGCGCGACTGATCGCGCCCTGTCGTCCCTACTCGTCCATCCAGCTCATCATGCCGCGAAGATCGTCGCCGACCTGGTTGATCGGGTGGTCGGCCTCGAGTTCTTCCAGCTTCGAGAATGACGGACGCCCCGCCTGGTTCTCGAGGATCCACTCGCGCGCGAACACGCCGCTCTGAACATCATCCAGCAGCTCGCGCATCGTCTGGCGCGTCTCGTCGGTGATGATCTGTTTGCCCGCGATCATGTCGCCGTACTCGGCCGTGTCCGAGACGCGCTTGCGCATCCCGCTGATGCCGAAGCGGTAGATCAGGTCCATGATGAGCTTCAGCTCGTGCAGGCACTCGAAGTACGCGATCTCCGGCTGATAGCCGGCCTCGACCAGCGTCTCCCAACCCGCCTTGATCAGCTCGCTGACGCCGCCGCAGAGCACGGCCTGCTCGCCGAACAGGTCTGTCTCCGTCTCCTCTTTGAAGGTCGTCTCAATGACGCCGGCGCGCGTCGCGCCAAGACCCTTCGCGTAGGCCAGAGCCAGCGCCATCGCGTTGCCGGTCGCATCCTGGTGGATGGCTACCAGCGACGGAACGCCCGAGCCCTGCTCGTAGCACTCGCGCACCAGCGCGCCCGGCCCCTTCGGCGCGATCATGAACACGTCGACGTCGGCCGCGGGGACGATCTGGTTGTAGTGGATATTGAAGCCATGCGAGAAGATCACCGCGTCGCCGGCCTCGAGGTTCGGCGCAATGTGGTTCTTGTAGACCACAGCCTGCACGTGGTCCTCGGTCAGGATCTGCACCAACTGCGACTTCGCCGCGCAGTCAGCCGCGGCCATCGGCTCGAAGCCATCCGCCACTGCCTGCTCGTAGTTTTCCGTGCCCTCAAGCTCGGCCACGGCGACGGTCAGTCCGCTGTCTCGCAGGCAGAGCGACTGTGCCCGGCCCTGAATGCCATATCCGATGACGCCAATCGTCTTGTTGGCCAACACGGCCAGATCGGCATCGCCCTCATAGTAGATCTTAGCCATCTTACGTGCCCCTCTCAGTGTTTGTGGGACGCTTCTTGCCGCGCCCGCTACGTTCGTTTTCGGGACGCCGGCTGCGCCCACTCTAGGGCGACGCGCGCCCTGTGTATATCCTGTCTTCGCCGCCTGCGTGCCACCACTACGCCGCTGAACCACCCTCGTTCGCGGTATCCGCCGAATCGCCCTCCGTCGCTTGCCACGCCCTGCCCGCCAAGAATCCAAACCCCACGCCACCCGCGATGAAGATCACCATGCATAGCGCGAGCACCCACACCTTGTCCAGCCCGAAGTATCCCGTCTCAGGGTCGTACCTCGTCAGGTGCGAATACAGGTGCCACGCCACGAAGAGCATCGGTCCCAGAGACGCAACCAGCCCGCCGCGGATCAGCGCGAGCTTGGCCGATCCCAGCTTCGACTTCACCACCGCGCCGACCGCGATCCCCGCCACGACCATCACGCCGGCCATGGCGTAAACCGCGGTCTGCACGGTCCGGATGTCGACTAGCTCGCG
>CAZKUN010000054.1:23590-26626 GCA_964555935.1 uncultured Armatimonadia bacterium | reverse complement strand
CCGCTCGACCCGATGTCGTTACGTCGCTCTCAACCCTCTCGCCAGAACCACCCGACCGGTTCTGACCAACTCGCGAATCCCATACGGTCTCAGCAGATCGATGAGTCCATCAACCTTAGTGCTCGTGCCGGTGATCTGCACGATCATCGTCTCGTCGCCGACGTCGTCGACCAGCGCGCGAAACACCTGTGCCAGCGCCACGATCTCCGGGCGCTGCGACGGCTTCGCGTTGATCTTCACAAGCGCCATCTCGCGAGGCACGATGTCGGTCTTCGTGTGATCCGACAGCGCCACCACGTCGACCAGCTTCATGAGCTGGTGCTCGATCTGGTCCATAATTCGCGGATCGCCCTCATCGTCGACGACGATCGTCATCCGCGAGTACTTCTCGCCGGTCGGATCGTCGTAGTTGGCGTCGATCGTTGCGCTGACGGCCAGGCTGTCGATGTTGTAACCTCGCCTGGAGAACAGCCCCGCGACCTTCGCCAGAACGCCGGGCCGGTTATTCACGAGCGCTGCGATGGTGTGTTTCATTATTTTCCACCCCCGGGGACGTCGTCGAGGTTCTCCCACAGGTCCCCGAAGGACCTTCCGGCGGGGATCATCGGGAAGACGCACTCTTCGGGCTCGACCTTGAAGTCCATGAAGACAGGTCGGTCGTTGATGCCGAGCGACCATTCGATCGCGTCGCGGACGTCTTCGCGCTTGGTGATCGTCCGTCCCGCGCCGCCGTAGGCATTGCAGACCTCGGCGAACGGCGGGTTGCCTGCCAAGTCGACGCCTGAGTAGCGCTTGTCAAACAGCAGCTCCTGCCACTGCCTCACCATTCCAAGCGTGCCGTTGTTCAGGATCGCAACCTTGATAGGCAGCTTTTCGTGTACGCAAGTTGCGAGTTCCTGGATGTTCATCTGGATGCTGCCGTCGCCGGCGATGTTGAACACCGGCATGTCCGGTGAGGCGACCTGCGCGCCGATGGCCGCTGGGAAGCCAAAGCCCATCGCTCCCAGTCCGCCCGAACTCAGGAACTGCCTCGGCTCGGCGCACCGGTAGAGTTGCGCCGCCCACATCTGGTGCTGGCCGACTTCCGTCGCCACGATCGCCTCGCCGTTCGTGACGTTGAAGATCTCGTTCACCACGTACTGCGGGTACACGCCCTCACACGCCGGGATGAACAGCGGATGTTCAGCCCGGTATTCATCGAGGTGATCTTCCCACGCGCCGCGCTTGCGCTCGTCAACCGCCTCCACCATCTGCGCGAGAACCAGCTTCGCGTCGCCCAGGATGCCAACGTCCGCGTCCCGGTTCTTGCCGATCTCCGCTGGGTCGACATCGATGTGGATGACCTTCGCGCCAGGCGCGAACGTCTTCAGATCACCCGTCACCCGGTCATCGAATCGCGCGCCGACCGCGATCATCAGATCGCAGTGGTTGATCGCGTATGACGCGTAGGCCGTGCCGTGCATCCCCGGCATCCCCAGCGACTGGCTGTCGGTCTCGGGGAACGCGCCCTTCCCGAGCAGCGTGTTCACGACGTAGATGTCCGTCTTCTTGGCCAGCGCCCGGATCTCGTCTCGCCCGTTGGCACTCACGACGCCGCCGCCGACGTAGAGCAGTGGCTTCTCAGACTCCGCGATCAGCTTCGCCGCCGCTTCGACCGCTTGCGGGTCGCCCTCGCCGGGCGGGTTGTACCCTTCCAGATCGAAGTTCCCGTTCGTCGGCTCGTCGTACCAGTCCACCTCCGCCATGGAAATGTCCATCGGCAGATCGACCAGGCACGGGCCCTGTCGGCCGGAGCTGGCGAGGTAGAACGCCTCTCGCACCGTGCCGATCAGGTCCTCTGGCCGTTTTATGAGCCGGTTGTTCTTCGTGATTGGGTTGGTGATGCCCGTGACGTCTGCTTCCTGGAACGCGTCGCGGCCGATCGCGGGCGTCTTCACCTGGCCGGTGATCGCCACCATCGGGATCGAGTCCATCATCGCGTCGGCCAGGCCGGTCACCAGGTTCGTCGCCCCCGGTCCGCTCGTCGCGCAGCACACGCCCACCTTGCCGCTGCGCCGCGCGTAGCCCTCGGCGGCAATGGCCGCCGCCTGCTCGTGACGCACCAGTATGTGGCGCAGATCGGGCTCATCATACAGCGCGTCATACACTGGGATTGTCACCCCGCCGGGGATCCCGAATATGACCTCAACTCCTTGCTCCTTCAGCACCTTCAAGAGCGCTTGCGCGCCATTCATCTTCGGCATGTCGTTTCTCCTATGGCAAACGGGAGTCCGTCTGGAGGGGCCGAATACGAAATCACGCAGTGATTGAGGTATCCGGCCCGCGTCCCGTGTCGGTTTGGCTATTCGCTCGGCGCCTTCAACACCGCGCCGGTGTGGGCCGGCTGCACGAGAGCTGCATAGCGGCTTAGCCAGCCCGTCTTGATCTTCGCCTCCGGAGCCTTCCACTCCGCCCGGCGCTTCTCAAGTTCCTCGTCCGAGACGTTTACGTTCACGCTTCGGTCCGGGAGGTTGATCGTGATCTCATCGCCGTCCTGGACAAGACCGATGGTTCCACCGGTGGCTGCTTCGGGCGATGCGTGGCCGATGCACGGGCCGCGCGTCCCGCCGGAGAAGCGTCCATCGGTGATCAGCGCCACGGTGTCCTCTTTGCCCATTCCCGAGAGGGCCGAGGTGGGGGAGAGCATCTCGCGCATCCCCGGTCCACCCTTCGGTCCCTCGTAGCGGATGACGACGACCATCCCGTCCTCAATCGCGCCGCCAAGGATGGCCGCCATGCACGTTTCCTCGCTGTCGAAGACCTTCGCCTTACCGGTGAAGTTCTGCATGGCCTCACTGACAGCGGACTGTTTTACAACACAGCCGTTGGGGGCAATGTTGCCTTTGAGGACTGCAATGCCACCCTCGGGCCGGTAGGCGGTCTCCTTTGTGCGGATCACGTCGTCGTCCATGATCTCGGCGGCTTCCATGATCTCCGCCGTCGTGTGCCCGGAGACCGTGGGGCAGTCGTTGATGATGTCGCTGATGGCCTTCATCG
>CAZKUN010000054.1:0-23580 GCA_964555935.1 uncultured Armatimonadia bacterium | reverse complement strand
GCCGGCGTATTCCAGGTCTTCCATGAAGTGCTCGCCGCCGGGCCGGATGTGCGTGATCTGCGGCGTCGCGCGGCTGATGACGTCGAACTCATCGAGCGACAGATCCACGCCCGCCTCGTGCGCGATGGCCGGCAGGTGCAGGCAGGTATTGCTCGAGCCGCCCAGCGCCATGTCGATCCGCACGGCATTCTCAAACGCAGCCTTCGTCATGATCTGTCGGCTGGTGACGTTGTCCTTGGCGAGCTGCACGATCCGCTCGCCTGACTCATGCGCCAGGCGCGACTTCTTCGCCATCCCCGCCAGGCCCGTCCCGCAGCCCGGCATGCTCATCCCCATCGCCTCGGTCAGGCACGCCATGGTGTTGGCGGTGTACAGGCCCTGGCACGATCCCGGGCCGGGGCACGCGCACATTTCGACCTCGGCAAGCTGCTCTTCGGTCAGCTCGCCGGCCTTGTAGCGGCCGACGTTCTCGAAGGTATCGCGGACCAAACTGAGGCGCTTGCCGCGCAGATTCCCCGAGTGCATCGGGCCCGCGGTCACGACGATCGCCGGGATGTCCGCGCGCGCCGCGCCCATGAGCATCCCCGGCGTGATCTTGTCACAGTCCGTCAGCAGGATCAGCCCGTCAAACGCGTGGGCCTCCGCCATGGTCTCGACGATGTCGGCGATGATCTCGCGGCTGGGCAGGGAGTAGAACATCCCCTTATGTCCCATCGCGATTCCATCGCAGATCGCGGGCGATCCGAAGCTAAACGGCACTCCGCCACCCGCGCTGATCCCGTTCTCTACCGTGCGGCAAAGCTCCCGGAGGGTGAGGTGGCCGGGTACCATGTCCGTGAACGCGTTGGCGATGCCGATGAACGGCTTGTCCATCCCGCTCTTGGTCACGCCACAGGCGTACAGCAGCCCTCTGGCTCCGGCTCTTGGCACGCCCTGCTTCGTCCGGTCGCTTCGCATATCGGTCTCCTCAGGTTGTCGTTCTGCGCCAAATCGCTCGTAGGAGCGTGATTCATCGCGCCCTGCCGTCGCCGTGATCCCCCACATTACCACTCAATACGGCCCAAACGCAAAAAACCCCTCGCCCAATCGCTGGGACGAGAGGCTGTGGTTCATGCCCTCGCGGTACCACCCGGCTTGCCGAGCCCTTGGGCCCGACCTCCTCGAGCACGCTGTAACGCGCGAAACGCGCTCCGTTCTACTCGCCGCGCGGCAATAGGGGTTCCTGCCCCGTTGCTCTGCCGCTAGGCTTTCTTCGGAGTCCCCTGGAAGCGACTTTCGGCGGCTACCGACACCGGACCTCGCACCTTACGCCGGCTCTCTCCCGTAGGTCGGATCTCCAGATCCGACACTGACGTTGACGGTAGTTCCCGCCTACTCCTCTCCCAATTGGGAAGCTGACCGGGCGCAACACCACCCAGCCCTGGATGTTGGTGCGGCAGGATACCAGATTCGGTGGGAGGCGTCAAGGATCAGAGCCCGCTATTCATCCTCCTCTGGCGGGCGGAGGCTGATGACGTCGCCGTTGAGTCTTCCGCCGAGGTTATGGCGCCCGGTATCGGAGTCCTCGACGTGGCGGAGTTCCGCCGCGCCGTCGATGTCAGGATTGCCCGATGCGTTCGCCACGTTCAGGTCGGACTCGAAGAACAGCGTGATGTCGCCGTGTCCGCGGATCTCGGTCGCGTCCGTGCCGGCGATCTCGGAGTTGATGGCGTACGCGAAGTCGATGCCATCCGCGGCCGGGCAGCGGAAGACATCAGCCAAGCCCGTGTCGTCGAGTAGGTAGAGCGCAATGTCGTCCTGCCAGGTGTCTGCGCCGGGGAGCATGCCGTCGTTGTCGCGAGCGTGCCTCAACGTCGCGCGCGTCAGCGCCCGCAGATGCGAACTGCACGTACTGGCGTGCTCCTCGGCCATGGCGAGTTCGGCGATCGTGAGGCCCCGAGGCAGGCGTTCAGGCCACGCCCCGGCGTCTACGAACGCGATCGAGCCGTCCGGCCAGAACGGCTCCATGTCTGCGAGTTCCTCGGGCATTACCGCCGCGTTTCGCTCGGCGCCGCGCCACTCGAAGAGGATTACGAGCCCACGTTGGTCCCGCCAATCCTCCGGCATCTCGATTTCGTCAGCCAAGACGTTCATGGCGTAACCGTACTCCTGCTCGGGAGCGCCGGGGCACGCGAACAGGTCACGGTCGAGGACATACGGCTCGATGGCATCGACCCACGATGCCGCGGGCGGGAGCGTGCTGTCGTGTTCGTCAGCATACTCTCCGAAGGCTTCCGCGAGCCCGCGGAGGTGGTCCTGCGAGTCATACTTCGCCATGAAAGGAAGTTCGTCCGGGTCGTCGCCGGGCGTGATGGGCGCGCGCGTTGACATATACACGGGCTCCGAGCCAGTGGTGGCCTTGACGGATGCCAGTGCCTTAATCGACCAGGTGCCGTCCTCGGCCTCGCTCAGGGCGAGCTTCTGGTCGACAGCCCACGTGCGTCTGAGCGTGACTTGGGCTGTTCCATCCTCGAGTTGTTCGACGGCAGCGTCCTCGATTCCAAAGTTGATCTTCGTGGGCGCGAACATCAGCTCGGTGAAAATGCGGGCAAATGACGCTGCGAGCAGCCCGGTTTCCCCATCCTCCGTCAGGAACCCCATGGCCAGCGCGGGTCGCAGCGGATCGTCCGGGTGCACAAGCTCGACCGCCGCTTCCGTATCCCCCGCGCGACAGGCCTCAGCGTACGCCCGCGCGACGGCGGTGGGGTCGGTCCGGTCGATCTCGGGCGCGGCTTCGTCCTGGCAGAACCCACACAAGGGGGCTAGCAGCAGAGCCATCACGGTCCATACAGCCGGGTTGCTCATCCTCATCGCCTACCTCCGCAGTCGCTAGTGACGTCCGCGGTCAGGCTTCGACCTGCGAAGCCCTGACTCCTGCGGCGGGTGGCGTCAGGGACCCGCCTCAGCGGACCACCGGGTCCCACCTGCGCCCATCTCCCAGCTCCGCCGGCTCGAGTTTCCAGATGTACCAGGTCCCGGCGAATAGCTCAAAGTGGTATTCCCGCACTACGCCGCCCCCGTGGACCGTCACGTGCGCCCGGTTGGGTCCTCCCCTCGCAGTCTCGACGAGTTCAGGACGACCGGGCCCTTCCGGCAGAAGGAGATCCTCGCCCGAGACGTCATCTTCGGGCATTAGCTCGGGGTGGCGCAGTGCCGCCATCCCCGCCGCATCTCGCGCCACGAGCATGCGGAGCAGCTCATCCCGCAGCGCGGTAAGCTCGTAGTCGACGGAGGCTTCTTGCTCTTGAGCAAGCCACTTGCGTTCCTCCACCGCCCCCCTCGTCTGGACCCCAGAGAGCGCGAAGTACGCGCTAACCCACGCCACCACCGCCACCACCGGCAAGGCCAAACACCCCGCGATCCACCATCCCACCGGGCTGCGCCGTCTTACGGGCGCCGCGGCCGACGCTACCGGAACGGCCACTGCCTCTGCGACCGGCTCTTCCTGCGCATCTCCGGTCACCAGGCCCTCGGCGAACGCCTCAGGCTCGCCGAGGCCTCGCAGTACCGTCCCCACGGCCGCCGACTCATCCTCGCGGATGCGCGCCACTGCCTCCTCGATATGGCTGCGCGTTTCCGCCACCGCGTCGGCCCGTTCGGCTTCCGATAGCTCCGTCAGGCCTGCCTCGAGTTTTCGCAGATAATCGTCCACAGCCTTGCGACTCTCATCGGTGAGAGTTGTCATCCTCGGCACCTCCATGCAGACGATTCACAAACCCCGTGAGCTGCTTCCCCTCGGACCCTTCGAACTCGCCACGGCTCTTGCGCCAAGACGCGTCAGGGCGCGGGCATGGGCGGAGCGTCCCATTCGCGAACACCGCTGATAAGCCACTCCCCGTTCTGCCATTTGAGCGTGTAGACGTTCGCCGCGAGCACTGTCTGAGAGCTTCCCATTTGGTCGATGCCACGCAGCCCGTGCTCAACGGCGTCCGGCTCAAATGGAACAGGGCCGCCATCCGTGCGGACGATCATGCCGACCCCTGCGGGCATGAGGAGGTCCGCGCCGGTGACGCCTGCTTCCGCCACGAAGTCCGGGTGTAGCAACGCCTCGATGACTTCGGTTTCCCGCGCCTGGATTGCCACGGCGAGTTGCTGCATGGTCTCGTGTTGCGCCATCCACTGCTGTTGTCCGGAATCAGGCTTGGTAGGGCGAGTCCACTCGGGGATCTGGAAGATGATCCACGCCACCGGAAGCAGCACTAGGAACATACATCCCGCCCGCAATGTCGTGTTCGGGCGCCGGGCAGGGGTAGGCGGGAAAGGCGTGGGCGTGGGTCGGACGGGTGGCGGCAGGACAGCACTAAGTCCCTGGCGTCTTTCTCCGTCGTCGAAGTCGCCGTCGACCAGCCCCTCGGCAAACGCCTCCGGCTCTCCGAGACCCCTCAGAACCGTCCCCACGGCCGCCGCCTCATCCTCCCGGATGCGCGCCACGGCCTCTTCGATGTGGCTGCGGGTCTCCGCCACCGCGTCGGCCCGTTCATCTTCGGGCAGATCCGTCAGGCCTGCCTCGAGCTTCCGAAGGTACTCATCCACAGCCTTGCGACTCTCATCGGAGAGAGTTGTCATCCTCAGCACCTCCAAGCAGACGATTCACAAACCCGGTGAACTGCTTCCACTGGCCTGCGATCGATGTCAAGTGAGCGCGTCCCGGCTCCGTCAGCGAGTAGTACTTCCGCGGCGGACCGGACTGAGATTCGCGCCACGCCGCCGTCACCCACCCTTGGGTGCTCAGCCGCTTCAGGAGGGGGTAGATCGAGCCCTCGGCGATGATGACCTCACCGGGAGAGTTCAACTCCTGCACGATCTCATACCCGTAGCGCTCCCGCTCATCCAGCAGCGCCAGAATGCACAGTTCCACCGCACCCTTCCTCACTTGTGTGAGCCAGTCACCCTTCCGCATGGAGTATAGTGTACCACACGCTACCGTGTAATGCAAGGTACCGGGCGAATTGGTCCGCGTCAGCATCCGTTCCGTGCCAGCGGGTCTCCCGACCCGCTAGCCTTATCCGGGCCAACGACTAGCGGGTCGGGAGACCCGCTGGCACAGACGGCGACGGTGGCGCAAATCGACTATAGGGAGGTGCAGCCAATGGGGCTGTCATGCCGTCCGGAGGGGCCGAATGGGAGTGTGCGTGGCGCAGGCATAGGGTAACTCATCGAGTCTCCGTGCCTGCGCTTGCTCCATCCGGCCCTGGTGCTCTGGCCGTCTTGGACCGCGAGCTTCCAGCTCGCACCGCCGTCTGCCCGGCCTCTATTCCTCGCCCGAGTACGTCTCCATCACAACTTCCGTCAGGATCGCGCCCGCATAGTCAATCACGGCCGCCTCGTACACCCATCCGCCGCCGTCGATCCCGGCCACCATGACCGCGCGGCCCTCAAACGCCCTCAGGTCCAGCTCCGCGGCTTCCGGCGCGATGGCCGCCTGCATCTGGATAGAGGTGAGCCTCGTCGTTACGGCTAGCGCTTCGCCCTTCGCGACCCGCTGGAACTCGCCGTCCACGACGATTCCGAGCATCTGGTCGCGCAGATCCGCCTCATCAGCCGCCGCGGGTAGCTCCGCCGCGGGCTGCGCCGTCGCTGATTGCGTCACCACGCGGTCCGCCACCATACCACCAAACACTCCAGCTACAGCGAGAACTGCAAGGGCAATGTAGAACTGTCGCTTAGTCATCGCAGACCCTCCTTGGTCGTTGGGCGGATGCAATTCCCTAGCCCTTCGCAACCCTCACCGATCAGCGTCGGGCGTACCGTCCACAGTTCACTAGTGCATCCGAAACACGGAAAGCCACATGATCCCGGCCCAGAGAGCGCCCGCTCCCACGCCCCCTCCCAGCCCAAGATACAGATACAGCGCCCCGCCGCCGTGGTCCCGGTTGAGATGGGGCCATCGTCGGTATATCTCCTGCGCCGTTAGCACTCCCATCGTCGCCCCAATGACAGCCGCCGGCAGGACCATCAGTAATAGCCCACTCACATCCACGCCACACCTCCCCCGGCCGTCCCCGTCCCCTGCCGTTCCCTACACGTACTCGTTCGGGAACTTCCACGGGCTGCGGTACTGGGGCTTGCTCATCTTGATCGCGGCCTTGTCGCCGATCACTTTCTCCGTCTCCGGGTCGAACTGCACCGACCGTCCCAGCTTGTAGCTCATCAGGCTCAGCACCACCGGGATGTCGACCTTCACGTGGTAATCGGCGTTCACCGTCGGTTGCTCGCGGCTCTTGATGCAGTCCAGCCACTCGCGCTCGTGTCCGGGCGACGGCGGGATGCTCTCCTCGGGCGTCTCCATCCCCTCCATTTTGTCGCCCTCGGCGATGATCGTGTGGCTGCCATAGTCGCTGAATAGCGTCCCGTTCGATCCGTGGAAGTAGATCCCCAGTCGCCGCCTCGGCGCGCTGTCGCCGTGGAAGTCGAATCCGTAACTGTTCGTCAGCGAACTCATCCACGTCATCGTCGTCGTCGGATAGCGCCACAGCACCTCATGGTTGTCGTACGCGTCGCCGTCGTCGTCGAGGAAGTACCGCCCGCCCGTGCTGCACGTCTCCAGCGGGAAGCCTAGATCCATCGCCCAGACGGGGAGATCGATGATATGCGGCGCCATGCCAGGCGTCCATCCGCCGCTGTAGTCCATCCACGATCCGTGGTTGTAGGCGTTCGCCGCCAGGATGGGGTTGAAATCGCAGTGCGGCGACGGCCCGCACCAGAAGTCCCAGTCCATCCCCTCCGGCGGCGTGTTGACCTCGCTCTTGCCCACGCCGGCCGGGCTCTGGTTCATCACGTTGAAGGTCCGCACGGCGCCGATGTCGCCCAGATTCCCCGAGCGGATCAGCTCCACCACGCGCCGGTAGTTCGCCCCCGCGTGGATTTGCGTGCCAACCTGGCAGATCACGTCGTGCTGCCTCACCGCGTTGCGGATGGCGAAGCTCTCGGCGGGGTAGAGGGTCATCGGCTTCTGCACGTAGATGTCCTTGCCCGCCTCCGCCGCCGCGACCGATAGCAAGCAGTGCCAATGCGGCGGTGTCCCGATGATCACCGCATCGATGTCGGGTTGCCGCAGCATCTCCCGGAAGTCGCTATACGGCTTGCACGTGTCCGGATGCTCCGCAACCACCGCATCGCGTCGCGCCTTCCAGACATCGCACGCGCCCGTGACAACCACGTCGCTCTGCCCCGCGCACGCGTTCAGATTCGCTCGTCCCATCCCACCGCATCCGATGATGCCGAGGTGGATCTTCTCGTTCGGACTGGTCTGAGGCGTCGCCCGCGATGCCGCCGCGATCGCCGCCGCGCCAACGGTTGCCTGCCCGATGAACTCTCTCCGCGAAGGGGGTGCCATGAACATATCCTCCCTGGATACTTAGTCGTTCTCCCACCATTCCCTAACTTCCCCACCATCACCTACCCAGCAGGCCGTCGGGCCTGTTCCACGGAACCCGTCCACCATGGCTCGCTTCACCCCAACTCTCCTCGCCCTCGGTATCGGCACGTCCGCCGCCGGCGCTGCTGATCTCGATGTCTCTGTCGGCGAACCGTTCACCATCAGCGCGTCGCGCGACTACCACTGGTTCCCGACGCTCAAGCAGATCTCGTCCGAGCGCCTCCTCGCCGCGATTTGGTGCTCTTACGATGAGATCAACCCCGAAACCGCTCGCACGGCGTTCTGCGCCACCGATGACGGCGGGGCCACGTGGTCCGCGCCCGTCCCCGAGGCCGATGCCGGCCATTCATGGGCCCGCCTCGCCGACGGCTCCTGCCTTTGGCTCTCCTACATGACGCTGCGCATCTCCGATACAGTCGCGTCGTGTCGCGTGGGCCGCTCGATCGACGGGCTGGACTATCATTGGAGCACGGGCGCCGTCGATTTCTCGCCCATGCGAGTGCCCCACCTGACCAAGGGCGCCGCCCGCATGCTCTTCGCCCGCTCGATCCTGACCATGCCTGACGGGTCCCTCGTCGCGACCATGTACGGGCGCTTCGTCGATGATGTGCGCGACCGTTCCATCGTCGTCCGCAGCACCGACGGCGGCTCGCGCTGGCACTACCTCTCGACCATCGGCTACCTCGCCGACATTGGCGGGGAGGGTCTCAACGAGCCCTGCATAGCCGCTACATCCTCCGGTGATCTCGTCGCGATCATGCGCAACGAGTCCGGCGAGCCGCTCTGGACCGCACGGTCATCCGACGCAGGCAAGTCCTGGTCGGATCCGCAGCCCATCCCAACCGCCCGCGGCGTCTTCCCTGACATCATCCGGATGTCGAGCGGCCTCCTTGCCTGCAGCTTCGGCAGGCCCGGCTGCAAGCTGATGTTCAGCTCTGATGACGGCGCGTCATGGTCTGACCCCGTCGCTGTCTTCGATGGCCCGAGCACTTACTACACCGCCATCCGCGAGGTCGAACCCGGCAAGCTTCTCTACATCCATGATGTCATCCCCGGCGGCTGGAAGAACGAGCTGCCCGAGGGCCAGCAGAACGAGATCCGCGGCGTGCATATCACGGTCGCCGCACCGTAGGCGCCAGACCACATCGACCAGGAGACGCGCGTGGATCCGATCCCCATCGTCAAGCACTTGTCCGAGACCATAGGCATTCGCTTCTTTGGCTCCGCCGCCGAGCGCGAGGCCGCCGACTACATCGCCGGCCAGTTCGCCGGGCGCGGCCTTCAGCCCCAACTCGAGCCCTTCCGCGTCATGGGTTGGGACCTGCGCTCAGAGCCGACGCTGTCTATCACCGCTCCCGAGCCCAGCACGATCGCCGCTTACCCTCTCGTCTACTCGCTTGCCACCGGCGCCGGCGGCGTCGAGGGCACTTTGCGCTATGTCGGCAAGTGCCTCATCCTCGGCGTGCTCATGTGGGATCGCTACGAGGTCGTGGGCGGCGACGGCAGCGTCGCCGCCTGGGTGATCGTCCGCGAGAACGGCCCCGCCAGCACCATGCCCGCTACGCTCGATGATAGCGGCATGCCCATGGTCGTCATCAGTCGCGAGGACGGCGACCGCGTATCCAATTGGTTGGCGGCCGGCGAAGAGGTCCGCGTCCGTCTCGGCATCGATGCCGAATTCACTCCCGGCGCGTTGAGCCACAATGTCATCGCCGAGCAACCGGGGACGCATCCTGAAGACGGTTACGTCGTCGTCTGCGGCCACTACGACACCGAGTACAACTCGCCGGGCGCCATCGACAACGCCTCCGGCATTGCGGGCATCCTCGATATGGTCGAGCGTCTGGCGGACGCCGCGCCTCGCCGAACGGTTCGCTACATCGCCTTCGGCGCTGAGGAGCCGATGATGCTGGGTTCGTACTGGCACGTCCGTCGGCTGAAGGATCGGGGCGAGTTGCGCGCCTGCGCGGCCACCGTCTGCCTGGACATGATCGCCTGCAACGAGCCCACGTGGATCTGGGCGACCGACGGAGAGCGGCGGATCAAAGACCTCGCAGAGCGCTCGGCCAACGCGATCGGCATCCCCGAGAAGTACGGCCCCATCGAGTGGATCACCGACCCCTGGGCCACCAGCGATCAGTACCCGTTCCAGGCCGAGGGCGTCGGCGTCATGTGCTGCACGTGGCATGGCGATACCTGGCCTCACACGCATCTCCCGAGCGATACCGTCGCCGAGTTCGATTCTGCCGTCTACAATGATACGCTCGACCTGTGCGAGCCCGTCGTCCGCGACCTTGCGCGAGACCTCTAACGACTATTACTGGGATGTCAATTCATGAAGCCCGAGCCCCGCGACCCCAACATCCGCGTCACCCGCGCCGACATCGCCGACGCCGTCCGCGCCGTCGGCGTGGTGCCCGGCGACACGGCGATCTTCCACAGCTCGCTCAGCAGCATGGGCACTGTCGTCGATGGCCCTGTCGCTGTCATCGATGGCTTCGCCGATGCCGTCGGATCCGCGGGCACCGTAGCCGTGCCGACCCTCTGCCCGTCGAAACCCGAGGGCGACGCCTCGGCCATCGAGCGCTGGGATCCCGAGACCACCCCGTCCTACGTCGGCTTGATCACCGAAACCCTCCGCGCTCGATCGGGCGCGTTCCGCAGCGACCATCACACGCACTCCATCACCGCTATCGGCCGTCGCGCGGTCGAGTTGACGAGAGACCACGGCGCCGCCGGTCCTCGGCCCAGCCCCTTCGGCACTGGGGCCTTCGCGCGCGAGAGCCCCTGGCAGCGGCTGATCGACTGGAACGCCGCCTACTGCTTCATCGGCGTGACCTTCCGCGTCAATACCATGGTGCATTGCGTCGAGGCCACCCTCGCCGAGCGCGCCCTCGATGCCGCCGATCCCGACGCCCGCGATTGCCTCGCCGCCGAGTTGGCAGGCTGGGAGAAGCCCGGCCCGTACCCGAGCATCCGCGTCGAGGACCGAGAGACCATCGAGGAGATGCTCGCCGGTGAGGGCCTGATGACCTACGGCAAGATCGGCTCCGCGACGCTTCGATGTTGCCGCGCCGACGCGATGGTCGAGCGATGGGTCGCTATCGTCGAGCAGGAGCCCGAGCGCTGGCTGCCCGATGACTACATCGACTGGCTCGCGAAGTGCCCGCGATAGACGCGTCGCCCCAAGGAGATCTGCCATGCCTCGCAAGCACGTGCTCTTCTGGTTCGATGTCGAGGACTGCACCGTCACCCACAGCGACGACGCCGCCAAGCGCATCGCCCAGATCCTCACCAGCCACGGCGTCCGCGGGACGATGAAGGTCGTCGGCCAGAAGGCTCGGATGCTCCGCGAGCGCGTCCGCTACAGCGTCACCGATGCCCTCTCCCAACACGCGATTGGCTACCATTCCAACTGGCACGGCCTGCGCCCGCAGCCGGCGGAGTACATGGCGCCGTTTGACTGGCTCGAGGGCGGCGCCGAGTTCGAGCGGCGCGAGGCCGCTGGGATCGACGACCTCCGCGACGTGTGGGGACAGGATCCCGTCTGTTACGGTCAACCAGGCTCTAACTGGTCGCCGCAGGTCTTCCCAATCCTGCGCAAGTGGGGCATCCCAACTTACGTCAGTGGCTACGGCTACGTGGGGCTTTTTGCGCAGCCGTTCTACTACGGGGGAATGATCAACACGTCGCACATGTGGGGGAAGGACCGGCGCGGTCGCCAAGTCCGGCACATGTTCGGGCTGAACTTCGAACTGGGCGAGCCCGGCGCGCTCGACGAGCACTTGACCCAGTTCGCCGCCTCCTACGACGCCCTTGAGGACGGCGGCCTGATCAGCATCATGAACCACCCCTGCACCCTCGTGATGGAGGAGTGGTTCTCCACTAACCTGAAGCCCCGCGACCTCACCGAAGCCGGTTACGAGCACTTCGACTCGTTCGTGGGTCATGTCGTGTCTCGGCCTGACGTGGAGACCATCACCGCCGATCAGTTGCCCGATCTCTATCCCGACCTTGCGCGCGACCGCGTGTTCAGCGCGGACGAGTTGCTCGCGCTGGCGCGGGCTGTCGGCGAGCAGGTCAACTTCCAGGAAGCCGAAGGCATGAGCCTGTCGCCGGCGGAGTTGTTCGGCATGTTCACCCGCTTCCTCGCCCACGCCATCCGCGAAGGCTCCGCTCCGGCTGGGGCGGTCTGTCTGCACCTCGACGGCCCCGCGACCGCAGGCGCGGGCGCCTCGTCCGACGGTCAAGCCGGTCGCTCCGATTTCTCCGCCTCGGTTCTGCAGGTCGAGGCTTGGCTTCGGTCCACCGAGCGCCTGCCTAGCGCCGTGTCAGTCGGCGACCACGCTCTTCGTCTCGACGCCTACCATATCGCGCTCGCGCGAGCCCTCATTCACCTCATCGAGACCCGCGCGCTCCCCAGCGACGTTGACTTCGCACCGGCTGACAACCAGGTCGACCAACACGTCGATGAGGCCGGAGCGCGGAGCGGCTGGGCAGGCAGCATGCTGCCCGACGGCTTCGAAGCTCCCAAGCTCCTCGAGCAAGCCCGCCTCCAGGCGTGGACGCTGAAACCGGCCCTTCTGTCGTCGTCATAGACCAGGCATCCTCGCCGCTCCCGTAGCCCATCGACGAAACTCATCTTGACACTCGAGCGTTATACTACTATACATAGTACTAGCATGGGTAGTAGGACAGGAGCGTCAATGCCATCTCCTCGAGAACGCGGCTTCACTCTCATCGAGATCCTCATCGTCATCGCGGTCATCGCCGTGCTCGCCGCGATCATCTTCCCGGTGCTCCACTCCGCGCGCGACAAGGCCCGCGCGTCCACCTGCGCCGCTAATCTCCACCAGATGAGTCTCGCCATCGACGCCTACGCTTCCGACTGCGACGAGATGCTGCCGATCTCGTACATTGCCTCTCTGACCGGGCCGTATCGCTCCTGGCGCCAGTTCGCGCAGCCCTACATCCGCAACACCGACATCTACATGTGCCCCGCCGCTCAGGTCTCCGGGGCGAAGCTGGCCGAACTGCCTCCCGAACGTCGCCACGGCTACGCGATTAACGCTCTGCTCTCTCCGCCCGATCTGAGAGCCGTCGGCGGAAGCCACGGCACTCCGCTCGGCCTCGCCCAGATCGAATCACCATCTACCACGATCCTGCTGTGTGACGCCGGCTACAGCAACCTGCCCGTCGCGCTCGATTACTCCCGCTGCCTGTCCCTCGGGATGCAGGAGCAACTCCTTCCGAGCCGACGCCACAGTGGTGGCTCCAACTTCTGCTTCGCCGACGGTCACGTCAAGCGCCTCACCGAACCCGCCACCCGCACGCCTGACGGCCTCTGGAGCCCGGACTAGCTCTGCCTCTGTAGGAGCGGGTTCAGCCGCGACGCCGTTGCCGTTCTCCGCCTTTGTCGGAGCGGGTTCAGCCGCGACGCCGTTGCCGTCCCTGCCGATGAAAGGAGACATTCCTCGATGAGACGCAATCCTCTACTCCGCAGGCTGGCGCTTCTCGGCGCCGCCGCGATTCTCGTTACCGCCCTCCCGCCACCGAACGCCGCCTATGCGGCCCACGGTACGAGGCTGCGCAAAGGCTGGTACTACGACTGGGCCTGGCAGGGCTACTACCAGCTCTACCGCGTCAAGTGCCAGCGCGGCCGGACCTACACGATTCACGTCGTGCCCGAGACCGACGTGGACGACCCCGATCTCTACGTCGGGACCAGCGACCCCAGAGGCACGAACAGATGGTGGTGCTCGCCCTACAACTACCTCTGGTACTCCGCCCGCGGGGAGGGGAAGAAAGACAAGGTCACCTTCCGCGCCGGCTACACGGGCATGCACTACTTCTGTGTTTACGCTTACGCGCCGGAATGGACGGGGTGGTACGTGAGGGTCAAGAAGCGCTGGTAGTTGGTGTCTTGTGGCGTCGTGAGGGGGCTCGGACGCGTGCCGGCATCCGGGCCCCATGGCGCCGTCTTTGACTTCCAGGTTGCCCTTGCGTAAGATACCACCATGCTCGCGCTCCTGCTCGCCGCCTCAATAGCGTCAGCCTCGCCCTTCACAATCGGCAAGGTGAAGTACGGTGGCGGCGGCGACTGGTATGCCAACAAGTCCGCGCTCAAGAACCTCCTCCGCGAGGTCAACGAGCGCACCACGATCGACGCCGACGAGTCCGAGAGAGCTGTCACCCTCACCGATGATGACCTCGCTGACGTGCCGTTCCTCTTTATCACCGGTCACGGCAACATCCGCTTCACTGATGACGAGGTCCGCGCGTTGCGGGGGTACTTGCTCGGCGGGGGATTCCTGCATGTGGATGACAACTTCGGTCTGGACAAGTCATTCCGTCGCGAGGTGAAACGCGTCTTCCCGGGCCGCAGTTTGGTCGAGTTGCCTTACACGCATCCGATCTACCACTCGCTCTACGACTTCAACTCCGGCCTGCCCAAGATCCACGAGCACCATGGCGGCCCGGCGCACGGCTACGCCATCCGCGATGACGCCGGACGCGTCGTGCTCTTCTACAGCTTCAACACCGATCTATCCGATGGTTGGGAAAGCGCGGAGGTCCACAACGATCCACCTGAACTCCGCGAGGCCGCCCTCAAGATGGGCCTCAACATCATCACCTACGCCCTTACTCACTGACCGTCGCCGTCCGGCCTTAGAGCCCTCCGTGTAGGAGTTGCTTTAGCTGCGACACGCCAGGCTCGGGGATCTGCGCCCAATGCCGCTCTTTGCGCTATGTCCTGTCGTGGATCACCCTCCCCCCGCCCACCGTCAGCGCCACCTCCGTCTCGCCGATCCGCTCCATCTCCGCCTCGTCCGTGATGTCTCGATCCAGCACCACGATGTCGGCGAGTTTCCCCTCCTCGATTGTCCCCAACTCGTCCTCCGCAAATGCCGCTCGCGCCGCGTCGAGAGTGTATCCCGCCAGCGCGTCATCGACGCAAATCCGCTGCTCGGGATACCACGCGTCGGCCTCGCCCTCCGGCCTTCGATTCACTGCCGCGTCGATCCCCGCGATCACATCCAGCGGCGCCACGGGCCAGTCCGAGCCCAGCGCGAGCCTTGTCCCCGCACTCAGCAGCGACCGGAACGCGTACGCCTCCGCGCATCGCTCCTTGCCGATCCGCGATTCGCAGAACCTCGCATCATCGATCACGTGATACGGTTGCACCGACCCGACCACGCCCAGCTTCCCAAAGCGCTCCACATCCTCCGCCCGGATATGTTGCGCGTGCTCCATCCTCAGCCGCCGATCTCGCTCGCCGTTCGCCTCGACGAGCGCTTCCCACGCGTCCAGCAACTCGCTCACCGCGCGGTCGCCAATCGCGTGAACCGCTAGCTGCATCCCCGCCTCGTCAATCCGTTTCATCTCCTCCGCAAGCCACTCCATATCCGCACACGCCAGGCCCGACGTGCTCCCGTCACACGCATACGGTTGGTGAAACCACGCCGTACACGCTCCGAGCGACCCATCCACAAACGCCTTCACGCCCCGTACGCTCACTCGCGATGATCCGCCAACACCCGATCCCGCCCCGTAGGGGCGCGATTTATCGCGCCCATGCCGCACACCCGTCTCCCAATCCCCAATCCCCCAATACAGGTTCATCCTCACCGTCAGTTCGCCCGCATCATCCAACCTCCGATACGCCTCCAGACACGGGCCGCCATCGCCCAGCATATCGTGGACGCTCGTGATGCCCATCCGCGCCGCCAGCTCCAGCCCTCCCGGCAGCGCCTTCGCGATGTCATCCGCCGTCGGGTCCGGGATGTGCCGCCAGACGATGTCCATCGCCGTATCGGCCAACACGCCATTCGGCACGCCGTCCGCATCCCGATGCAGCGCGCCGCCCTCCGGATCCGGCGTCTCGGCCGTCACTCCTGCGATCCGCATCGCCAGCGAGTTCGCGACGGCAATGTGCCCATCGTATCGCCTCACGAACACGGGCCGATCCGCGACATACCGATCCAGAATCTCCGCCGTCGGGAACGCGCCTCCGAAGGTCAGATCATGGTCCCATCGGCCGCCCACCATCCACGCGCCCTCGGGCAGTTTCGCACCAAACTCCCTCAGCCGACGTCCAAACTCCGCCTCATCCTCGGCGTCCCTCAGGTCGACGCGCTGAAGCTGCAGGCAACCTCCCGCGAAGTGCACGTGGCTGTCGTGAAACCCCGGTGCCACGAGCCGTCCCTTGCAGTCAACCACTTGCGTGCTAGGCCCCCGCAACCCCTCCACATCCCCCACCGCAACGATTCGCTCCCCCGCAATCGCCACGTCTCCCTCGCGCGACACCCAATGCTGCCTAACTGGATCGCCGGGTTTCACCCGGCATCGCCGTAGCCGTTCCAGGTGCCCCGTCCACACCTTCCCATTCGCCAATATCAAATCCGCGTGCTCGCTCACTCCACCAACTCCGGCTTTCCAAACTCGCCATCCATCGTCTCCGGCAGCCGATACACGTTGCCGTCCTGATCGCAGAAGTAAAGCCTCGACTCCGACGGCTGGCGCCCATGCCCATCCGCCCAGAATCCATAGAAGTCCGGGTGCGCGTTCACCGGCCGGCGCACGTAGGTGTGATTGTACGGGCTGCCCGTCGTCATCTCGCGCGTCCTTGTCCAAGTCTGCCCCTTGTCCGCGCTCGTCCACATCGCGACCTCGCCGCCGGGGTTATACGGTTGCGGGCCCACTTCACTCGGACCGATGATCCGCCACAGGTCCTCGGATTCAGTGTAGAGCGACCCCGTGTCGTAGTTGTTGTCCGAGACGATCGAGCCTTGAATGTCCCACGCAGCTCCCGTCCACCGCGCCGTCGTCCACGTCCTCGGCATGTTCTCGGGGCCCGACTCGTACCCCAGACTCGTGATATACAGAATGACGGGGTTGCCGGCCGCGTCGAAGGTGATGTCCTTCAGATAGACGAGCAGACCATCCGCCGCGTAGTCATGCACGAGCGCCGCGTTCGCGGCCGTCACCACCGGCGTCTCGATCAGCTCCCCCTCGACGCTCCGCCACGTCTCCCCGAAGTCCTCCGTTTCGGCGTAGTACAAGTTCGTCCGCCAGTTCAGCCCCTTCGGCTCGGGGTGGTAGTTCAGCGCGATGCCGACCTTGCCGTTTTGCTCTCGCGTCACGCTGTAATGCCCCTGCTCGATGTGAAACAGCTTCTTCCCCTCATCCCACGTCACGCCGTCCTCGCTGCGCATCTGCCAGATCGTCCGCCCGCCCGCGTACCGCGTGTGCATGAATAGGAAGCCCTGGTCCTCCACCCACCACGGCTGCGTGTAGCTGAAGTTCGTCGTGAGGATGTGCTCGAACGAGTCGATCGAGTAAGGCTCCGCGCTGCGGTGGATGTGGCTCGGCCGACCGGTCCCGTGCGAACTCGAGAAGATCCAGATGTACCCCTCCGGATCGACCTGGATCACCGGGTTGTCGTGCGCGTCGTCGGTGTGCTTGTTCAGCAGCACCAGCGGACGCGGCACCTCACCCGTCTCGTGGTCGTAGTAGCTCACCATGTGCAGCAGCTCGTTCTTCTCCTTGAGCGTGCCGCCGTAGCAGAAAAACGTCTTATTGACCTCCGGCCGATACACGGCAAACGGACTGTGCTTCGCGCAGTAGGTCCCCAGTCCGCCGCTATACTTGTAGACATACTCGTCGTTGCTCGGCTGGTTGTAGTACCAGATCCCCCGGTACCCATCCGCGCGCTCGCCGATGGTCACGCTAGCGTCGGGGTCGTATTCGGCATCCGGCCCGTCCGCGAGGTTCTTCCAAACGCTCCCCGCCAGCGAGTTCGCCGCGAAGTGCGCGATCAATCCGTTGGTCAATGTCGAGTCTCCCTTCGGCTCCGTCACCAATTGCCGCACCTCATCCGCCGTCAGCGCGCGGTCGTACACCCTCACATCCTCGATCTCCCCATCCAGCACCCGATCGCCCGCCCCGAGCGCGCCGATCACCAGCTTCGCGTCGGACCTCGCGATCCGCCCCTTGGCGGGCGTCGTCTCGGTGAGCTTCCCGTTCATGTACGCCCTGATCGTCTCGCCGTCATACGTGCCGGCGTAGTGCGTCCACTGGCCAAGCTCTGGCAGCGGCGCCTTCGCATGGGTATACGCATCGGGCGCGTGCTGCACCAGCATCCGCATGTTCTCTTGGAAGAGGTAGAACGTGAAGAGTTCTCCCGCCGCCCCTCGCGACAGGAAAACGTGAGACCGCCTCTGGCTGTCGACCTCCACCCACGCCGCGAAGCTGAACTCGTCCAGGTCAAACGCGCTCGCGTCATCCACCACCGCGATGCTCGTGCGCCCATTGAAGCTGACGCCACTCTCCGGCTGCGCCGCCAGCCCTGCTGCCAATCCAACCAGTATCCCAATCATAGTTCCGTTGCTCTGACGCCCTCCGTGTACCGCGATCTCCAACCCTCGCCGGATGCGCCCAAGCTCGCCCCTTGCACCCAATGCTGCCTAACTGGATCGCCGGGTTCCACCCGGCATCGCCGTTCCCTGTCCCCTGTCCCCTGTCCCCTGACTCCCGCCGTCACCCCAGCCTCACCGGCATCTGCCCGGTCGCCTCGATCTCCCCAAACAGCGCCTCCACACCGGCCTCAATCGACTCGGGGCACTCGTCGTCGTACGTGCAGATCGCCGCGTCGCACTCCGGGAGACCGGCCATGATGTACGGGTTGCCGAAGTTCATCAGCACCACGCGCTTGCCCGCCCCCTTCGTCCTGCGGATCAGCTCCGCATACTGCGGCAGGATGCCGATGCTGTCCTCGTTGTAGCAGATCACTCTCGTGAAGATCCCGAAGATCACCGTCTCGGCTCCCATCGCTCTGTTGCCCGCTTCCGCCACCTCGTGAGGGCCCATCTCTTCGCTTAGCGTCAGCGTCCCCGCGCCAGGCAGACGCTTCTGCACTGCCTGGTAGAAGCGCTCGTACGTCGGCATGTGCGCGATGCCCATGTCCTCGTTCCAGACCACATCGCTTCCGTTCGCGATGACCACGCACTTGCTCTCATTCTCGACCCTCAGCGGCACGGCGTCATCGCTCAGTGCCGTGACGGCCTTCCGCGCCAAGTCCATCGCGAAGTCCATGTACTCCGGCGTCGCGACGCGCTCGGGGATTCTCCCGGTGTCCACGAGCCGCTCGTCAAACAGCCCGACCCATTGCTTCAGATTCATCACCCGCGCGCACGAGGCATCCACCTGCGCCTCGTCGATCCGCCCGCTCTTGACCGCCTCCACCAGCGCCGCGTGCGTGATGCGCGGCTCGGATTGGTAGTCCTGCAGGATGATGTCGTGTCCGGCGATCACGCTCAGGATCGCGGCCTCTTCGATACCATACTCATCCTTCATCGGCTTCATCGTGAGGCTGTCTGACATTATCAGCCCATCGTACCCCAGCTCATCCCGCAGGAGACCCGTCACGATTCCGCGCGAGACCGTCGCCGGGACCGCGCGATCCGGCTCGAACGCCGGGTAGTGGATGTGGTTCGTGCAGACGCCATTGATCAACCGCTGCGCGATCGCCGGCCGGTATGGCGCCCAGTCGATCTCGCGGATCTCCTCCGCGCTTCGGCTGTCCACCGGCATGCGGATGTGGGAGTCATCGATCGTCGATCCATGCCCCGGGAAGTGCATCGTGCACGTCACGCCGCGCGCATCGATGATGCCTCTCAGCATCGCGAGCCCGATCTCAGTCACGAGCTGGGGGTCATCGCTGATCGCGCGGGTGTTGATGATCGGGTTGCGCGGCTCCAGGTTCACGTCCAGCACCGGCATTCCGGGAATGTGGAAGCCATACGCCCTCTGCTCGAGGGTCTCGATGCGCGCCATCTCGTATGCCATTTCGGGGGATCGAGTCGCGCCGATGCGCATCGTGTTGCCCTTCAGCATCCCCGTCCCGCAGTCCGTGCAGGCGAACCCGAACGCCACGAGTTGCGGGAACTTGGCGAGCGCCTGCAGCCGGTTCATCTCCGCGGCGACTTCCTCCACCGGCTGGCCCTTCATGCCGAAGTAGAACGAGCCGCAGTGACCCGCGACGAGCATCTCCTCCAGCAGCTCCCGGTCCGGGAACCGCACCATGAGGAGTTGCCCGACCTTCTCCTCCAGCGTCATCGATCCGATGTCCCATTCGCTCACGTCGCGAACCTCCCAACAGCGTCGTTGCCGTCTCTCGCGTAGCACCGGCGCCCTCGCCGGTGCAGCCGTTTCCGTCGCCCGCGTAGCGACGCGGAAACTCCGCGAGTTTCCATTCCAGCCCGTCGAATCCCCGTCCTCCTCACAGCCTTCGCGTGGCAGCGGCGCCCGCGCCGGTGCATGCCCCCAAGGTCGTGCCTCTCGTCGCAACGAACCTTTGGACAGCCGCTCCACCCAAACCTCTGCTTTCCCTGTCGTCGGAGGTCACGCCGATGCCGACGTGCCGCCTTCTCATCGTCGCGGCGCTGCTTGCCGCTTCCTTACCTGCGTCGCTCGCCCAGGAAGAAGCAGCCCCCGCCCTCATCGTCATCAAAGGCACGCCGCTCGTGCGGTTGCGCTATGTCGCCGGCTGGCTGGGCGCTGAGATCGGCTACGAGGCATCCACCCGCTCGATTACGTTCATCCTCCGCGGGCACACCGTCCGGCTGAAACTCAACAGCACCAGCGCGTCCATCGATGGGAACGCGCTGACCCTCGTCGCGGCGCCGATGGAGAGAGACGACCACACCTACGTCCCGCTGGCCTTCATGGACCGCACCCTCCGGGTGCCCATTGAGTGGAATCCCGAGACCGGCGTCGCGCGGCTCATGCACCCGGACAGCAATCGTTTCCTCACCCTCAGAGACGGCGCCCCTCCCGGTGAAGCCGCGTCCACGCCCTCCGCGTCCGGCCCGCTCGACGCGTCATGGCTCAAAGTCACCGGCACGGCTCAACTGCCCGCGTCCGCTAGCATCTCCACGCTCGTCCTCAGCGATGACCTCGCCCATTGGGCGTACGTTGAGAAGTCCGACGCCGGCCAGCGCGTCGTCGACGACCGCAACCAGTCGCCCGGCACGTACCGCCTCTGCCGTCCGCCTTTCTTCGTCTCCGGCACCGACCGGCTCGCCTACTGGGCTATCCCCAAGCGAGGCAACGCCGTCCTCATTGTGGACGGCGAGGTCATCCCAACCGTCTCCAAGCGCCCGGGGATGCTCGTCTTCAGCCCCAACGGCATGAGTTGGGCGACGGCTAGTTGGGGCGGCGACACGCGCCGTCCCGAGTCTCGTTTCGCGACCGTCATGCTCGATGGCGCGGAGGTGGGGCGCTATTGGGACGTGGGCGTCCCCTGCTTCAGTCCCGATTCGGCTCACCTCGCCTTCTTGGCCGTCGATGCCGCGACGCAGAACCTCGTCCAAGTCGTCGATGGCGAGGCCGTTGAGGTCTCCGATGCGCCCGCGCTACAGGTCCGCTACAAGGTCGGGCCAAACCTCACGTTCCAGACCGACCTCGAGTACGCGTCCGACGGCACGATCTTCACCGTCTTTCACGCGAGACGCGGGTGGGAGGTCCGCGCCGGCTCGCGGCCGCTTGCTCGCTACGCCATGTCCAAACACAACCTTGGCGATACGCTCGCCGCGGCCGGACCCGTGCCTCTGGGCCACATTGTCTACCCCAGCTCACTAGTCGTCGCCGGTGACGCGCCCGTCGCGGCGTGGTGGGGGAGGGGCGAGCGGAACAGTCCCTGGACTTGCTGCCTCCGTGGGCGGAACGTGCCCGCCACCACCGAGTCCAGCCCGGCGGATGACCGCATCGTGATCTCGCCCGACGGCAAGCGCGTGGCCTTCCGCGTTCGCCACTACGAGGGCAAAGGCGAGGAGCGCCATCTCGCCGCGGAGTCGGTTTCCATCGACGGCAAGGTGGGGGGCAAGTACGAGTGGATTGAGTCGATCGGGTTCAGCCCCGACTCGAGGCGCTACGCCTACCGAGCCCGACGCGTCGGCGCGTGGCGCGACATGTACGTCATTGACGGCGAGGCCGCCGGGCCCGACGGCCGCGAGGTCTTCCTGCTCTGCTTCTCGCCTGACGGCGAACACTACGCCTACGCCAGCCAGCACGATTCCCGAGGCTTCATCGTCTGCGACGGAATCGAGTATTCCGTCCCGTGGTTCGACATCACCACACTCTCCATCACCTCCCCCGGCAAGGTCACCCTCACCGCCCTCGCCGATCTCTCCCTCATCACCGCCACCGGCACTACCCCCTAACGCGAGTGCCGTTCCCTGTCGTCAGCCCTGCCGTCAGCCCTGATGTCCCCCCCCCGTGCCGTTACCTCCCGTTACCTCTCGCCACCAACTGTTTACTGGCCCGCGCCTCGCCCTGTGGGGCATACCCGATTCACTGCATTCCGCGTTCCCCCCGAAGCACGGGGACATCCCAGACGCCGGGCAGGAAGTCGTGGACAGGGGGGTCTGTCCGACGCACCCGCCAGAGGTCCCGTCATGGCGAAGTCCAGCCCTCCTCCGATCATCACCCTCATCGCTGTAGCTGCCCTGATTGTCGTGTCCGCCACGCAACTCCCGGCCGCCGGCACGTCGCCTGATCTCCTGACGCCCAATGGCACCGCGCTTGTCCGACTGCGTTTCATCGGCCAGTGGCTCGGAGCACGCGTGGGCTACGATGCTCAATCGCTCACCATCACCTTCGCCTTCGAGGGGCGTTCAGTCGCCCTGCAACTCAACAGCCGCGAGGCGTCTGTGGATGGTCGGCCGATCCTGCTTGCCTCCCCGCCCACTGAGATCGATGGCGCGACCTACGTGCCTCTCGGATTCTTGGCGGTCTACCTCGGCGTTCCGGTCGATTGGGATCCTGTCCAGCGCGCCGCCAAGGTCACGCATCCCGTCTCGGGCGAGACCCTCACTGTCCGAGGAGACAGCCAGGGCGGCAGCGCGACCAGCGCCGCCCTCACCCCTGGCTGGGACGCGCCCGAGTCCGATGTCGCCCGTGCCGTCACGCCTCGTCGCGCGGATGGCCCTCGTTGGCTCCAGGTCAACGAAGTAGCCGACCTGCCCGCCCATGTTGACCCCGACTCTCTGATCGTCAGCGACAGCGGCGCGCACTGGGCGATGCTCGAAGACACCGGCGACGGCTATCGCGTCGTCGATGACCGCGGCCTTTCGCCCCGCGTCTACCGCCGCTGCCGCCCGCCCTTCTTTGCATCCGGCTCCGAGCGACTGGCCTATTGGGCCACCGCGAAGGACGGTAAGGTCCTGCTCGTCGTCGATGGGCAGGAGTTCCCCACGAGCTTCGCCCGCCCGGGCATGTTGGTCTTCAGTCCCAATGGCCGGCGTTGGGCGATCGTTGGCTGGCAGGGGAACCCCCATCGCACGGACGATCGGACAGCCGTCGTGATCGCTGATGGCGTTGAGGTCGGTCGCTACTGGGACGCGGGCATACCATGTTTCAGCGCCGATTCCTCGCGCCTCGCATACCTCGCCATCGACGCCTCGACCCGTGACCTGTCGCTCGTCGCCGACGGCATCGCGAGCCCCATTTCGTCGGATCCGGCCATCGAGCTGATCTACAAGGTCGGGCCGAACCTGAGCTTCCAAACTGACCTCGCCTTCGGCTCGGATGGCGCGCTCTTCTCGCTCTTTCACTCCGAGCGGGGATGGGAGGTCCGCGCGGGCTCGCACGTGATGGCGACCTACGCCCGGTCCAAGTTCCACGCGGATGCGACCGAGGCCGCCGGCGCGTTCCACATGGGCCACATCGTCTACCCCAGCTCGCTCGTCGTCGCCGAGGACGCTCCCGTCGCCGGTTGGTGGGCCAGGCCCCAGAAGAACAGCCCATGGGTCTGCTGCTTCAACGGTCGCGAGTTCCCGGTCAACGATGAGGTCAAGCCCGCCGATGACCGCATTGTGATATCGCCCGATGGCCGCCACGTCGCTTTCCGCGTCCGCCACTTCGAGGGCAAAGGCGCCAACCGTCGTCAGGTCGGCGAGTCCGTCTCGATCGATGGCAAGCGCGGCGACAAGTACGAGTGGGTCGAGTCGATCCAGTTCAGCTCCGATTCGCGCCATTGCTCCTACCGGGCCAGGCGCGTCGGCGCGTGGCGGGATACGTACATCATCGATGGCAAGAAGGCCGGGCCGGATGACCTCCCCCCATTAACGGTACCACTCACAGTCTCATGGATTCGTTGCCTT
>CAZKUN010000053.1:37510-42833 GCA_964555935.1 uncultured Armatimonadia bacterium | reverse complement strand
GTGGGTGAAGTCTACCTGAGCGAGGAAGAACGCGCTGCCCGCGCGATGCTTGTAGTCGGCGCCGGGCGCGCCGATATCGGCCGCCGTGCCTGCCCGGATGCCGGGGTCGATGTTAGGAACGGCCTGGATGAGCACCGAATTGCGCCACGCCAGCGGGAGTCGGAACGTGTAGCGCACGTCGCTGAGTTTCACATCGGATCCATTCTCGATCTCAACCGTCAGCTTCCCATCCTCCAGCCGCAAGCCGGCCATGACCCCGGAGCACTCGGGCCCCGCGTCCGCCAGCTCCGCGTCGTTATCGCGGTTGTGGATGAGGCCAACGACCTGCGGGAGCGCCTGATCGCGGTCTTGCGCGAGGCTGAACCTCGGCTCGTCTGCGTTACGCTCAGACAGCCTCACATCCGCCGACGCGCACCGAACCGCCGTCACCGCATCCGCCGGGACGCCCAGCACGCCAAATGTTAGTGGCGTCGGGTCGTTGACATCGACCAGCGACGGGCGCGTGAGCGTGAACCGAAGCGTGCTCCCTTCGCGTACCGGCTCAGACAGCGTGCTCTTCAGCAACTGGAAGCGATATGCCGCGTACTCGTTTTGGCTGCAATACCAGTAGTCCGGGTTGCCCTCAAGCATCGCGAGGTGCTCGTGGAACGTCTTCCATTCCTCGGGCGTATCGTACCAGGCATGCATCGCGTAGGAGAGGTTCGGGTGCTCGTCCTTGTGCCAGTCGTTGACCAGCGCGCTCTCCAAGTAAGCGCGAATGGGCTTGCCGTCCCACGGCATGATCGGGCTGAGGATCATGTCCGTGCCGATCGCGTCGTGGTACCAGCCGTTGGCGATGTTGTAGTAACCGCCGCGCTCGAGCGCGCGGGTGATGTCGACGTGAACCGCGTCGCCCTCCAGCGAGTTGCGGAAGTTGCAGAAGCTGAACGCGTATGAGTTGATCCGCGTGTCCGCGGCGGCCTCAAGGTCGGCTCGCGAGCGCGCCACGACCTCGAAGATCGCGTTGCGGTTCAGATACGTGAGCATCGGGTGGCCGATGCCGTGGCCGCCGATACTGAATCCGCCCTCCATCAACTCCCTCATGACATCGCCCGAGAATCGCTCCCCCACCTGGTTGAGGTAGAACGTCCCCTTGTGGCCGTGCTCGACCAGCGCTGCCTTCACGAGGCGATCGCCGCCGGCGTTATTGTCGTCCCAGCGACTCGAGATCGCCCACTCGTGGCCGTCGTACAACGGTAGCATCTCAACGCTCGCCCGGTCCGCTGCATCTTCCGACGCAAACTCAATCTCAATGTCCTGCTCGTACATCTCCACAGGGCACTCGAAGGGCACGTGAGCCGGCGGCTGAATCTTGCTCGGGTCGATCACGCGAAACAGCGCCGCGACGCGGTACGTCTCGCCCGCCTCGACCTCAAAGACCTGACGCGCTTGGCTCCCCCACCAGACGGCAATGCACGAATCGCCGTCCGACGCCACAGAGCCATCCCGGCTCCAGCCATCCGGATCGAACTCCGCTGTGAACCGCCATCCCGCCGGATGGCCATCCGCGCCGACGTCCTCGAAGCTCGCATTCTGAATCTCGGCGCCGGTGACAGTGACGTCATCGGCCCATACCAGCCGCACGTCATCCGGCCGTTCCTTGTTGTAGTACTCGCCCTGGAGGTCGATGTCGACCGATCCCGCGCCCTCCGCGGTGAACTCGACCCAAATTTCCTCCCATTCGTTCCCAAGCTGCTTCTCACAGCTCACTCCCGTGCGTTCCTTGCCCTCGCCCAGCCAACTGCAGGCGGTGACCCGCGCGCGCCTGGAGCCCCGCGCGTTCGTGAGGTCGAAGGCCTGGTCGACCACGTAGATGTCGATCCGGCCGCTATGGGCCTGCTGGGGTTGGGCGATGAGGGGACCGGCGAGCGTGCAGATGAGAGGTATCATGTCGGAGGCGTATTCGAGGGGCTGACGCAGAGGTCCTGCGTGAGGGTCGATCCGCACCCGCGTCCCCTAGTCGACGAGCGGCGCCACCCTCGGCTCGGGCTTGTCCGCCGAGCAGATGATCGCTGTTCCCGCCAGTCCTCCCGGCGCTCTCACAGTGAGATCATCCGGCAGCGGCGACTCCGAGCAGACGTACACCAGCAGTTCGCCCGATTCCGTCACGTGCGGCAGCACCTCCGCGTCGACCTTCGGCGCGAGCGCAAACGCGTGGTCGCTGAGGGCGGCGGCGATGTCAGTGACCGCGGACAGACTGCAAACCGCTCCCTCGCCCACGGCTGCCTCCACCGTCGGAAACGCATCTAAGCCCAAAGCCGTCAGGAGCGAGCCCATCAGCCGCAGCCGCCCGATCTCATCATACGCGCCGGCCTTCGGCGTGGCGTAGAGGCGGCCGCCCCCACGCACCCAATCGGCGATGACCTCGGCGGCGCGGTCCTCAAGGCACGTTGCCTCCGAGATCAACAGGACTTGCGCATCCGCCAGCGCATTCGCCGTCAGGTGCATCTCCTCCACCAGCCTCGCAGGCACGAGCGCGCGGCGCAGGTCGGCCAGATGCTTCGGCACCAGCGCGTCGCCCTTGCAGTTGCGCGAGTTGTGGCTGATGAGCGACAGCACCGACGCGTGTGGCCGCAGATTCTGCCCGGCGGGATCGTTGGCGGTGTGCCAGCGCATGTTACTCGCCATGCGTCGCAGCGCCTCGGCGTTCGCCTCATCCTCCGGGTGCTCGACGAATCCGTAGTACACCACCCACGGCCGCGCCCCGCTCGCGTAGGCCGTTGAGACATTCATCGCGATCTCGTTCGCCGGTCGCAACTTGGTGAAATCGTCCTCATCGAAGGACCCGAGGTAGTTCCACACGGGACGCCCGGCTGAGATTGCCGTCCCGAGCAGCAGCTTGGAGACCATCCCCCGCAGATCTTGGCTGCGCGATTCCGAGAGCATCGCGTCCTCGTGCGCATACTGCATGTCGGTGGCGAGCGCCGGGCTGCCATAGAGGTACTGCGTGTTCGCCAGGAGGACAGTCCCGGGAGCGCGCTCGGCAAAGGCGTCGCGAAACGCCTCGTTCGTCTGGGCCCAGACGCGATTGCGGAAGCGGAGCCACAGGTTGTGGAGCGGGCCAGGCTCCTTGGGGATCAACAGCTCACCCACCGGTTGCCCCAGGACGGTGTCGCCGAAGCGCTCGCGGCAGTAGTCCTTGAATCCCGCCTGGCAACCCTCGCAATGACACGTCAGCCCCCGGTCGGTATACATGAACTGGTTGTTGTCGAGCATGATCGCGTCAGGCTCGTACGTCTCCACGATGCCTACCGTGTAATCGATCGTGAAGTCGAGCGCGCCCGTGCTAGGGCAGAGCCAATCGTGCCCATAGATCTTGATCGTCCCGCCATCGGGCCCGCGCTGCGCCCACTCCGGGTGCTCGCGGTCGGTCGTCCCGTCCTCCCACACCGGCGCGTGGCCGACGTGCATCACCGAGGAGTAGAGGATGATCCGGAAGCCCTCTCGGCGGAAGATGTTCAGCGCGTCCAGGAACTGCTCGTGAGTGACGCGCCCTTCGGGGCCGACCCGGTTGTGGGCCTCGGGCGGCAGCATAATTACCGCGTCAAAACCGAACTCACTCGCAAGCCATGGAACTCGCTCGTCCACGTTCTTGAGGATTTCCCCCTGCGTCCTGCCCCACGGCTGGAGAATATTGGCCCGGCGCGTCCAGTCCTCGCCCACGATCGGTCGGGCCGGTATCGGCAGATCGGGCGGCAGTGGCTCGATCGCCTCGACGTTCGGCGGCGGGAGGAGATCAGTAGCCCCGTCATCGGTCACCAGCCGCACGCCGGCGAACTCAATCTCAATCGGGAAGTTCGACACGGCCTTGCGCTCCTCGAGCCCGAAGGTCAGCACCACCTCGCCGGACAGCCCGGCTTCGCGGAGATCAATCCCGTCGGACTCGTAGGCCAAGTTTCCGCCCGCGACATCGCGCTCCCAGATGAGGGCATCGCCGGAGCGAATGACCGCGTAGTGGTAGCCCGCCGTCGGACCATCGAAGCTGTCGCGCGTGCTGAATGTCAGCTCGGCCTTCCCGTCGTTCGGCACGATGACGCGGGTCGCGACGTGGACGCGCCACCCGGGCTCCGACCACGTGTTCGCCGGGAAGCCAAGCACCAGGCTCGAGACCGGTCGACCCGCGTCATCGATGGACGTGTCCAGCCGGCTCGACATCGGATCGCCGATCTGCTCCATGGTCCAGCCATCAGGGAGATCGGCACAGAACGATGCGGCGCAGATAACAAGACCGGCGAGCATTGCGGGCACCAAGGGGGGCTCCTGTCTCAACGGATCGGCGGGTAAAGTCGGCTCAGCGCCGAGGGCGGAACGCCCAAATGAAAGCCGGTCAGCAGCAGCGCGCAGCGCAGGCCCATCCCCGTCACGCTCCACGCCTCATATCGGCGCGAGCTGCAGGTGACCGGGCCAGGCAAGGGCGTTCCCGGAGCGACCGACCGCAACCTGCGCGCGAGAAGCAGGTCCTCCATGAGAGGAACCGTCGGGCAACCGCCTGCCCGCTCCCAGACATCCCGGCGGGCGAACACGGCTTGCTCGCCGACGGGGCTGCCCAGGGTGCGCGCCCACCTGTTGAGTCCCCACGCGACAGCCCTCACCGACGGTCGGCGCGAGGCGTATTCGATGTCAAACCAACCCCATTGCGCGCCATGGGAATCGATCGCCCGGAGCGCATTGCGAGGCAGGCGACAGTCGGCGTGGAGCGCCAGCACGACCTCGCCCTTGGCAATTTCAGCGCCCACCTGAATCTGAGCGCCACGCCCGCGTTGGGCTGCTAGCACGCGAACGCCGGGTGTCTGGCGGGCGAGATCAGCCGTGCCGTCGGAGCTTCCCCCGTCGACGACGATGATCTCCTTGTCGCCCTCCAGCGAGCGCGCGTGCGCGAGGAATTCCGGAAGCGCGGTCGCCTCATTCAGCACCGGCGCGATAATGCTAATCATGTCGTCGCTCTCGGATGGTATCCCAGCGTCCCCAGCACCTGCCGGATCATGCCCGAGTGCGGGCCGCGCTGCAGGTACTCCTGCCACCACATCTGGCCCGCGCGCTGGGCGGTCATCGTCAGCGCTGGGTAGACGTGAACGGTGCGGCAGAGGTCCTTGATGCTGATCTTGCGAGCGATCGCCACGATGAACTCCTGGATCAGTTCGCCGGCCCTCGGCCCCAGGATCTGCGCGCCATGGATCCGCCCGCTCGTCGGGTGGGCGATGACCTTCACTTCACCGGTCGCCTCCTGGTCCACCCGAGCGCGATCGTCCTTGGCAAACCCATACCGATAGACGCCGTGCCGGAG
>CAZKUN010000053.1:0-37500 GCA_964555935.1 uncultured Armatimonadia bacterium | reverse complement strand
GCCGGAGTCCCCGTTCCCTCACCTGCCGCTCGTTCATGCCACAGCTTGCGAGTTCAGGATCCGTAAATGTGGTCCATCCCGCCGCCTCGTACGTGACGCTCTCACCCATCGAGAGCAGCGCGTTGCGCGTGGCGCGCGTCGCCTCATATTCCGCCATGTGCGAAAACTGCCAATCGCCCGTGACATCCCCGGCCGCATATACGTGAGGGTGGGACGCGCGCATGCGGTCATCGACGACAACGCCCCGCGCGTTCGTGGTGACGCCCAGCGACTCAATCCCATCGACGCTGGCCTTGCGTCCGGTGGCGATGAGAAGCTCGTCGGCGGCAATTACCGCGCCGCCCTCGAGCGTCACTTCCCGTTGCCCGTTGCCCTGGCGCCCGGCCTTGACCACCGCGCTCCCCAGCACGAACTTCACGCCCTCAGCCTCAAGGCAGCGGCGCAACTCGGCAGCCAACTCCCCATCATCGCGCGGGAGTATCTCATCCGAGCCCTCGACAACGGTGACCTCGGCGCCAAGCCGGTTGAACGCCTGGGCCATCTCCACGCCGATCGGCCCCGCGCCGACGATCAGCAACGAGCGCGGCAGCTCGGGCAGCTCGAAGATTTCGCGGTTGGTGAGATAGCCCGTCTCCTCAAGTCCCTCGATGGGCGGCACGGCGGCGGATGAGCCTGTGGCAATCATGATCGCCCTCGCCTTGAGCGTGCGGCCATCGACGGTGACGCCTCGCCCGCCGTCGAACTCCGGCTCCCCCATGAGCACCTCCATGCCAACCTCGGCCAAGTCTCCTGGCGTGAGGCGCCGCGCCAGCGCATCCCGTTGCTCGCGGACCCACTCGAAGGCGCCGGAGGCGTCGATCTCACCAATGCTCGCGCGGATTCCTCCGCCCGGGCCCGTCTTCAGCCTCCAGCACTCTCGCGCGGCGTGCAGGAGTGCTTTGCTGGGTACGCAACCGGTCCACGAGCACTCGCCGCCGATGCGGTCACGCTCGATACACGTTACGTTCAGCCCCAGCCCGCCGGCGACATGTCCAGCGACAAGTCCGGCCGCGCCCGTGCCTATGACGACGAGATCGCGTGAGTCCGTTGGCATGGTTGTCTCCAAGCGACGGCGTCATTCAACCGGACAGCCCGTCGTTACGCGGGAGGCGCGAGGTGCAATCGGTCCCTGTCGGGAACGGTCACTTGGCCACGATCACTTCAACTGACGCGAGGCGCTGGCCGCCTCCGACGCCACGCGCTATCAATCACGCCGGACGGTCTACTGGATCACATGACATTTCGCCAGCGACTCCTGACGACCCTACGCGGGGAACGCCCCGATGCCCTCCCGTGGTACGCCGACCTGACCTACTGGACCGCCGCCCAACGCGCGATGGGGACGCTCCCCGACGAGTACGACGGCGACGCGGGGTTCGTTAAGCTCCATGCGGACCACCACGTCGGCTACTACCTCGGTTACGCGGCCGTCTGGACCGATGCGCTCCCCAACGTCTCCATCACCCACGATACGGAAGGCCACGTCACGACCACACGGTGGGAAACCCACGTCGGTGAGATCTGGGGTCAGAATCAATACCTCCCACAGACCTTCAGCGCCGCCCCGGTAAAGTGGCCGTGCGAAACGCTGGATGACCTGCGGGTTGTGAGGTATGTAGCCGAGGCTACGGAGCGGACGCCGAACTACGAGCGTTACGAGAATCAGAAGGTGCTCGCCGGCGACCAGGGCCACCCAACCGTGCTGCCGCCCCGCAGCCCCATTTCGCAGATGCTGGCCCAGTGGACCGGCGCGACCAACCTGAGCTACCTGATGGTGGACGCGCCCGAGGAGTTGGAACTCACGCTGACGGCGATGGGCGCGAGCGCCGATAGCGCGTTCGAGGCCATACTGGGCTGCGACGCGCCCTTCGTTGAGCTTGGGGACAACCTCACCGGCGAGGTCGTCACGCGCCTGTTCGAGCGATACCAGTTCGACTACTACGTCCGGCGCGCGGAGCAAATGCATGCCGCTGGGAAGCTGCTCGGGACGCATCTCGACGGCACGATGCGAGGCATACTCCCGTTGCTGGTCGAGACGGGGATCGACTTCATCGAGTCGATCACCCCGGAGCCGACCGGCGATGTGTCGGTGGCGGACCTGCGCGAGCTGGCTGGGCCCGACATCATTCTGTTCGGCGGGATTCCCGGCGCGATGTTCGCGCCACCCTTTACCGCCGATGACATGCGGCGTCAAGTCGAAACGATTTTCGAGCACCACTGGGAACATGGACGCTTCATCCTCGGCGCGGCCGACCAAGTCCCGCCTGATGGTGACATGGCGCTCGTACGACTGGTGGGCGATCTCTGTGAGGAGCTGAGCATGTAACCTGTCGGCTCCCGTGAGTCACCTGTGGCTGATCTCCGCCCCACAATCCTGCTAACAGGCGCATCCGGCTACGTCGGCGGCAAGTTGCTGCGCGGCTTGCTCGACTCAGGTCACGACGTCCGGTGCCTCATCCGCAACCCCAGCGCGTTTACCGAACCAGACGCTCTCGGCGTCGAGTGCATCCAGGGAGACGCGCTCGACCCCGCCACGCTCCCCCCCGCATTCGACGACATTGACACGGCGTACTACCTCATCCACTCGATGGGCGTCGGGAGCGATTTCGAGCAACTCGACCGGGATGCCGCCCAGAACTTCGCCGAAGCCGCGAAAGCCGCCGGCGTTAGTCGGATCATCTACCTTGGCGCGCTGGCTGAAGAGTCCGACTCGCTATCCCCCCACATGCGCAGCCGGCTAGAGGTCGGCGAGATCCTCCGGAGCTCCAACGTGCCCACACTCGAGTTCCAGGCATCGATCATCATCGGCGCGGGCAGCCTGTCATTTGAGATCATGCGCGCCCTCGTCGAGCGCATCCCGATCATGACACCGCCCAGGTGGGTCCGCACGCTCTGCCAGCCGATATCCATCCACGATGTGGTGGCGTACTTGCTGGACGCGCTTGACTACGAAGACACAGACACGCGCATCTTCCAGATCGGAGGAGCCCAGCAGGTGTCGTATCAGGATCTGATGCGCGAATACCAGCGACGCCGGGGCCTGAAGCGACTCGTGATCCCCCTGCCCTTCGTCTCGGCCCGTATTTCGAGTCTGTGGCTGGCACTTATCACCCCACTGCACTTCCGCGTCGGGCGCAGACTGATCGAGAGCATCGGACGCGAGCCGACGGTGGTCACCGACCTCTCGGCCCTCGACACGTTCGGCGTTCGGCCGTGCGGGATAGCCGATTCCATCATCCGCGCGCTGGTCGATGAGGACGCCCACTTTGCGTCAACAAGCTGGTCCGATGAGTTGAACGGGAAGACCGTCCGCCAGCCTTACGGCGGCTTGCGCTACGGTCCGCGTTTCGTCGACTCGCATATCTTCGAGGCGAGCTGTCGGCCATCATCGGCCTTCAAGCCGATCCAGCGCATCGGGGGCGATGCCGGCTGGTATTACGGCTCATGGCTGTGGAAGCTGCGCGGGTTCATCGACCGGATGCTGGGCGGACCGGGCCTCAGCCGAGGGCGACGCGACAGCGGCCGACTCGAACACGGTGACACGGTCGATTTCTGGTGCGTTGAGGTCTTCCACCCGGGCCGCAGGTTGCGCTTTGCCGCCGAGATGAAGCTCCCCGGTCGCGCCTGGCTTGACTTCGAGGCCCGCGAGAGCGACGCGGGCGCGCTCATCCGCGCCACAGCCATCTTCGATCCCAAAGGACTCTACGGCCTGGCCTACTGGTTCGCGGTCTACCCCCTGCACGGGTGGCTCTTCCGTGGGATGCTGAAGCGCATCGCCGAACACGCCGAAACCGAATGCGAGCTGGAGCTGACCGAGGACGAGGCGAAGAGCTGACCTGGGCGTATGGTAGGTGGGGAGGCACGCGAGTATGGGCGATGAGGTGAAGCTGCCCGCCAGTCCGATGGCAGGGATGCGGGAAGATGAGCTGGATCCACGGCGAGCGCTATGGAGCGCGCGCGCGCTTCGCATCGGATACGCGTGGGTCGCGATATTCGTCCTCGGCGTGGCGGCCTCCACCATCTTCTTCTTCTCCCTCATGGGCCCCCTGTGGACGGCGCCTGACCCTGAACTCCTCGCCATGATCGCAACGTTTCCAGGCCCAAACCTGCTGCTCGGCCTGCTCGCCTTCCAGATCGCCAGCCGTTCGGGGCGCATCGGTCGCCTGGCGGCCATCGTCGCTCGCCCAGCCGGCGTGCTCCTCGCCGCGGGGTACGCCTACGTGCTGGTCGATACCTGGGGAGACGTGATCCCGGTCGCTTTCGGCGCCTGTGGTGTCGTCGCTTGCGCGCTCCTGATCGTGATCCCTGCGCGGCACGGTTCCCCGGTCGTGAAGCACGCAACCGCCGCCGCGACCGTCGCATCGGCCGGACCGCCGGGGTCCCTGTGTGCCACACTCCTTCCGTTCTCTTACGTGCCTGACCTGTGGGAGGGAATGCTGACCGTCGTCGCGTGTCTGCTGCCCCTCGTTGGCTGCATCGCGCTTCTCTGGCTCATCTACACAGAGCCTGGAGGTGAGGCATGACTGACACCCCCAAACTCCCCGCCAGTCCGATGTCCACCGGCCTGCCCGACCCTCGCCACGAGGTCTGGCGCGCACGCGCGTTGCGCCTTGGGTACACGTTGGTCGCAGTGTCCGGCCTCGGCACGCCCGTTCTTGCCACCCTCTGGCCCGGCATCCTAGGCAGCTCTGTCCCGGTGTCCGGGATGACGCAGCTCGCCTTCCAGGACGTCTACTGGCTCGCCTCACTTCCGGGAGCGATCCTGTTGCTCGCCCTGCTTGCTCTGCAGATCGCCAGCCGCTCGGGGCGCGTCGGTCGCGTGGCGGCCATCGCTGCTCGCCCGGCAGGCGCACTCCTCGCCGTGGCGTATGGCCACATCCTGACCGACTACTGGGACACCGGGTCCCTGACCATCGGCTTTGCCGCCTGTGGCGTAGTGGCCAGCGTGCTCCTGATCGCGATCCCCGTGCGGCGCAGATCCCCGTCCATTAGGGGGGCGACCACCGCAGCAGCCATCACCTCTGCCGGAGCCCTGGGGTTGCAGTGTGCCCAATTCCTACCGTTGTGGTGGCCCCATCTATGGATGACGACAGGGGCAGTCGTGGCGGGCCTGCTGCCGGTCCTTGGCTGCATCGCGCTTCTCTGGCTCATCTACACCGAGCCGGGAGGCGAGGCATGAGCGACTCCCCCAAACTCCCCGCCAGCCCGATGTCTGAGTTGAGGCACGGCGAGGCGGAGCAACCCGCGCGGACCTGGCATCGGTGGGCGCGCCGCATCGGGTACGGTCTCACAGCCGCGTACCCCCTGGGAGTGCTCACCGTGGCCAGCTGCCACCAGAGCCTCTACGCGACACCCCTGGGGCAACTGCTCATACAGGACGTGGCCCTATTCATTGCGCTCCCAGGCCCCAGCCTGATCCTCGGTCTGCTCGCCCTACGGACGGCCGCTGTCGAGGCGGGCCGGGGCCCCGCCTCGACGGCTCTCGCCCGTGTCGCGGCGTGTGCGCTAATCATGGCGTACGCCTGCCCAACGGTGAAGATCGGAGCGGCGACTCCCGTGCTCTGGCCAGCCGTGCCGGGGACAATCGCGGCCCTGCTCTTTCTCGTCACGCCCTCTCGCAGGGCATCAGCGGTCGCGCGATGCCTCGGGGCCGCGATGGCCATCGCGTCAGGCGTATCTGCCATCGCCTTCGCCAGCCTGCTCGGCTCGGCGTTCATCCCCCTCAGCTGGTGGTACGCGGGCATGTGGGCCGCGACAGTCCTGATTCCAACTTTGGGCGCGGTCGCCGTGTTCTGGCTCATCTGCACCGAACCCCAAGGCGGTGGGAGCGATGGCTGACGCTCCCAAACTGCCTCAGAGCCCCATGTCTGACACGCAGCCCGATACGGAGCGTAAGTGGTGGCGATTGCGCGCAATAGGCGTTGCCGGCGTCCTGCTCGTTGGCTATGGCCTTGCCGTTTGGACCAGGATGCGATGGACCCGCGACCTGAGCACCACGGACGCCCTCGTCGCACTCGCCCTGCTGAGCCCCTGGCACCTGCCGCTGCTAGCACTGGTACTCATTCGGATGCTGGTCCGATGCCGCAGGGCGTGGTGGGTCGGCGCCCTCGCGCTGAAACTCGTCGCCATCGCCGGCTTCGGTCAGTGCCTCGCGCGAGGAGCCATCGAGGGCTGGGATGCGGCCTGGGCCCTCACCGAGACACCCCGCGCCGCCGGCGCTCTGCTGCTCCTGTGGCTGCCTTCCGCACCGATGAACCACAGCCAGAAGCTCTGGCAGAGCCTCGCCGCGAGCCTGTTCGGGCTTGGTATCGCATGCGCGGGCGTGATCAGAGTCGTCGAGGTGTGGGGCGCAACGCCCCGGATGTTCGGCCCTATCCCTTCCATGGCTGCCATTCCGCACGTCGTCGCGGTCATGCTCGTCGTGGCCACGGTCCACTTGATCCCAACCAGGCCCCGGGAGGGGCAGGACGAAGGACCAGACCGCAGCCTGCGGGAACACATACCCGAGGTGACCGCATGGCTGAGAAAACGAATCGCAGAGATTTTCTCGTAGGCATGGCAGGCGCAGCCGCAATCCCCGCCGCTCTCGCCGCATCGAGGCCCTCCGCTCAGAAGCAGGCGCGCCCCAACGTGCTGGTCGTCTTCCCCGACCAATGGCGGAGACAGGCGATCGGGTGCTATGGCGACCCGGTGGTAAGGACGCCGAACATCGACCGCCTCGCGAGCGAAGGCGTGCGTTTTGACCGCTGCTACGCCACCAATCCCGTCTGCACGCCTGCCCGCGCCGCGCTGCTGACCGGGCGCTACTCCCACCAGACAGGGATGATCAAGAACGATCTCCTCCTCCCCTACGCCGAGCGCACCTGGCCGGAGGTCCTCCGCGACGAGGGCTACTCGTGCGGGTATATCGGCAAGTGGCACATGAACGGCGTCCCTCGTCCCGGTTTCGTCGAGAAGGGCGAGGCGCGCCAGGGATTCGACTGGTTCGCCGGCTTCAACCGCGGTCACTGGTACCCGAAGGGCGCCAAGTACTTCTCATCAGATGGGGAGTACACCGAGCCGGACGAATTCGAGAGTTTCTATCAGACCGACCTCGCCATTGACTTCATGAATCAGAATCGCGAGGGCCCCTTCTTCCTAACCATGGCCTGGGGCCCGCCACACCAGCCGTACCGCCCAGCGGAGGGGTTCGATCGCGTCACCGAGAGCGACCTCATCTGGCGCGACAACGTCCCAGAGGCGAAGCGTTCGGAGGAGCGCACGATCAACCAGCTCGTCGGCTACTATGGCCTCTGCGAGACCCTCGACCACGCGACGGGGCGCCTGCTGGACTTCCTCGATGAGTCAGGCCTCGCCGAGAACACGCTCGTGGTGTTCACCTCCGACCACGGCGATTGCCACGGCTCTCACGCGCTGCACCACAAGGGCCACCCGGAGGAGGAATCGACCGGCATCCCGCTCATCGCCCGCCTGCCGGGGACCATTCCCGCCGGCGCCGTATCGCGGACGCTCGTCAGCCACATCGACATGATGCCCTCGGCGCTCAGCCTGTGCGACGCGCCGATTCCCGAGCAAGTCGCCGGGCGCAATCTCTCGCGAGCGTTCAAGGGCAAGGCGGTCGACACGAAGCCCCTCTACCTCGAGGGCCGGATGGGCGCGCGGAGGGTGATGAACAAGCGCAACGCTACCACCGGACACAACTACGGCGAGTGGCGCGCCATCATCACCCAGCGCCACAAACTCGCTGTCGACTGGCAGGGGAACGTGCAGCTCCTCACCGACCTCCGCGAGGACCCGTATGAGATGAACAACCTCGCCAATAAGCCCGAGGCCGCCCGTCTTCAGAAGCGCCTTCTCGCACGGCTCCGCCGGATCGGCGAGCGCGAGGGCGATCCATTCCCCGAGAGATGCACGGCCGCCCCCACGCCAAAGGTAGAAGAATGAGAACCGCTCTTGGCCTGCTATTGCTTGCATCTCTCGCGTCCGCCCAACCCGACGCCGCCTACCGCCCCGCGTTCAGCGAGACCTTTGAGACGCTCGAACTCGGCGAGTTGGCCAACGGTGAGGGCGGCTGGCAGGTCATGCAACAGACCGATACCCGCGCGACCATCGAAGAACTGGACGGCGCGAAGGTCCTGCGCATCTTCGACAACCACCAAGCCCTCGAAGACGCCACCTGTCGGCTCCGACACATGTTCGATCCCGCTCGCGGTCCGGCTCGCATCACGCTGCGGATGATGATGACCCGAGGCGAGGCCGATTCCGTCAGGCAAGACATGGGATTGCATCTGTACGATGGCGGCACGCTCCTGCTCGATCTCTTCTTCTCGGGCAGCGAGCTGAAGACATGGCAAGGCCCCAATTGGGCCAGCCTCGACCCGCCGCTGCAGTGGGAGGACGGCCGCTGGTACGACATCGAGCTGCTGCTCGACGCCCCCATGGGCACGTGCGGCATCACCATCGACGGCGCCAGCCACGGCGAAGTCAAGCTCCGGGGCGCATCCTCCGGGATGAGCATGGTTGAACTGACCTCGCAGCGCTCCGCCGTGGGCGAGACTTGGTTCGACGATATCCGCATCTCATCACGCGTGCCCGACGAACTCCTCGCCAAACCATCCGACGCGTGGAATCGAGCCACGGAGCGCAAGAAGCAAGCCTCCTGGTTCGCCGACGCCGGATCCGCGGCACCGCGCGGCGTGCTGCAATCTCAGCCGGACAAGCTGTCCTCGATGCGCCGGCTGATCGCCGCCCAAATGGACCGCGCGCCGATCCTCAGCGTGGATGTCCAGGTCGAAGGCGATGCCGAATACACGCTCTATGCCATCCCCACCGATGGCCGCCCGCCGGAGTTGCTTGAGATCCCATCGAGCCGCTCCGACCGGCTCGAGCTGGACCTGTTCGCGCTGACCGGATGGTCAGCGGCGACCGATGTTGAGCTGCTTGTCTCCGCGAGGGGAGAGGGGCGCGTGACCGTGGGCGGACCCGAGACTGAGAACTTGCCGCCGGCCGACTACCTGAAGTCCCCAAGCGCCGCGTGGCGCTTCGTGGACATGAAGAAGGCGCCCAACCGTCTGCCCGATTCGGTCGAGCTGCCGGTGACCGGAGCCGAGACCGGCGCGACTCGCCTGGCGCATGTGTCCCAGGGCATCCCGTTCCCGGAAGGCGCTTTGCACCGCACGGATGCGATCGCGCTCCAACAGGGCGACGAGTGGTTGCCCAGCCAGACCCAGGTCCTCAGCCTCTGGCGTGATGGCAGCGTGCGCTGGTTGTTGGTTGAGGGCCTGGTGGATCTGCCGCCCTCGGGCGAGACGGTCGCGCAACTCCGCCATGACGGCCGCGTCGCCGACGCGCCGACGGTGGCTGGCGAAAGAGCTGGTCAGATCCGTCTCCGCACCGAAGCGCTGGACCTCGCCGTCCCCGCCCAATCGTTCGGTCCCATCACCGGCCTGCCCAAGCCGCTCAGCGGCGCGTGGGACATGGTCGCTCGATTCGATGACCGGGAGTTCCGCGCGAGCGACGGCGAGTACTCGGCATATATCGAGACCAACGGCACTCTCCGCGCCACCGTGGTTATCGAGGGCACGCTGTCAGACGACACAGACTCGCCGTTCACCTACGAGA
This sequence comes from uncultured Armatimonadia bacterium, assembly GCA_964555935.1. Classification (GTDB taxonomy): domain Bacteria; phylum Armatimonadota; class Zipacnadia; order Zipacnadales; family VGFC01; genus CAZKUN01. The sequence goes on along the minus strand of CAZKUN010000053.1, from coordinate 27,840 downwards.
TCCGCCTGACCGGCGTCCAGGGCATGCCTCATCTCACGCTCGAACCCACCTTCACCCTCGTCACCGACGCCACCGAGATCCAGCTCCAGGAGATGACGCTGGAGTTCGGCGGCACGCCCGATGGAGCTGTCACTTTCGGCGCAGAGGAACCCATCCAGATCGACCGTGGCTCCGGTGACACGACGCTCGTCCAGGATACGCGCGACACCTTCGCTGTGACCCTCAACGATGAGTCTGTCGCTTCAGGCGAACGCGCCGCGGGTTGGGTCAACGCAGATGGCATCACGATCGGCGTCCGGAGATTCTGGCAGCAATTCGCGAAGGGCCTTTCCGTCTCAAACGAGGGCTTCCGCGTCGAGCTATGGAGCCCGGGCGCTCCGCCCCGCAGGTTCGGTCGCGGAGCGGCGAAGACTCACCAGATCCTGATGAGCTTCGGCGATGACGCCAACATCGCAGCATCCGACTTCGAGCACCCGCCGACGCTGTACCCAGGCGCGCAGTGGTACTTCGATTCGCTCGGGATGGGGCACTTTCCCATTCCCTCGGACGAGCACGCCGAGATGGACGCCATTTACGAGGCGGCGCTGGTCCGCCGGTTCGCCGAGCAGGAGCGCCTGGCGGCCACATCGTATGACATGGTCCACTACGGCGACATCAACCACATCAATAACGAGATCGACGCGAACAAGGCGTTCTTCATGCAGTGGGCCCGCACGGGCGAGCGAAAGTGGCTCGACTTCGCGTTGGACTGGGCGCTCCACAGCCAAGACATCGACGTCTGCCACTACAGCCCCGACGCGCGTGAGATCGGCATCCACCACTCGCACTACCCCTCCGACCACAACAACGGCGGGCTGACGCTCACCCATACCTGGATCGAGGGCCAGCTCTTCCGCTACTACCTCACGGGCGACCGCCGCTCGTTGATGGCAGCCGACCTCGCGGGCCAGGCGTTCAGCCGAAGCATGTTGACCTCCGGCCAGATGTTCGATGCCGGGAAGAAAGGCGCGGGGATCGGCTCGCGCGCCTACGGTCGCGCCTGCTGGGCGCTGTGCGAGCTATACCGAGCGACGCACAATCCCCGCTATCTCTGGACGATGAAGCGCCTCACCGGCTTCCTGATCGATGGCCTCGCCGAAGACGGCGCCGTCGGCGTCAACCACGCCGGCTCGGGTCGGTGGAGCACCACTGACGAGTGCCCCCACATGGCGGCGATCTGCGCGGTTGGGCTGGCGCGGTATGCCGAACTCACAGGCGATAAGACCGTGCTGGATGGGCTGGAGCGAATCGCCGGATGGCAGATGGCGCGCGGCACCATGCCGGAGAAACTCGGTATCATGTACCACACGTACCAAGGCGGCGAGGTGATCCACTTCGTCGACGCTTGCTCGGACATGCTTGAGGCCTGGGCCTACCTCTACGACGAAACAGGCAATCCGCTCTACCGCGACTTCGCCGAATCCGTCTACGACAACATGATCGAGATGCGGACGCGCTGGCAGAACGACTGGACGATGGGCATTCACACGATGCTCTTCTACCTCGGGCGCCGCGACAAGTGGGATGCGCCCGAGCCTTCCACCGGCGGCGGCGACACGGTCGAGTGGCTTCGGAGTTGCCAGAACGCCGACGGCGGATTTGGCCTCGCGCCGGGCCTCCTGAGCGACATGGACTCCACCTACCGTGCCGTCGATGCTCTTGCGACGCTCGGACAGGCACCCACGGACGGACAGGCCTGCGTCGAGTGGGTCCTGAGTTGCCGGAACAACGATGGTGGCTACGCGATCGAACCGGGCTGGCACTCCAACGTCGCGTGGACCCACTTCGCGCTGATAGCGCTGGATCGACTGGGGCACCAAATCGAGGATGGGGAAGCGACGACTGATTGGCTGCTTCGAGCGAGTAACGATGACGGCGGCAACGGCGCGTCGCCCGTCGCGGGCAAACTCGCCTACCACGGCGCGTGGTACTCGTCGTGCGAGTACACCGCCTACAAGGCTCTGGCCCTCGGCGAGCTGAGCGACGGCGCGCGCGAATTCATCGGCGCCCTCCAGACCGACGCGGGCGGATTCACCCATCGCCCGGGCGGCGCCCCGTTCACCGGCTACACGCTGGATGCCATCCGCGCGCTGGGCAACGCGCCGAACCGCGATGCGTGTGTCGTTTGGCTCCGGGGGTTGCGCCGCGAGGATGGCGGCTACGGTTTCCCCGGCTCGGATCGGTCGACGCTCCGCAACACGGCCCATTGCGTCATGGCACTCGCGGAACTCAGCGAGGCTCACCATGAGCCGGAGCAGGCCGCCGCCTACATGGGGACCTGCAAGAACCCAGACGGCGGCTACGGACACGCTCCGGGCCGCACCTCAACCGTGACCGACACGTGGTATGCGATCGGGGCATCAGATGCCCTCGAGCGTTAGCCCCGATCCCAGACGGCCTATCCCAGGGCCTTGACCGACCCTCCTTACCCATGCTATAATCGAACGCTTGTTCGATTATAGCATCCCACCAGGAGACCCACAATGACTGCGGACACGGACCTGCGACGCCGACTTCGTGGCTGGTGGGAGACCGTGGGCGCGGCCCGTCCGGGAGGCGCGAAGTGGGATCCTGAGATCCGCGCAATCAACGACATGATGGACGCCCTCGACGACGTGCCTGACTGGGCCCTCCAAATACGAGACGCCATGCCGCGCTATGGCTTTGAGATGTGCTCGCATCGATGGGTCGAGGGCCTCGGCGACGTGTTGCGTATGATCTCGCGGGAGGCGCCGTTCCCGTCTGAGGCCGGACACTGTGGCGACGTCCCGCCCGGCGCCCGCATGGGTGCCAAGGCACGGGCCCTCTCCGTGCAGTGGTGGATCCATGGTCTCCCGGCCGAAAACACGCTGGACCGGCGCGTTGCCGACGAACTGGGCGAGCGTTCCCCAGAGAAACTCGAAGCCGCCGCTTGCTTCGTCGAACTCGCCCGCACCGATGCAGGAGAGATCCGCACGGCCTCCGGGTTCTGGCGGAAACGAGGAGACCGAAACGAGATACTACGCGTCATGTTCGAGGGAGAGGGGCTCGACGGCCTGCTCGAGAATCGGTGCGGCTTCAAGTTCCTCGATCGGCTCGACACGTACATCCGGATCATCGGCGGAGACATGTCGGGTGCGGAAGAGCGCCACGGCGTCTGCGTCGACCAGATCCGCTTCGCCGTCCGCGATGACCGGCCGAGATTCGAGACCACGCGCGGCTACGCCTGGGGACTGGCCGCCTACCTCGGCGGGCATGGCGAGGAGTGGCTGCGCGAGCACAAGCCCGATTGCGCGCGCGCCGCGATCCACGCGCTCCGATGCGCGTCCAAGCCCGGGCCACCCACTCCGCTCCGGCGCTGGCTCGCCGCGTCACTGCTGAAAGCCATCTCCCTCTGGTGCGCGCGGCTTGCCCAACTGCTGGGACCAGACGCGCCGCCGGAGACACGAGACCTGCCGGACATGCTCTCACTAGCCGCCTAGCGCCGAGGGGTGTTGGCGCGCGCAATGTCGTCGGTGATTCGGACGCCCCATCGTCGGGTTAGGGTTTGCGGAAGAGAAGACAGGCATTGACGCTGCCGAACCCAAAGGAGTTTGACAGAACCACGCCGATGTCGGCTGGACGGGCCTCGTTGGGGACATAGTCCAGATCGCACTCGGGGTCGGGTTCCTCATAGTTAGCCGTCGGCGGGATCGTCTGGTCAGCGATGGCAAGGCAGCAGACGGCGGCCTCGATAGCGCCGGTAGCGCCGAGCGCGTGTCCGGTGACGGACTTGGTGGCGGAGATGGGCGGCGTGGATGGGCCATCGCCAAAGGCGATCTTGATGGCCTTCGTCTCCGCGACGTCGTTGGCCAGCGTCGAGGTGCCATGGGCGTTGATATAGTCGACATCCGCCGGAGCGACACGGGCGTCAGTCATCGCGAGGCCGATCGCCCTGGCGGCGTCGGAGCCAGTGGGATCGGGCACCACCATATGGTGCGCCCCACAACTCGCAGCATAGCCGATTATCTCGGCGTATATGCGCGCGCCCCGGTCGAGGGCCTGTCCGAGTTCCTCGAGCACGAGGATCGCCCCGCCCTCGGCGACGACAAAACCATCGCGGCCCGCATCAAATGGGCGACTGGCCTTCTCCGGCGCGTCGTTGCGCGATGAGAGGGCACGTAGCGAGCAATAGGCGGCGAACGTCCCGGGGGTGATGGGGGCTTCGGCTCCGCCCGCGAGGATCACGTCGGCCTCGCCGTGCTGGATCTTCCGGAGAGCCTCGCCGACGGCGTGAGTGCCCGAGGCGCACGCGGTGGACACGACCAAGCTGGGCCCCTGCAGGTTGAACACGAGCGCGATGTGAGCGGCGACGGCGTTGGGCGTGATCCGCGGCACGCCCCATGCGCTGAGCCTGCTCGGGCCCCGTTCCGCCAGGAGGAGTAGCTGTTCTTCGTGAAACAGCGCGCCGCCCATCCCGGAGCCAACGACGCAACCGGCCGTATTCGGGTCGATGGTGGAGAAGTCGAGGCCGCTGTCAGCGACGGCCATTACGCTGGCCGCCACGCCGAGGCGCGCGAAACGGTCCATCCGTTTGACCGCGCGCGGCGGGACGGGGTCGCCGATGTCGAACTCCCCCACCTGGCCGGCGATTCTGCAGGAGTATTCTGCTGGGTCGAATGCGGTTATCGGCTTGATGCCCGAGACGCCCGCGACGGTGGCATCCCAAAACGCCCGGGTCGTGACCCCATTGGGCGCGACAACTCCAATACCGGTGACGGCAACGCGGCGCGCGCTCATCAAGCCTCGCTCTGCTGTTGGGCCTGGGGCCCTGCAATTCCGGACGAGTATTCCCTGTCCAGGTCTCGGCGACCTCTACGCGCATCACCCGCCGCCATGGAGCTGGCGAGGCGAGGCCGGGGCGTGCCTGTGCGAGGCCATCTCCCTGCGCCCATCGCGCGAGGGCGCAGGGCCTTCACCGGCGCGGAGCGAAGTGGGATTCCTATGAGATGGTCACGCGCGTCACGGCACATCACGGCTTCAGTATTGCTGAGCATATTCGCGGTCGCGGCCCACGCCGCGCCGAGCGATATGGTCCGCTGGGACTGGTACTTCCGCGAATCGCTCAACGCCATCAGCGACTGGGAAGACATCCTGGCTGCATGGGAGGCCGACACGCCCGAGGAGGAGCGCGTCCCAGTCCTCCCCGTGCCGTCGGACGGCGCCGAGCAGCTCTGGACAAACCCAATTCCGAACCGCCTAATCCCGCCGGAGGACCGTGGCCAGACTGTCCTCGCCAAACTTGACGAGGCCGGCGAGATCGTCACAGGCTACCACCATCCCGGCGGCGGCGGGCATGATCACTGGTACCATGGTTGGACGCGTCGCTTCGATGGCATGCTCCGATTCCGAGCGAAGCCAGCGCCCTTCGCCTGGTCCATCGACGACACGTCCGGCTTGGGAGCGGGCGAAAACTCGATCCGCCTGCATCTCCGTTCGGTCGTCGACACCGACATCGAGGTCACCGCCGGCTTGCGCATGCTGACCCCGGACGGGTCGGCGGACCCCATTGTCCGCCGGGCAACCGTGAAGCCGGGAACATCCGAGGCGCTTGAGCTGCTGGCGACCCTCACTGACCCCGGCGGCGCCGTGCTTCTTCTCGAGATCGAATGCCAAGGCGCGCATTACTGGTTCCCCATCTTCACCTGCGTCGAAGACACGCCCGCCGTCCTCGACAGCATCGAGCAACTCATCGGCGACATCCCAGACGCCGAGGCGAGCGCGGCACTCGCCGAGCTTCGCAGCCGCATCGACTCGCCCTCCGACCGCGATGAGTGGCGCGCGTCTTTTGAGGAGGCGAGCGCGCTACGCGACAGGCTGTTGCTATCACGCATCGACTTCGAGCGGCTCACCTTCCTGAAGCGCAAGCCCTTCAACTCCGAGCAACCGTTCATGGATGCCCACCACCTCATCAACCCGCCAGGGGGAGGCATCTACGAGCTGTCGCCCGTCCGTCCGGATGGCGCGGTTACGCCGGTAGTCGATAGCCTCGGCGAGGGCGTCTATCGCGACGTGCATCTGCACTGGGACGCTGACAAGTTCCTGTTCGCCTTCGGGAACGGCTCCGACAAGTGGGATGGATCCCAGAGTTACCACATCTACGAGAAACAGCCTGGCGGCGGCGAACCGACGCAGCTCACCTTCGGGCCGAAAAACGACGCCGAGCCCTTCTACCTTCCCAATAGCCAGATCGGCTTCACCTCCGACCGCTCCGAGCATTTCGTGATGTGCGGCGGCAACCGCCACTCCCCGGTGCTACACATCATGGAAGGGGACGGCTCAGACCCTCGCCAGCTCAGCTTCAACGTCTTCAACGACTTCAACCCCACGGTCCTGCCCGACGGCCGAATCCTCTACAGCCGCTGGGAATACAACGAGCGCTCGGTCACCTCGCTGCACAACCCGTTCACCATGAAGCCCGACGGGACGATGGTCGAACCGTATTACGGCAATGCCACATTCCGACCGAACGTGGTCATGTTCCCACGCCCCGTGCCCGGCACGCACAAGATCATGGGGCTCTTCACTGGCCACCATGGTCAGACGCACGGCGCGGTCGGAGTGATCGACAACTACATCGGACATGACGGCAACGAGTCGCTCAGCGTCCTCACGCCCAACGTGCCAATCATCGCTGAGAAGATCGAAGATAGTCGGCACGGCTGGTTCAGCGACCCGGCGCCGCTCTCCGAGGAACTGTACCTCTGCTCCTACACGCCGACCGTGCTGCCATGGCTGGACCGTTCGTGGGCGCTCTATGTCGGCGACCGTCACGGCAACCTCGCGCTCGTGTACCGCGACCCGGAGATATCCTGCGCCGAGCCCGTGCCGGTCATCACGCGCGTCCAGCCAGCCGCCTTGCCTCCCGCGCCGGAGGACACGGACGCTCAGGATGCCGAGGCGGAGCTGCTGCTGCTTGATGTCGGCGTCGGGCTTGACGGCGTGGACCCCAGCGAGGCCAAGTACCTTCGCATCCTCGAGGACATCCCGCGCGTCGGCGTAACCACCGGCGGCGTGGTCATCACGGCCGGTACGCAGATCTACACGATCAAGCGCATCATCGGGATCGTGCCGGTTGAGGCCGATGGCTCGGCGCGCTTCACGGTGCCCGCCAACCGCAATGTCTACTTCGAGGTGCTGGACGAGGACAAGCTGGAGATCCAGCGCATGCGCAGCGTCGTCTGCCTCAAGCCTGGCGAGAGCCGGACGTGCGTGGGCTGTCACGAGCCGCGCCACACGGCGCCCGTCAACCGACACGTCCTCGCGTCGGCGAGCCCGCCTAGCCGACCCGAGCCGCCCTCGTGGGGCGATAAGCCATTCAGCTACCTGCGTGACGTCCAGCCCATCCTCAACGATCGCTGCGTCTCGTGCCACACGCACGACCGCTTTGGCAACTTCGTCGTGCTCACCGATGATCTCACCGACATGTTCACAATCGGCTACCAGGAGCTTCTCCCCTACCTGAATGTCGCCAACTCGAAGCGGTGGGACCTGCCCGAGGACGTCTTCGCGCAACCCGCATATACCTACGGCTCGAAGTCCTCGCCTCTGATCCAGATGCTCCGCGACACGCACCACGACGTGCAGCTCTCAGACGACGAGTTGCTGCGACTCGGCACCTGGGTCGACGCAAACGCCGTCTACTACGACACGTACGAGACCTACCACTGGGGCAACCGGCGCATCTTCCCGGACGCGACGCGCGAGAAGTTCCGCCCCATCTACCAGCGCAGATGCGCCCAGTGCCATGGCGGCGGCGACGGGGCGCACGATACGTGGTGGCTCAGTCTCAACCGACGCGACGCGGAGCACTCGCGCGCGCTGATGGCTCCCCTCGCCAAGGCCGCGGGCGGCTGGGGCCGATGCGAGGGCACCGTCTTCGGCGACACCTCGGACGTCGACTACGTGGCGCTTCGCGATGGCCTGCAGTCACTGGCCGACGAACTGGCGGCCCACCCCCGCGCGGACATCAGGTCAATCGCTGACACGCCGGCCGCCACGCAAGTCGTCACGATTCCGGAGCCGCCCGCCACGCGCGTCCACGTTGAGACCCCGCTTGGCGAGGGATGGGTGCGAGCCGACCGCTTGGAGTGGGAGTCAGGCGTGTCCGGCTGGCCGGTCAGCAATCCCGTTCCGGTCTACAATCGCGACATCTCCGGCAATCCGCTCCGTCTCGGCTCGAGGCGCTACGGCAAGGGCATCGGCACGCACGCGCCGTCGGAGATCGTCTACCGGATCGATGGGCAATACTCCAAGTTCGTCGCGACCGTCGGCGCCGCTGAGATCGGCGGCACGGTCGTCTTCCAGGTGTTCGCGGACGGAAAGAGCGTCTTCGATTCCGGCGTGATGCGCGGTCTTCGAGGCGTGCAGGACGTCGACGTGTCACTCGACGGAGTCGATGAGCTTCGGCTCGTGGTGACCGACGCGGGCGATAGCATCAACTGCGACATGGCCACCTGGGCGGACGCCAGGCTCCTCACGGCGAAAGCCGGTAACTGACGCCCCCCCAAATTGCAGAAGACGGGAGAACTGCCAAGATGAACCACCCGCGCGGCGCGCTCGCGCTGGCGACCATGCTGCTCTGTTCGCTGGTCACAGCTCAGACGACGCCGACACGCTTCACGGACGCGTTCGACACCGGCCCGAGCGAGAGCTGGATCGCTGTCGGAGGCGAGTGGCAGGTCGTCGATGGCGCCTTGAGGGCCCGCGCCGGCGATGGCGCCTGGCTATACCTGGCTGAGCAAGCGTACCAGGACGTGGATGTCGAAGTCACCGCCACAATCGACCGCGACGCCGAGGCCCCAAACTGGGTCGGCATCTGCCTCTTCGCCGATGCCTCGTCGGGCGTTGGATCTGGCTGTTGGATCTACTTGCGGCGGAATGGCTCGCTTGAGATCTACGCCAATGGTCATATAGCCGACGCGACCGGCACCGACGCTGCCGAACGTTTCGCGCGCGGCGAGAGCGTTCGGCTCGGGACGAGGTCAAGCGACGGCACGATCGAGGGGCTGCTGGACGGTCAAGTGCTGGTTACGGCCGACTACGACAAGGAGCCATGGGGTGAGGTAGGGCTTGGCGTCTACGGCGTGACCGCAACCTTCGACGACTTCACCTGCACGGGCAAGCCGGCCGGCGGGATCATCTACGGCGAGGTGGTGACGCTAGGCGATCAGCTACCCGCCGCCAACGTAACGGTTGAGACATACCACTCCTTCGATGGCTTCCCGAGCGTCGAGTTGGCTTCGACGACCACGGACGAATCGGGGCGCTACCAGCTCACCGATCTTCCCCCGGCGGAGAAGGGCTACTGGGTCCGCGCCACGGCCGACGGTTACGGCGGCTCGACCGGCTGGTTCGCTACCGTCGACGAGAAGAAGCCAACGAAGGTCGACTTGCACCTGCTCTCCCCGCCGGAGGCAAACACCTGGATCGACTCGGACCAGGCGAGCGGCTCGGCTCAGTGGGTCGACGTGCAAGACCCCCAGTGCTTCAGCGGCGCCCGCAAGGAAATCCGCGTCCCGCTGGATGAGTGGGACCAGGAGCCATTGACGTGCGAGTTCGACGTTCCGGCGGATGGAACGCACGTCTTGCACATCGGCAGTGGCATGCACGCCTACCCGCACTACTGGAGCCTCTTCGAGTGGCGGATCGACGAGGGTCCATGGCAGGGCTCAATGTCGACGCTCACCATTGAGGGCCTCCGCTACGGCGACCGACTCTCACACACCTTCGCCCGTAGCCGGCCATTGCATCTCGACGCCGGCGAACACGCGGTCCAACTGCGCCCGTCGGGGACATGGCTTGGACCGACGGGCCACGTTGTGTGGAGCTTCGACACGCTAGCCGTTGAGCAACTCCCTCGACCAGAGCCCCTAGACGTCGCCGGCCACAACGCGCCCACGCTGTCGTGGCGAGGCGCCGGCGACCGCGACGTGGTCCTGCAGCTCTCGCACGAACCGGACTTCAGCGATGGCACGATCACTGTCCCTCGCCTGGAGGGAGGAACGTGGACCGTGCCGACCGAGTGGAAGTTGGCGGATGGCGATTACTGGTGGCGCGTGAAGCCGATGCCCCCGGCGGCATCCATGTTCACCGGATCATTCGGCGAGCCGGCCAAACTGACCATCGACACACCTACCCCCACAGTCACGAACGTCCGCGAGAGCGTCCGAGGCGACGACCGCGCAACACTCCGCTGGGAGACGAGCGACGCGTGTGAATCCTGGATCGAATACGACGTCTCCACCACCAACCCGCGATACCGGACCGAGCCGAGCGGCGACACCCGTCACGTCGCGCACCTGACTGACCTCGACCCGATGACCTGCTACCGCTATTGGATCGTCACCCGATCCAAGGGCGGTGCGACGCGGACCTTGCGGCGCCAATTCCTGACCGAGAGAGGCCCGATCGCGGGGCGACAGTCCCCCTTCGGCGTCTTCGGACAGGGCCTGCCCTACGCCGACCAACTGTCCGACGCGGGCGTGCAGTGGATGAGCGATTACTGGGACTGGAAGACCCTCGAGCCGACGGAAGGACAGTTCAAGTGGACCCACGCTGACGAGCGGATGAAGCGCGCGGAGGATGCGGGAATCGACCTCACTGTCACCTTCTGGGGTACGCCAGACTGGATCCGACCTAGCCACGCGGGCGAGCATGCCTGGGACTTCACATTTGGGCCAGATGACCTTGACGCGGCGGGCGAGTTCTTCCACCGCATCGCGAAGCACTGCAAGGGGCGAGTCGACTGGTTCCTGCCCTGGATCGAGCCCAATGTCGCGCGCGATCCCGTGTTTGGGTTCCCGAGAGGCTACTGGGCGAGTCGGCCACATGCCCGGAGTTACGCGGCGTACGAGCGCGCGGCGTACATCGGCGCGAAACGCGGCAACCCAGACGCGCGCGTTGTGGGCATGAACACGGCCGGCATCGATTTCGGCTTCATCGAGAAATGCTACGACGAGGGCGCGGCTGATTTCTTCGACGTGATGAACGTGCACTACTACGCGCAATCGCAACCGTTTGAGAAACAGAATCCGGAGGGGCAATTCGAGCGGCTCCGCGCGCTGATGGCCCAGTACGGCGACGCGGAGAAGCCGATCTACTGCAGCGAGGGCGGCGGAGCCAGTTCGGGTCTCGAAGGCACGGACGAGGCGACCCAGGCGGCGAACCTCGTGCGGATCTACATCATCAGCATCGCCAACGACATCGACAAGCTCGCGTGGACCTTCAGCCATGACGTCAAGCCGTATGGCAGCAAGAAGGTCGACATGATAATGTGGATGGGCATCTTCCGACACGACCCGGATCCGACCCACCAAGTGCCCGATCTCTCGGGCGAGCCGAAGCCGGCGTATTTCGCGATGGAGAACATGACAAGCCTGGTGGCGGGGAGCGAGTACCGTCGGCGCGTGAGGCTAGGCGAAGCCGTCCGCGCCTACCGCTTCGAGCGCGCGGACCAGCGCATCACGGTGCTGTGGTCGGAGGGCGAGTCGACGGATGTCGAGTTGCCGATCAACGGCGAAGTGCTCCGCGTCGTGAGCCACATGGGCGACGACGTCCCGACCTCGGTCGAGAGCGACAGCGTCGGCGTGACGGTCAGCGGCGAGCCCATCTTCGTGGTCGAGTCGCGATAGGCGGCTACTCCTTCAGAACAACAATATCCGTCCATTCCAGCGGCAGCGTGAAACGCACGCCGCCATCCACATTCTCCAGCGCAACCTCGCCGTTCTCAGTGCTGGTAGCGGACGCGAACTTCCGCGCGGCGCGAACCGTTACGGTCAACTCCTGAACCGGTTCGTAGGTGAAGTTCGCGAGCAATACCGCCGATGCTGGGGTGCCTTCGAGAAGCGTCGCCTCGACAACCGGCACGTCCGTCTCGACGCGCTGCTCGACGCCCGCTTCCCGTAGCGCCCAGGCGACCAACTCTCGCGGCTCGGCGGGCCACTTCTCCTCCAGCGTCGTCGGCTTGAAGCCAGCCAGTTGGCCGTACGCAAGCATCGGCATGAAGCCTAGATAGATGACCCGTCCGCGCTCGTGCTCGCGCGTCACCGCGGCGATCTTCCCATCATCGAAGTGGCCGATCGCCTCGGCCTGGTCCAGATGGATATCGTGCTTGTACCCGAGCACTGGAAGCGTGAACGCCTCGCCGCCCGGAAGCTGCACGGTCGCCTGCGCCATCGGCTTCAGGCCCGGGAGATCCGTACGCTCGTTGTAGCTGTGGCGCTCAGCGGCGAACTCATGCGCCTCAGCAGGCCAGGTGCCCAGCCCAAACGCGAGCGTCGACTGCGGATCGCCGTATTCGTCCATACTCGCCGCCCCGGCCGACGCGTAGAGCACTCCCCCGCCCTTCACCCACGCGTCAATCGCCCGCGCGGCCGCTGTTGAGACACACCGATCAACCACGTAAAGCGCCCTATACTCATCAAGCGCGCCCGCCGCGACATCGTCCTCGCGCAGGAACTGCGGCTGCACTCCCAGGTGGCGCAAGGCATGCCAGAGCAAGCGCTTCTCAACAAAGCACGCGGGGTCATCCGGGTACCAGATATCCTGGCTCACCGAGTAGAGAATCGCCACCGGATCGCGCGCCGGATGGGCGTCGCAGATGACGTCCTCAACGGGCGCCACATCCCGCAGCACCTTCGCGATACCCACGTACTCGCTCTTCAGGTCTGACCAGTAATTCTCCGTGCCGATATGCGTGGGGCCATACGTCCAGAAGTAGAAGTGCTTCGCCCCCTGCGCCATCGCGCCAAAGGCCTTCAGCCGCAGGAATCCCTCGTCGCTCGGCATGATCCACGCGACCAGTTCCTGCTTGCTCGGGTCTGCGATGCCCGCCGCCAGAAGCGCCGTGAAGTACTCGAATGTCTGCGCTCCCGTCCACGTCGAACCCGGACCGTACATGTGGTTCAGCCCCAGCCAATCCTCCGAGCCAATCAGGTCGACGGACTGCTGTTTGCCAAGCTCAAACAGATCCAGCAACCGGTAGCTCATCCCCAACCACGGCGTGCCCCATGCGTTCAGGAACGCGTGGTCCGCGGGGATTGTGTGCGTCTTCTTGCCGGGGAACGCCTTGTGGATCAGGTCCGTCTTCTGCCGCAGTTGTTTCGCGCTCCACCATTGCCCAAACCGCGCTGCCCAATAGAACAGCCGCCGCTCCGGAAGCTCCGCGTCGCGAGGTGAGGCGTTCGCCTCGAAGATCGCCTCCAGCGGGAACTTGACCTGCCCCATGCTCTCGCGCCCAAGCTGGGCGGGCTCGATCTTGTTCCGCGTCAGGAAGGCCCGGAACTGGCCGTTGAGAGTGTTCGGCACCATCCCCCGCAGGTCCAGCACCTTAATCTCATCCGAAATCGTCACCCAACGGGCCTCATCGAATGGCCAGCGCGATTCCGGATCTTCCTCGAACTGGGCAAGCCGCGGCGTGATGTACTTGTGCCAGTGCCATTCCTGCAACTCCGGGTCGGGCTCAAGGCCTGTCTGCCAGAATGGCGACACGCCCTCGTCTCGCATGACATCCGGCCAACGACCGTCGTTCACCGAGTTGAAGCCCAGCAGTTTCAGCGTCCCGATCTCTTGCCGGCACAGCTCCGGGTCGTAGTGCCCCCACAAGCTCGTCGCAACGCTCATGCGCTCGAGGGTCACCGGCTGGCCGCCCGTAACCTCATCAGCCCACGACCGGTGCCGCGCCGCCATTTCCGTGCCCGTCTCGAACTCATCCATGTGCTTGTCGAGCGGCGTGGGCAGCAGGAACGCGATCTGACCGTGGGAGCCTGACTCCGTGAACGCCTTCGCCACCGCGTCCTCGCGCGGCGCCGTGGCGAGTTGCACCTCCATCGTCACCGGGCCGGGGTAGTTCGCATTCGCCGCGAAGATGTTGTCCGCGTCCGCCTGCACCTTCCCCGTGTCCTGGTCGCCGCGAAGCTGAATCCCCAGCGCCGGCCACTCCGCGATGCCGCCCTCGCGATCCAGTCGACCGTGCCACTTGCGATCCGAGAGATCCACCCACTCGGTCCACTCGTTTGGTTGCACCCAATCCGCCGTGTCGCTCCAGAGGCTCCGGTCAGCGGGAACGAGCGCCTTCGGCACCGACCAGTTCGGCACGTGAATCCAGCTCGCGCCCCATCCGCCGATCCGCGCCACGAATCTTCGATCGGGCTCCAGCACTCGGAATCGCACGAACACGGGTCCCGACTCTTCGGGTGGGGCGGCCAAGGCATTGCCACGGACCACGGCAACTGCAAGCGCGCAAAGAAGACCGAATCGAGCCATGCTGGCCATTGTCGTTCTCTCCCCCATTGAGGCTATCCCCGATTACATCACCGCCAACAGGCGCACCTTCCCAGGCCCAAACGCAAGGCCAGGCAGGTGGGCTGGGCGTTATTGGAATAATGGACCTCACATACCCCAATAGCACGAGCCGGGAAGGGTGATCGACATGCGCCGCTATCTCAAGGCAACTCGGACGTATGGTTGGGCGACCACAGCGACCGTCGCCATGCTACTGGCCACCACGCTCGCCGGCACTGCGCGCGCTGCCGACCAGCCCAAGCCGGGACGCTACACCGCGACCCTCGGAGTCAACCGCGTCTTCAACGAGGACAACCTGTCGTTCACCCTCACGCCGCACGACTCGGGGGCTCTGAGCGTCTTTGGCACCATCACCAAACCGGGCAGTTGGGTCACCGTCGTGATTGAAGGCACGTACCGCCCGCGGTTGCGCACGCTGACCGCGAGAGGCACGTACTACGATGACGGGAAGGTCGTGCTCCCGATCGACGCAACGTGGGACCCGGCTCTGAACGCCTTCAAGGTGACGCTCAAGGACAGCCGCGGCGACGCCGTCGAGACAGTCGTCGCGAAACCAGCCGCGTCCAAGCCGGTCGACCTCGTCTTCTGCATCGACTCGACATCCAGCATGAAAGACGAACTCGTTGCCGTCGCGGCTAGCACCTCGAAGATAATGAACGAACTGAAGGCGCAGGCAGGCGACATACGGATCCGACTGGTTACTTTCTCGGACCACACGGAATCACGGGTCGTCAAGCAGTGGGACTGGACGACAGACACGGCCAAGATGGAGAAGGACATCCGCAGCATCACCGCGGCCGGCGGGGGCGACCTTCCCGAGGCCGTCTACACGGGTCTGATGACCGCCATCAACAGTAGCTGGCGCGACGGCGTCCTGAAGATCATAGTCCTCATCGGTGATGCCCCACCGCACACCGGGACCAAGGCCAGGTACTCTCTGGGCGATGTTGAGAGGCGAGCCCTCGAAGTCGACCCCGCCGATATCTACCCCATCGCCGTGGCTAATGGCGGACGCGTTGATCCGACCACTTTGGCCGAGTTCGGGAAGATCGCTGACGGATGCCGCGGCGAGGTGGTCACCAGCGACACGGCTGAGGAGCTGCCAGCTAAGATCACGGCCGCCGTCAGCAAGGCCATCGCCCAATCGACAGGAGGCGGCGGGAGCATCGGCAACCTCGTCATCTCTGACGCTCTTCAGGACGGCCGACCGGTTAATCCGGCGACCGCGTTCTCGACCGTCTCCAAGGTCTACGCGTGGATGGAGTACGACGGCATGAGCGCGGGTAAGAAACTCACCGCCTCGTGGCAGGGCCCGCTCGGCCAAACCACGAGCGAGACCGAGCTTGGCGGCAAGAAGGGCACGGTCTGGTTCTCATGGAGCGCGTCCGGCGCGGGCGGCTACCCCGCCGGCAACTACAGCATCCGGATCGCCGACGAGGCGGGCAACGTCCTGGCCTCGCGCGGGTTCACCGTCGGCCGTTAATACACGAGCAGCTCCTCATACAACTCGGTAAACGCCCGCGCGTTCTCGGGAGGCGGATTCCCGCCACCGCGATAGATCATCATACCGGGGAAGTCCTCGTGCAGATCCCCCAACTTGCGCAGCTCAGCCTCGATATCGCCGGGCGTTCCGAAATCCATATTCTGGTTGTGGGTCTTGATCAGGAACAGCTTGTCGGCTCCCGCTCGCGGGCAGAACTCCGCCGGATCCATCGAACTCGACTCGATCATGAACCCATCCGGTCCGCACGCGAGCAGATCCGGCAGCGCCTCAACGTAGTAGCCATCGCTCATGTAGACGGCCTTCCGCCCGCACGCGTGGATCGCGCTGAAGATCCGCTCATACCATGGGTAGACCCACCGGCGCAAGTATTCGGGACTGAGGATGAGGCCGCGGGTCGCCGCGATGTCATCATGCACCCACATCAGCTCGACGCCCTCAGTCTGTGCCCAGCCGCTCACCACCGCCAGTGACGCCTCGCCAAAGCGATCGAGGATCGCCGAAAACCGCTCGGGGTCTAGCGCCGCCGCCAGCAGGAACGGCTCCCACCCGAACTCAATCGTCGCGCGCGTCACGAGCGTGCCATAGTGCATCGGCACGGGGACATGCGTCTCGGCCTTGTCGTCCGCGAGTTGCCACATCGCATCCAGCATTGCGCAGCCGACATCCTCTACCTCGAACTGGTCGAGATCCACCGCCAACACGTCCTCGGGCGTCCGGTACTTCTCCCGCGCATCCGTCGCCCACACGCCGCCGTCCCGCGTCGTCTGTCGCTTCCCATCCCGCGTGCTACCGACGACCCCCGCGTCGGGCAGAGGCTCTGCGTCACCAAGGTGGTAGACGTCGGGCCGGTACTCGATCGTCGCCCAATCACCGCACGGCAGGCGGTCGGGTCGCTCTAGATTCATCACCTGGCGCATCCGGGCGAACCGCTGGTCTCGGTCGGTCATGCCTCGCCCGCCCCCGGCCAGTTCTCCATGCGAAACGCATTCCACGCGTTGTCGTGAAACAGCAGCTGCGCGAGCTGTTCCGCCTCGTCGATGCTGCACAGTTCGTCCTCGATCCGCTCGGTGAGAACAGCCGCCACGTTCTCCTGGGCTATTGCCAGGTGCGAGCACGCTCCGAAAAACAGCATCACGTCGCCCCCGAAAGCGAAGATCTTGTTGTGTGGGAGGACGTCGAGCCACTCGGTCATCCATCGCCGCGCTTCGAATCGCGAGAGCAGGTGGAACCACGCCAGGTCGAGGTAGACATTGGAGAAACTCTTGGCAAGCCCGGTGAGATCCGCCATGTGCGGATAGCTGCCGTGGAAGATCGCGAACTTCGTTTCGGGGAAGCGCACCAGGCTTGGGATCAGGCACGTCGGACGCCCGTCCCATGGCTGCATGAACTCCAGCCCGCTATGCACCTGAATCGGCAGGCCGTGCTCGCCCGCCTTCCCAAACATCACCCAATAGGCCGCGTCCTGGAACGGCTTGAGTCGCGCCTGCACTGCTGGATCGAGCCACTCGCCGTCCGCTTCCTCCAGCAGGTACCGATACGACGCCTCCACCTCCGCCGCATCGTGCTCCACGAAGTCCAGCGGACGCCTCCGAGCGGTCATGCCGATCTTCATCCCGACCGCGCCGTTCGAGACCGCCGTGTCCGCAATGCCGCCGAGCGCATCCGCATATTCCGCATAGGTCGCCGGCGCTTCTCGGCCGAGCGATCCCTCAAGCTCTCCCCGCGTCAGCGGGCCCGCGTGCGAGTCGAGATACAGGATCGAGGCGAAATGCTGGGGCTCTGGGTGAGGCCCGCACCCGCCCATATGAAGCATGACGCGGATGTTGTCCTCGCCGTGCAGATGCTTGTCGTAGACGCCCTCGTACTGGTAGTCGCTGATTCGTTCGCTCACCTCGACAGCCGTCCGTTCGTTGAGGTCGTCGACCCCGAAGAACCGCTGCAGGAAGCGCCGATACGCTCGCGCATAGCAACCCGAGCGGACGTGCGGCCAGTACGGCGCCATCCGCTCCCACTTCTCCTCGGGCGAATCGCCCTGACTGATGGCCGACTGCGTGCCTCCCCAGGGCTCGGACGACATCCCAGCCAGCCCCAAATCAAGACCCGTATAGCTCATCAGGTGGGTGAAGTCCCACGTCCCCTCGATGAAGTCCGCCTCGGTGGCCATGTGCTCGTGCGTGTCTACGACCAGCAGCGATTGGATGTGGTGGAGGAGCGATCGGTAGGTGGTGTTGTCCATGGTGCCGGAGATTTCGCGCCGAGGCGATCCGGCACCTTGCGGCGCAGCCGACAGCGACAAGGAGGGAAACTGGCCCTGCGCTCGGAAGTCCGAGTGGCGACACAGCTAATGGCAGCGAAGGGCGGACGGAGCGCATGATGACTCGGATCATGGTCCCATTGATGGTACTTCCAGCGGCTATTGCCACCGCCGCGGACAATTACCCCGCGCGAGAGTACCAGGCCCACGCATCCGGCGACAGCCAAGTCGTCCGAGATCGCTGGCTCGACCTGGAGACCTTGCGGGCGGCGGATCCCGAACTCGACAGCGTCAAGCAGGCCGTCGATCTCATCACCCGCGCCGCCCGTGGGCTCGTGGACCGACAGATCACCGATCCAAACGACGAGCACTACGGCTCATTCGGCGAGATCAAAGCCCTGACCGACCGTCACATCGCCTACGACGGCGGCTACTACTCCAAACCGCGGGCGCTGGCGCGAGCCTACGCCTGCCCGCATGGCGAGCTATACGAAGACCCCGACGTCGCCGAGGCCCTCAATGCGGCTCTCGAATTCGGCGCCAGGTTCTACAAGACGGGCGGCGAGAGGCCGAACAATTGGTGGGCGTGGGACATCGGGGCCACCAGCCGCATCAACAGCGCGCTGTTGCTCGCCGGCGACGCAGTGGAGCCCGAGCTGCGCGAGCACTACATGCAGGCGATGTATTGGCAGGGAAACCACCCGGTGGTCCTGGGATTCGAGAAGCCCGGCACCGGCGCGAATGCCATCTGGATCGGCGGCAACGCACTGCGGCTCGCGATGCTGTCGGGCGACGAGGAGCTGATGAAGCGCGGCGCCGAGATCTTCGGCACCATCGCCCGCGTTGACGGGCCCAAAGGTGACGGCATCATGCCCGACGGCTCCTTCCACCAGCACGGCAACGGGATCAACATGGGATACGGCGCCGCGATGCTCGGCGACGTGACTAAGTACATGTACCTCACTGCCGGCACCGGCTTCGCCCTGCCCGAGCACTCCATCGACGCCATGACGAGATTCTTCCGCGACTACGCCGTGTGGGATAGCTACAAGGGCAAGTTCAATCCCTACAGCAGCGGCCGCGCCGCGACCCGCCCGGGCGCCTATCGCTCATCCGCCGCTGCCCGCGCGGCCGTGCTGTTCCTGGACGCTGGACTCGCGCCGGCCCGTGACGCCGCGCTCTCCACGCTCAACGACTACGTTGGCGGCGACATCGACGGGTTGCTCAATGTCGTGCCCGCGCTCTCCGCGAGCCTCTCCGAGCACCTCAAATCCGTCCGCAAAGCCAAACCCGCCAGCGGCGTCCGCGCGTATCCGTACTCGGACATGATCGTCTCCCGCTCCGACGCGCACTTCCTCAGCGTTCGGCTTGCGTGCGACACGAAGGGCTGGTTTAGCATCGCGAACGAGAACCTCACCGCTCAGCAAGTCGGCGAGGGATCTGTCGTGCTCATGACCGACGGGCGCGAACTCGAAGCCGACACGCAGTACAACCGGCCCTGGGATCGGCTGATGGGCGTCACGCGTTGCGACTCGCTGGCGCGGAAGCGAGAGACCGTATCCCAGTCGCGGATGATCGGATGCGCGTCAACGAGCAACGCCGGCCTCATCGCCGCCGACTACGAACTCACGACCGACGCGGGAAGTCTGACAGGCAAGAAATCCTACCTTACCTTCGGCAACATGCTGGTCATGCTCGGGAGCGGTCTGACGTCCACGCTTGACGAGCCGCTCTCGACCACCTTGCTCGCGCTGCCCATCCGCGACGACGTCGCGAGCGCGCCGCTCTATCACCGAGGCGCCGGTGTCGTTGTGCTCGACGGGACCGCGGTGGCGGCGCCCGAGACGTTGCGGGTCACCGGCACGACTGTCAACCAACTCAACGGTCCGGCCGATGAATTTCAGAACGAGTACCTCATGGTCACCGCTCGAAGCGATCCCGGCGAGCCGCACGAATACGCAGCGCTCGTCGTGGCGGGAGTCAGCGAGAAGCACTACGCTCGCATCGCCAAGAGCCCGCCCGTGAATGTCACCCGTCGTTCCGGGCTGCACGGCGCTGTGCTGCCTGACGGCTCGGCCGGTGCCGTCGCTGCATTCCGCGGGGGCACGTGCGACGCGGGAGGCATCTCCGCACCCGGCGGCCTTGTCTGGGGACGGTCGGGGAAGAACGTTGAGATAGTCCTCTCTCGGCGCAACGTTGAAGAGGAGAGAGTGACCATCACAGTGCCGCTCGACCTTGCCAGTGTCAGTGAGGGTACGCTCACCCGCGCCGCGAGCGGCGAGAGCGCCATTGAGCTGGATGTCGCGGGCGGCTACATCGTGGAAGTCCGAATCACAGCGAGGGTGCGTCAATGAGCACCGAAGAATCCGGCAACCCAGAGGGCGCCTTCATCCGCTGCGGACTCGGCGGCGCCGTCGGCATTGTGCTGATCGCCATCGTGATCGGCTACAGCGTCTTTGTGTTGGGAGACCGGATCAAGAAGACGCAGGCCGCCAAGCACCTCAACGGCGGGTGGGGCGCGTCGGACGGGACGGAGTACTGGTTTGATTTCAGCAGTGGGTATACCGGCACGGTTGAGGTGTGGAGCCCCGAGAGCCAGTACTTCCATCGCGCCCGCATCGTGTGGCGTCGCGGGCAGGAATTGGTTGTCGCCATCGGATACAGCAAGGCCCGCGAAAACCTGTATATGATCCGCATGACCGGTCACCCCGACCGGGTCACGATGCGCGAAGAGGGCACGGGCACAGCAACCATGGATCTCAGGCGCAAAGGCAGAGGTCGGCCGCCGTCGGACTGACTCCCACTCACCCCACGCGCACCGTCGTCGCCCCCGCCCGCTCCAATAGCACGCCCTCTCGCAGGCCGCCCCGACTCACCGTCACCCGCTGCCCGGGCGCCTCTGCTGCAACTGCCTCCAGGATCACCAGGCCACCCACCACGATCGCTGCCCGTGCCGGGTCAAACGGCATCATCTTGCGCCGATCCACCAAGGCTGCGGCGCTCATCTCACCCACCAGTTCGCCCAATCCGTCCGCGCTCAGGACCGATTCGTTGAGACACCGAGCCGCCGCGTGCGCCGTGCCACCCGCCGCCACTGCCGCCGCTGCCTCCCGAAGCATCGGCAGCGCCTCCACCAACACCTCTCGCGCCGCGGCACATGCCCCTCGGACCTCCTCTCCCGTCGGCGGGTCTGAGCGCAACCATGTCTCCGTCAGCGAGCGAGCGCCGATCCGCAGACTCGTCAGGTCAAGCGTTGCGCCCCGAGCCCGCACCAACTCCGTGCTCGCGCCACCGATGTCGATGACCACCGATCCTGTTCTGCCCGACTCGCCCACCGCGTCGATCGCGCCCGCGTGCGAGAATTCCGCCTCGAGTTCCCCGGAGATCACCTCAAGCTCGACGCCGGCCTCCTCCAGCAGCGCGCGGACCAGCACCTCGGTGTTGCTCGCATCGCGACACGCCGCCGTCCCGACGCAGTGGGTCTGATCGATGCCCCGGCATTCAGACACCATCCGCGTCACCATCTCAACGGTCGCGGCAATCGCCTCATCGGACATCTCGCCGGTCCCCGACAGCCCTCCGCCGAGAGCGGTCATGCCGCCGGCCTGGTAGTCAATCACCGCCTCGCCCGATGGCGAGATGTGGGCGGCGATGGCCCGGACGGTATTGCTCCCCACGTCGATGACGAGAACCCGGCGCTCTTCTGCTCTCATGCCCTCCCCTTCCCTCGCGTCCCATCGGAGGCCTTCGCCCGGTCCATTGCGAACCAGGGAGGCACTATTCTCTCGGAGGCTCCGGCTTGCTCACCATCGCGTCCGCCCTCATCCTCACCGTCACCGCATCCGCCTCCGGCACCTTCACCGACCGCGACGGCGGACAGCACCCGTGGGAGATCACGTCCGACCACGTGCTGATCTGGGATGGCGAGCCGTACGTGCCCTTCGGCGGCATGTTCGGCGGTCACTCATTCTGGCAGGACTCCGACGCCGCGCTTGACCGAGACCGCCGCGTGCTGACCACCATCCGAGAGCACGAGATCGAAGACCTCTACATCAATCCCGTCCGCCGCGTCCCGCCGGCCCGCCTACAGCACGTCATCGACATCATCGAGGAACTCGGTTTCCGTTACGGGCTCCAAATCTGCACTCCGCCGCAGAGCACCATCGAGGGCTACGCCGTCCCGTCCGGCGAGGAAACAACCGCGCGGTGGATCACTGACGCCGACATGGAGGACACTCAGGGGTACCTCCGCCAACTCAGTTTCGGCCCGGGCCTTCGCTTCCTCATCGACCCCATCGGCAACGAGTACAACCCTCCCCGCGCCTTCGTGCCTGCTGATCCCGAGTGGCGCGGCGAATTCGCCGAGCTGCTCCGCGCGCGCTATCGCTCAGTGGGCGATCTCGCCGCGTCCTGGGCGCTGGGCGAATCGCCCGCAAGTTACGAGCAAGCCGCCCGCCTCGTCCCCCAGCCTGACGCCAGCGCGCTCGACCATGAGTCAGGACGGTCGTTCGCCGTCGACCTCGCGCTCAGCCGCATGCACGACGACATCTGCGAGGCGCGCGAACTCTCCATCCAGCGCCGCCTCAACGACCTCTGCGATGGGCTCAAAGAGGTCGTCGACGTTCCCGTCATCGCCAAGCGCCACCACGAGGCGACGCGGGTCTGGAGCAACCAAGACGACTCCGGCGGGCTTGACGGCCTGGGCATGGAGAGCTACGCGGGCGGAGACCGCCTTGGCACGTTCAATGGAGCCGCTACCTACGCCGAAGTCGTCCAGGCAAAACGCCCCATGTGGTGCCTGGTCACGGAGTACAACGGCGTCACGTGGACCGACCGCCACATCACCTACCAGACGCGCGAGGAGATGTGTTCAGACCTCAACCTGCTGCTCGGCATGGGCGCGCGCGGCGTGTTCATGTTCGGGCTCAGTCTCGCGGGGTCTGACGGCGACAAGAACTGGACGATCTTCGAACTCATCAACGATCCCCGCCAGCTCGAGTGGCTGGCCACCTTCGGCCGCGCCGCGCGCGCCGATCTCAATTGGCTGACCCGCCAACCCGATGTCGCCTTCGCGTACCCGCCGCAGAACTCCGACGCCCGCGCCTTCGCCCAGACCGAAGACTACGGTCTCTCCGGTTCTTGGGCTGGGGAGCGGTCCATCCTCAAGCTCGGCCCCGGTCGCTGGCTCGCGCCGGTCTACACGCCGGATGTCCCCGGCCCGATCCTCCATTCGCCGCTCATCGACGGCGAGCCGCGTTTCGCCCGAGAGAGGGCGGCGGTACGTGGCAAACGCCACTACGCCACCGATCTCGCGGACCCACTCTCGCTGCCGGGCGGCCTCGCCAAGCGTTTTGCCCAGACACCGAGACCCTCCGTCGATATCGGGATCTCTACCCCCGTGCCCGGTGTCGAAGCTGTTGAGTGGCGCGACGCGAAGGGGACGCCCCACATCACGCTCCGAGCGATTGGCGAAGCCGCGAGCATCACCATCTCCGCCAATCGCGCGAACGCGCGGGCCACGGCGCTCGGCCTGCCCCACACCATCGCGCTCGCGGCCGCCCAGCTCGCGCCTCGACAGTTCATCATCGCTAATCCAAGCTTCATCAAAGAGCCCGCCACCTTCGAATGCCCGGTCGGCGATTCGCCCGCTCCCTTCGAACTAGCCGGCATCGCGCTCGCAGACATTCTCATCACGGTAGACTGAGGGATCACGTATGCTCATGCTCCTGGCCGCGCTCAATAGTCCCATCGCCGCACAGCCCGCGCCCAACCCGACCGTCGTCCGGGCTCTGGCCGACCGCATCCTCGCATGCCATCACGAGCCCACGGGCGTGCTCTTCACCGACACGCTCGATAAGCGCGCGGGTGGGCTGATCCCCTACTTCGCCCACTTCCACGCATACGGTCTCCTCCGAGCCTACGAGGCCATCGATGACGAGCGCTGTCTCAGCGCTGCCGATACCTGGATCGACTGGTACCGAGGCCACATGCAGGCCGACGGCACCGTTACCGACTACACCTTCAACGCGGATGACACGCTCACCACTACTGGCGACATGGACTCCACCGATTCCTACGCCGCGATGTACCTCTGGCTCGTTTCGGAGCGCTACCGCGTGACGGGCGCGCCGACGGAGTGGCTGCGCGAGCGCGAGCGAAGCTGCTTCCTCGCTCTCTCCGGGATCCTGCTGACAATGCAGCCCGACGGCCTGACCATCGCCAAGCCCAGTTACGCTATCGAATACACGATGGACAATGCCGAGGTGATCGTCGGCTTCCGTAGCGCCGCGCTCATTTTCGATGCCCTAGAGAACCCGGGCATGGCATCCCACGCGCGGCGACTGGCCGACCGGACCGAGGAGGAACTCCGAACGCTCTACGACGAGGATCGCGGCTACTTCGCCTGGTATCGCGACATGAATGGCGACATGGGGTTTGCGCTGGAGAAGTGGTACCCTGACGTCATGGCCCAGGTGCTCCCGCTCATGCGAATCGGCCGCCCCGAGGGCCCGGATCAGTCCGTCCTCGCGAAAATCGTCGCCGACAACCCTCTACCCGAGTTCGACGCCACAGCCGCCCAAAGACAGATCTGGTACGGTCTAGCCGCTCAACGAGTCGGCGACGACGAGATGGCGTCCAAGCTCCTCGATCCCCTCAACCAGCTCTCCGACGAAGCCATCGCCGAGATGTCCCCGATCGACTGCGCCTCCGCCCTCGAAGCCATCACCGGCGGCACGACCCCGTAGGGGCGCGATTTATCGCGCCCTGCCGTCCACCCACTCCCGATAACCCTCATACAGCCTCACCGCCTCGTCGCCGCCCAACCGTAGCGTGCTCTCCGGCGGCGCCATGCTGCAGAAGAACTCATACGCGGTGATGAACTCCACGTACTTTGCCTCGATCCCGATCTGGCGCTTCACCTCGCCGATCGGCGCCGGATTGAACGGGGCGTACCCCGTCTCGGGATTTGCCCGCCAGATCTCCAAATCAGTCCACAGATGCTTGCCAGTGCCCGCGTGCGTGTCGCGGTAGTGCCCATACACTTCATCAAGCTCCGCGATCCGCTGCTCGGGGTCGAGAGTGTACTTGTAGTCCTTGTAGCCCGCGCCGACCGCGTCCTGGTAGGCGAAGATATCCACGTGGCTGTTGCGCAGGATCTCGGGGCTGATGATCGGCGTGCCCGCCGGGGCGACAAGCACGGGCTTCTCCGGCGCGAGCGTCTTGCAGAAGTCCGCCACCGCGTCGTAGTAGGCCCCCGCCTTCGCGATGTCGTTCGCCTCGTGGGTGAGGTACCAGCCGTATAGCGACGGGTGATGCCCGTACAGCTCCCATAGCTCCGCCGCCACGCGCGTCCCGAGGTCGATGCCCGTCGCCATTCGCTCGGGATCATCCAGTCCGTCCCAGAGCAGCAACGTATCATCACCGCGGCTCAGCCCCAGGAAGACATGCATCCCATTGCGGTCAGCTTGCTCGAGGATCGTGCCCACCACATCGAAGTCGATCAGCGGCTCGGCGAACTCCTCGATCTCGCTCGGGTAATACGGGCCGAAGAACTCCACGTATGTCACGATTGCCGTGTCCATCCCGACGTCGTGCATCGCGTCCACCACGTCCCTCACGTCCGCCACCGTCACTTCGCGATCTCTCGGGTACCCAAACCCCGCGTGCAGAATCCCCGGATCCAGCCAGCCACCCGCCAGCACCGGCACGGCGGCCGTCTCGCCGTCACGCACCTCCAGCGCGAACCGACTCTCAGTCACGGTGCCGTCCGGAGCCCGCGTCTGGGCGAGGATCGTCCGCTCCCCCACTCGCCCCTCGGTCGGCGCCCAGGCAGCGACGACCTCCGTTTGCCCGCCGGCGACGGTCACGCCACGAGCCTCAACCAGATTCGCGTGCTCAGCCACATCCCAGTAGAAGCGGACGCGAAACTCACCGGCTTCAGCGCTCGGGTTACTCACCGCCAGCCGGACCTCCACCTCGCCACCCTCCACCACCGGCCCGGGCGGGATCACCGTCAATGCGGACGCGGTCCCCGAGCAAGCAACAAGCACCAACACGATCGCCAACGCATTTAGGGCGTATTCCATTGTCAATTCCTGACTTTCAAGGTAGTATTGGTCCGCTTAACGAATCCGCATTCCGAACCCACGATCCGTAATCCCAAGGAGGCTCACGATGAATCGTAAACGCCGTCTAATGGTGATGGTTCCGTTCATCATCGCCGCAGCCCTACTGGCTAGTTCCGCCTGGGCAGTCCCACACTGGGCTCGCCAGTATGATGTCAGCTGCACCATGTGCCATCTCACGGTGCCCAAGCTAAACACAACCGGTCTCGGGTTTCAGGCCAACGGCTTTCGGTTTGATGGCCTAGATATCGTTGACGAAGAGACCATCGACTTCTCCCTTCTGCTCCAGGGACGCTACACCGACCGAGATTCGGCCGGGTGGAATGACACCTACCTCCGCGAGGTCGAGATCATCGGCGCCGCCCCAATCAACAAGCGAGGCGGCTACTACTTCGCCGAATGGTTGCCCTTCAACAACTCGCGCCGCGGCGACGGCAGCACCCGCGTCCGCAACGGTCGGTTCGAGGATCTCTACTTCAGGACACCGATCTGCCTGGACGACAACCTGTCGCTGACCGCCGGCCAGTTCCGCGCCGGCAGCCAGGTTGATGTCTCGCACCGACTCTCCATCTCTACGCCGCTCGCATTCGACGCCAAAGTCGGCGCATTCTCCTACGCCAGCCGCAGCCCAAGCCTCAGCTTCTCCTATTTCGATGGCGACTCCGGCGGCAGCCCCATCAGAGGCTGGACCCACAACGTCGTCATCCCCTTCCGCGGCGAATTGGCGTTCAACGATGACTTCGAGCTGGGTTCGCGCCCCGAAGGCGTCTTCATGGAGAGCTACCGGCGCAGCGGGCTGAAGTCCTATGGATGCTATTCCTTCATCGGCGAAGGCCAAACGCTCTTCGGCGGCGTCGCTCAGAACAACTGCGGCCAGAAGAGCTTCCAGACCCTCAACGTAGGTTGGTCCACGGGCGATGACGCCCTTCGGCTGAGCTTCGAGGAGGAATACATGTTCAGCGAGCACTTCGCTCTCGGCGCCCGATACGACCACCACGGTGGCGCCACCGACCGAGATGCGGGGATCTTCTACGCGAACTTCGACACGCCCACGGCCGACTGGACGAAGCGCTTCCGTGCCGAGTACCGTCACGAGACGGGCAACAAGCAGTTCATGGTGCAAGCTGAAGGCCTGTTCTAGGCCTGCCGCTTGCGTAGAGCCGTATCGGGGCCGGGCGCCGGGCCAATTGGCCACGCCGCCCGGCCCCGCTCGTTCTCACCCGCTCCGCGAGGAGGGAGACTCGGCCGACTCGTGGAACGAAACGCGCAACGTTAGCAGGGCATCCCGTCCGAAGAGGACCACCACATGCAGATGAGATCCGCAGTCACGGTATTTCTGGCCATCACCGCGATGGTCGTGTTCGCCGGCAGCGCCGGCGCAATGCCCCATCTGGCCAGGAATCTGAGCATGGAGTGCGGCGAGTGCCATTTGACCGTTCCAAAGCTCAGCCTCACCGGCCTTGAGTTCAAGGCAGACGGCTTCGCATTTGATGACATCACGCCCGTAAAGGGCAAGATCGACTTCTCGGCCCAAATTCAGGCCCGGTATAAGAACGAGACCCATCATGACCTCCCCCCATTAACGGTACCACTCA